>JAAELL010000329.1 GCA_024226735.1 bacterium | reverse complement strand
GTCGCTCCCGTGGAGGCCCACTGGACCGCCGAGTCGGAGATCTGATCCATGCCGAAACCGTTCGAGCTCACGACCCACGCTCAGGTCCGCACGACCGCGACGAGCACCTTTCTCCCCGCCGACGCCGCGAACCGCGCGCAGCGCGAGTACAGCGCATGGACGGCCATCGGGAACGTGCCCGAGACCGGCGCGCCGACGGCACTCGCCGACTATCAGGCGAAGGCCGGTGGCACCGTCCGCGGGCAGGCTGCGACCGAGAGGGCAAAACACATCAGCTCGTCTGCGGCCTCGAGCGGTCAGGAGCTTGTCGACGCGCTCACGATCCGTCAGGCGGAGCGCGCGGTGGGGGATCTTGTCATCGACCCAGGCGAGTACCCGTTGCTCGAGGCGCTGATCGACATCAAGGGCGCCACGGTCGCCTTGGTGCGGGACCAGGTCCTCACCGACCGTGACGCGCTCGAGACTTCGCTCGGAGCGGTCGAAGACGTGCTCCAGACGGCCCTCGCTGCAATCGCGGCCGCGACAGACAACACCGAGGTCGACGACGCGCTCGCGGCCGTTTCCTGGCCCTGATGCACATGGTGGATCCCGAAACCGTTTCGCTCCTGAGCCTCCTCCCCGAGGGGGTGTCCGTCGTCGCCGTGCTCGTCGTCGTGGTGCTCTTTCTGAAGTACATGGCTGCCGAGCGGCGTGCGTCGGCAGATGAGCGAGCCGAGGCGCGCAAGTCGTTCGAACAGGGGCTCGATCGCGTGTTGGAGGCGCACGCGATGAGCTCCAGGCAGATCTCTGAACGCCTCGAGAGCATCGAACAGCGCCTGGAGGCGCACCGCCCATGATTCAGCGAGCTCTACTCTGGCTCGTCGCCCTTCTCCCTCTCTCCTGCGCCGGCGTCAGCTCCAGCCAGGTGCCGTTCGTCGGCGCCGTATCGGCAGGGCCTCCAGGTCAGACCGCACTCGATGTCCGTTGGGACACGCGCATCTTCATCGCGCGCGGGAACCTCGACTGGGCCGCGTGCCTGTTCACCAAGGGCAGCGGCCTGCCCATCTACGTACACGGCGGCGGTGGGGAGCGCGTGATCGTCGTGAACCGCGACATCGGCGAGGAGCTCGAGCTCGAGATGGACGACCCACTTCCACCCTACTGCCGTGCCCTCTACGCACCCGGCGAAGCCGAGCAGCTCGGCGTCGCCTTCAAGGAGAACTGACCCATGTCCCACTACTTCACGCCGGCCCTCGGCCAGATCAACTTCGATTCCACGCGCATCGACCTCACCAATGACGGCATCCGCGTGATGGCTGTCATGAGCAACACGACCGCGGACACCGAGGAGGACGCAGTCTTCGTCGGTGACCTCGGTACGCTCGACGAGCTCGACGCGACGGGCTACTCGCGACAGACGCTCGCGAACAAGTCTGTCGTGCGCGACGACACGAACGACCAGTGGGACTTCAGAGCGGACCCGATCAACTTCGGTAACGTCTCGAACGACAACTCCCGCCAAGTCGTCGGGCACGTCTACTACAAGTTCGTCACCAACGACGCGGACTCGCCGATCATCGCGTTCGTCAACGGCTCGATCTACCCGTTCGATCCCGATGGCGGCGCATACACGGTGACGCCCCCTGGCACGCCTCCCGTCCATCTGCGCACCCGCAACGCCTCGTAGGCCGAAGGCGTGGGGTACAGGTCCGTAGGCCCTGGCCGCGACCACGCGACGATCCAGGACGCGATCGCCGCGGTCTCTGCGTCTGCTCCGCTCACCGAGGTCGAGACGATCGAGGTGTTCGCGGGCACGTACGCGGAGAACGTCGTGGTGCCCTCGATCACCGGTGAATCGGCCACGGCCTACGTTGACCTGAGAGTCGCTGCAGCGGACCAGCACAACGGGACCGCGGGAACGGGCGTGCTCGTTGACCCAGGTGGCAAGGGGACTTGCTTCTGGGTCGAGGGCGCCTTCACCCGGATCACCGGCTTCGAGATCACGAACTCGGCGCCGGCGACCTCGGACGAGGGGATCCGGGTGATCGGCGGCGACCTGCTCGTCGACCAGTGTCTGATCTACGACATCGTCGACGACGGGGGTCAGTCGGACGGAATCTACACGGGGAACTGGAACGTCAGCGGCCTTACGATCCGCGACACGATCATCTACGGGATGGCGCGGTGCGGCGTGCACTTCCAGATGTGGAGCACGGGCACCGCGTACGCGCAGGACGCCACGATCGACGGCTGCGACATCTCGAGCTGCGCGTACGGCATCGGCTACCGGCTCGAG
>JAAELL010000328.1 GCA_024226735.1 bacterium | reverse complement strand
GATTGACTCGCGGATCCGGATGACCAGGCAAGAGCCTCCGCGCCCACTCGAACTCGTGGGCGGCCTCGTAGAACTCCTCGCGGCGCAGGAAGATCACGCCGAGGTTGTTGTGGGCCTGGCCGTGGAAGATGTCGGCCGTGACGGCCTCGCGCAGGAGTTCCTCTGCAGCGACTGGATTGGAGATGATGAGATCGGCGGCCTGTCGCGTGAGCCTCTCCGCACGCTGGGTGTCGCGCTCGACCTCGGTCGGGGTCGTGTACGGACCCGGAGGCGAGGACGTACAGCCGACCGCGAGCGCCAAGGCTACGAGTGCTGCTCTCATCGCATGATCCTCGGCTCCAACACGGGGAGGCCGTCATCGAGCGCGGCTGCGTCGAGGTCTTCCACGCTGAGGTACTTGAGGTCCTCGAACCGCTCGTGCTGGAGCACGCTGCAGCGCAGGAAGACGAAGAAGCGGCTCTTGGTGTGCCCCGTCGAGGTGTTGCGGAACAGCGCGCCGAGAATCGGGAGCCTTCCCAGCAAGGGCAGTCGCGAGACGGCCTCGGTCTCAGAGTCCACCTCCAATCCGCCGACGACGATCGTGTGACCGTCGGGCACCGTGACCGTGCTGTCGAGCAGGTTCTCTTGACGAGGTGGGGGAAGCGCGGGATCCGCGGAGTCGCCGACGAACGAGCTGATCGAAACGCTGTAGTCCAACCGCAGCTGGTCGCCGCTCTGGATGTG
>JAAELL010000327.1 GCA_024226735.1 bacterium | reverse complement strand
GCCACCCGCGGGGCGCCTTCTTTTTCTGCGGGGCGAACCCCCCCGGGGGGCCGCCCCCCGCTCCCGCCCTCCCCCCCCCCCCCCCCCCCCCCTGCGGCATCGTCGACCCGGTGCCCTTCGCATCGATCGGGTTTCCCGTCGACATCCTCATCGATATCGACACGAGCCCGGGTCCGCCCGTCCCGATCGGCACGCAGTACTGCCCCAACAACCCCAGCTCCACGGGACTGCCCGACAGATCCTGAGCTTCGGTGCGAGCGGTTCGGGTGCCGTCCAGGTCGGTGACATCAACGTCCCGACGATGCCGCGGCCCGGCGAGACGATCGTTGCCGGCGACAGCTGGAACTGGCAGCTGTGGTACCGCGACATCGGAAGCACCAACAACTTCTCCAACGGTCTGAACATCACTTTCGACTGATGGAGACCGGCCGCAACCCAGCGGCGGTTGCATCGGTCCTAGGGACTGATGCAACCGCACTCCGACACGCCCCTGCGGCTCGATTCCGCCTCGAAGCGCTGGCCGAATGAGCTCGACGAGGTCGAATCCCCTCCCGAGGCCCTGTGGGTGCGCGGCCGGCTGGCGTTCCTCGCGGAAGCTCCACGGATCGCGATCGTCGGCACGCGCTCGCCGACCCCCTACGGCGAGGCGCAGGCGGAGCGGTTCGCCACCGAGCTCGCCCGCGCGGGTGCCGTCATCGTCAGCGGCCTCGCGCGCGGAATCGACCAGGCCGCGCACCGTGGCGCGCTCGCCGTCGGTGGCGCGACGATCGCGGTGCTCGGCAGCGGCGTCGACCGCCCGTGGCCGACCGGTCCCGCCACCGACGCCGTCGCCCGCGGCGGGCTCCTCCTGTCGGAGTACCCGCCCGGTCAGGGCCCGCGGCGCCACCACTTCCCGCTACGCAACCGTCTGATCTCCGGTCTCTCGCGCGGCGTCCTCGTGGTCGAGGCGGCGTTCGCCTCGGGCTCGCTGATCACCGCGCGTTGGGCGGTCGACCAGGGCAAGCACGTGTTCGCGCTGCCTGGCCGGGTCGATCATCCGCTCGCACGCGGGACGCTGCGCCTTCTGCGCGAGGGCGCAACGGCCGTCGAGTCACCAGAGCAGCTCCTGTCCGACCTGTGCGGGATCGATGTTCACGCCGCGCCGGAGAGTGTGCCGAGAGACCCGACGGGCCTGTTGTCCGGACTGCGCGGCGAGACGCTGACCGCCGCCGAGCTCGCGGGGCGGGTTGGGGTTCCGTTGACGTCGGTGCTGTCGACGCTGGTCGAGTTCGAGCTGGCGGGGCGCGTCGCGCGGTCGCCGGGGGGGCTCTACCGGCTGGTTTGAGAGACTCGCCGGGACTCCGGAGTCAGCCGCCCCAGTGAATCGACGCGAACGTGTGCTCGCAAATCAGCATCACGACCGCGACCGCTCCACACCCCGCGAAGAAGTACAGCAAGCGCTTCGGCAAGACCCGCAGCGCCGACCCATCGTCCGCTTCGCTGAACATCACGCTGATCGTGACGATCACCGTGCCGGAGGCGAGGAACAGAAGGATGTGGAAGGGCAGATCCTTCATGCCAGAACCTCCTTGGCCTCGGACTCCCCTTCGGGCTGGGGATGCCGCGGGACACCCGACAGCGTCTCTTCGGAGTACGCGAAGGCGTCGAGCATGCACAAGACGTTGAGCATCCCGGCGACGCAGGCGAGCACGACGCCCGCGTCCGCGTACTCGACGTCGGCCTGGAGCAGCGGGTGGCCGTGGAGGAACTCGGCGATGACCGCGGGCGCGCCGAGCAGAAACTGTCCCGCCCAGTAGTAGAAGTGGCGCTCGCGGTCGAGGTTCGTGCCGCCTGCCAACCAGCAGCCGAGAACGAACAGGCCGACGAGCAAGATGAACATCACCGCGCCGCGCCCCGTGCGCTTCTGCAGGAACTGACCGAAGCCCGGAACGCAGAACGTCGCGAGGGCCGCGGTGGCGGGGTCGATCGCCTTCGCGCGTGGCTCCATCGTGAACCGGGCGTCGAAGTGCGCGCGGGACATGACGAAGAGGTTGAGGATCCCGCTCAGCGCCGTCAGCGTCGTGCCCATGTCCATCGTCGCGGGCCACGGGCGGGGGTGGCCGACGCCGTAGCCGTATTGCTTGACGTGGAAGAGCAGCGCGCCGAGGTTGCCGACCTCGGGCGTGAGCGCACCGGCGAACCGGCTGCGCATCTCCGCGGGGAGGTACTCGAGAAACATGCCGTGCGAGAGCAGCACACCGAGCAGGTAGAGGCCCTCGACCACGGCGAAGGCGACGAGCGCGAACTTGACCCGACCGAGGTACAGGTGGCCCGCTCCCGGCACGAGCCAGGTAAGCAGGGTCGCGACGTTGGGGTCGCCGAGGTTCGCGGCCTTCGGCCCGGGCTTCTCCGTGGGAATCGGCATGATTCGGCCGGGGGTTGTACCAGCAAACGCCGCTCGGCGTGAAGCCCCTGCTTACAATCCCGCCCCATGGCCTACGAGCACCAACTGCAGGTCCGCTACGGCGAGACCGACCAGATGGGCGTGGTGCACCACGCCAATTACCTCCTCTACATGGAGGAAGCGCGCACGGCCTACATGGAGGCCCTCGGCTGCCCCTACCGAGAGGTCGAGGAACGCGGCATCGGCCTCCCGGTGCGCCGCATCGATCTGCGCTACCGGGCGTCGGCTCGGTACGCCGACAAGCTCACGGTGACCGTGCAGGTCGGGCGCCTGCGCGCCGCGTCGGTCGCATTCGAGTACGAGATCGAGCGGGCCGAGGACGGTGTGCGGATCGCGTCCGGGACGATCGAGCTCGCATGCATCGAGCTGAAGGGCGGGCCGCGGCTGTTGCCGGAGGATCTGCGAGAGGCCTTGGCAACCGCGGCTTCATGAGCGGGCCTTCGCGGCCCCGCTCACCCCTCCTTCTCGACCGGCTGCTCCACCCGCCAAGGCGTATGGAAGACCGGTTCCATGGCCTCCAGCAGGCGCTGCACGCATGCCGGACAGTTCCGATCTTCGTCGATCTGGTTCAATCGGGGGCCGTTCTCGTCGGCCACGGGGCTCCCGCACTGGAAGCAAACGACGCTCTCATCCGCAATGCCCATGGCCCCTGGATCGACCGGTCGGGCCCTTCCCTTGAGGGCAACCCTCACGCCAACGGAAGATTTTTCGTCCTGATGCTGGCTCCGGAGGGGCGATGACCTATACTTCAATTCGCACCAAAAGGATGCGTAATCGCTGTGCTGAAGCTCACCAAACGCACCGAGTACGGGCTGATCGCCCTGATCCACCTCGCTGACCGCGAGGGGAAGGTCGTCAGCGTGCGCGAGATCGGCGAGCACTACCCGGTGCCCAAGAGGGCGCTCGGGGAGTCCCTGAAGGCCCTTCACCACGCCGGCATCGTCGATTCGGCCCGTGGCGCGACCGGTGGCTTCTGGCTGGCCAGGCCCGCGGGCGACGTCACGCTGGGCGAGGTCGTGGCTGCGCTGGAGGGCGCGCCCGAGCTCACCAGCTGCAACGCCCTGGCGCTGGCGAACAAGGACGGGGATTGCGAGGTCACGCCCCTCTGCCCCATCCGCTCCCCCCTCCAGCGCATCCGCCAGGGCATCTGGACGCTGTTCGAGAACACGACGCTCGCATCTCTGGCCCACTCAACCGTAGCCCCGCCGACCTGATCCCGACGCCCGAATGAAGACCCCCATCTACCTCGACTACCAAGCGACGACGCCCGTGGACCCGCGCGTCCTGGAGGCGATGCTGCCGTACTTCTCCGATGTGTTCGGCAATGCGGCGAGCCGCAGCCACGCGTTCGGCTGGACGGCGGAGGAAGCCGTCGAGACCTCGCGCGCGCAGATCGCCTCGCTGATCGGCGCGTCGGCGAAGGAGATCGTCTTCACGTCGGGCTCGACCGAGGCGATCAACCTCGCGATCAAGGGCGTGTGCGACATGTACGGCTCCCGCGGCAAGCACATCGTGACGTGCCAGGCCGAGCACAAGGCCGTGCTCGACACGTGCAAGCACATCGAGAAGGAGGGCTTCGAGGTGACCTACCTCAAGCCCGACAAGACCGGACGCGTTTCGGTCGAGGACGTCCGCGCCGCGCTGCGTGACGACACGATCCTCGTCGCCTTGATGTGGGCCAACAACGAGGTCGGAACGATCCACCCGGTCCGTGAGATCGGCGCGCTCTGCAAGGAGCGCAAGATCCTCTTCTTCACCGACGCGACCCAGGCCGTCGGCAAGATCCCGGTCGACGTCGAAGCGGATCACGTCGACCTGCTTTGCCTGTCGGGGCACAAGATCTACGGGCCGAAGGGCGCTGGCTGCCTGTACGTGCGACGCCGCAGCCCACGGGTGCGCCTCGTCGCCCAGATGGACGGCGGCGGGCACGAGCGCGGCATGCGCTCGGGGACACTCAACGTGCCCGGAATCGTCGGGCTCGGTGCGGCCTGCGCGGTGGCCGAGGCCGACCTCGACAAGGACCGCGAGCACTCCAACGCGTTGCGCGAAGCCTTCGAGAAGAAGGTCCTCGGATCCCTCGATCACGTCGTGATCAACGGTGACGTCGAGCACCGCCTCCCCGGCTGCTCGAACCTCTCCTTCCCCTACGTCGAAGGCGAGTCGATGATCATGGGGATCAAGGACCTGGCCGTCTCTTCGGGTTCCGCCTGCACGTCCGCGAGCCTCGAGCCCAGCCACGTGCTGCAGGCGATGGACGTCGGCGACGAGCTGGCGCACAGCTCGATCCGCTTCGGCTTCGGACGCATGACCACTAGCGAGCAGGTTGACTTCGCCGCCGATCAGGTGATCGAGGCCGTCAAGAAGCTGCGCGAGCTATCCCCCCTGTACGAGATGGTGCAGGAGGGCATCGATCTCTCAACCGTTCAATGGCAAGGCGGTCACTAGCATGGCATACAGCGACAAAGTACTCGATCACTACAACGAGCCGCGCAACGTCGGTTCGATGGACAAGAACGCAAAGGACGTCGGCACCGGCGTCGTCGGCGCGCCCGAATGTGGCGACGTCATGAAGCTCCAGATCCAGGTCGAGGGCGACACGATCGTCGACGCGAAGTTCAAGACCTTCGGGTGCGGCTCCGCGATCGCCAGCTCTTCGCTCGCGACCGAGTGGATCAAGGGCAAGAAGATCGAAGAGGCGATGGAGATCAAGAACACCGACATCGTCCAGGAGCTGTCGCTCCCGCCGGTCAAGATCCACTGCTCGGTCCTCGCAGAGGACGCCATCAAGGCAGCGATCAGCAACTACAAGCACAAGCAGGACGGCGAGACCGTCGGCGCCGAAGCCGAGAAGCAAACGGAAGGCGCCCAGTAGCGGGCGATCTCACCACCGACATGGCTGTTTCGATCACAGAACGCGCGCAGGCCGAGGTCAAGCGCATCGTCGAGGACCAGAGCCTCCCCGCGGAGACGGCGCTGCGCGTCGGCGTCAAGGGCGGTGGCTGCTCGGGCTTCTCCTACACGCTCGGCTTCGACGACAACGTCGCGCCGACCGATCAGGTGCACGAGGTCAACGGGATCAAGGTCATCTGCGACCCGAAGAGCTTCCTCTACCTCAACGGCACGGTCGTCGACTTCGAAGAAAGCCTCATGGGTCGCGGGTTCAAGTTCACGAACCCGAACGCCGCGAAGAGCTGCGGCTGCGGCGAATCCTTCAGCGTCTAGAGCTTCGAACCTGGCATTCATGAGCACGTGCCCCTCCTGTGGCGTCGAGCTCGAGACGCCGCTCGGGTGCGCAGCGTGCGGAGCCCTGCTCGAGCTGGGCGCCGACGCGACCCCGTTCGAGATCCTCGGGCTGCCGATCGGCTACGACGTCGATCCGACCGACCTGCGCAAGCGCCTCCTGCGCTTCAGCCGTCTCGTGCACCCCGACTTCTACGCTACGGCCGACGAAGCCCTGCGCTCACGCGCCGAATCGGGCAGCGCAGCGCTCAACTCCGCCCACGAGATCGTCGCGGACGATGCGCGCCGTGCGGACTGGCTGTTGCGCGCGCTCGAGGGTCCCTCCGAGACCGACGAGCGGCAGATGCCGCAGGAGTTCCTGATGGAGGTCCTGGAGTGGAACGAGGCTCTCGAGGAAGCACGTGAAAGCGCGCCGGGATCGGGCGCACGCTCCGCACTCACGCCCCTCGAAGAGACCCTGAACGCCGAGCGCGCGAGCGTCTTGGCCGAGGTCGCTCGCTCCCTTTCCCCCACGCCCGCGCCGGGCGCCCCCGCCTTGACCGAGACGCGCAAGCGCCTCAACGCCCTGCGCTACCTCGACCGCACGCTGGCTGAGATGCGTGCCCTGCGGCTCGAGCAGGCCGCGAACCGCTGAACAAAGACCATGGGTTACGTCGAACTCAACGTCCTCAACAACACCGCGCACCTCCCGGCGATCGGGATCGACCTC
This sequence comes from bacterium, assembly GCA_024226735.1. GTDB lineage: Bacteria > Planctomycetota > UBA1135 > UBA1135 > JAAELL01. The sequence continues at coordinate 110,223 of JAAELL010000327.1, read as the reverse complement.
GGTACGACCAACTCGCTCGCCGCACTCTGGCAGGACGGCCGCCCGCAGGTGATCCGCGCTTCGGGTGAAACGGGGATCCTGCCTTCGGTCGTCAACATCCGCGACGAAGGCGAGCCGCTCGTCGGGCGCGTGGCGCGCGACCAAGCCGTCGTCGACCCCGAGAACACCGTGTTCAGCGTCAAGCGCTTCATGGGCCGAGGCCTCGCGGACGTCGCGATCGACGTCGCGACCCAGCCCTACCACGTCAGTGAGACGGAGCGCGGACTCGTGCAGATCAAGCTGCACGACCGCAAGTACACGCCTCAAGAACTGTCCGGCCTGATCTTGCTGAAGATCCGGCAGGACTCGTGCCGCGCGCTCGGCGTCGAGGGACTGCGCGGCGCCGTGATCACGGTGCCCGCGTACTTCGACGACGCACAGCGCCAAGCGACCCGCGACGCCGCGCGCTTCGCCGGGATCGAGGTCCTGCGCATCATCAACGAGCCGACGGCAGCCAGCCTCGCCTACGGGCTCGACCAGCGCGGCGAGGGCAAGGTCGCGGTCTACGACCTCGGCGGCGGCACGTTCGACATCTCGATCCTGTCGATCGAGGAGGGTGTCTTCCAGGTGCTCGCGACGGCCGGCGACACGCAGCTCGGCGGCGACGACTTCGATCGCGTCCTCATCGACCTCGCGCGCGCGGAGCTCGCCGACCGGATGAGCCCGCAAGAGCTCGCCGATCCGGGGTTCCTGCAGGCGGTGCGCCTCAGCGCCGAGCGCGCGAAGATCGCCCTGACGCACGACCCCGAGACCGACTTCCACATGATCGTGCCGGAGACCGGCCTGCGCTGGCACCGCACGATCACGCGCGAGGAGTTCGAACAGCGGATCGATTCACTCGTCGCGCGCACCCTGGACGCGTGCCGCCAGGCGCTCTCCGACTCGGGGCTGAGCACGGGCGAGATCGAGGAGATCGTGCTCGTCGGTGGTTCGACGCGCGTCCCGCTCGTGCGGCGCCGCGTCGAGGAGTTCTTCGGCAAGAAGCCGCACACCGAGCTCAACCCCGACGAGGTCGTCGCGCTTGGCGCTGCGGCCCAGGCGCAGGTCCTGGTCGGCGGAACGCGCGACATCCTCTTGATGGACGTCACGCCGCTCTCGCTCGGCCTCGAGACGGTCGGTGGCGCGGTCGCGAAGCTGATCGAGCGCAACTCGACGATCCCGTGCAGCGTCAACGAGGGATTCACGACCTACGCCGACAACCAGACCGGCATCGACTTCCACATCGTCCAGGGCGAGCGTGAGCTCGCGAGCGACAACCGCACGCTCGGGCGCTTCAAGCTGACCGGTATCCCGCCGATGCCCGCCGGCATGGCACGCGTCACCGTGCGCTTCCACATCGACGCCAACGGCGTCTTGACCGTCGCCGCACGCGAGGAGTCCACCGGCTCCCGCGCCGAGATCGAGGTCGCGCCGATGCACGGCCTGACCGACGACGAAGTCGAGGAGATGCTCCAAGCGTCGTACGAGCACGCCAAGGAAGACTTCGACGCACGCCGCGTCGCCGACCTCAAGGCCGAGATCGGCACGATGCAACGCGCGACCGAGAAGAACCTCGAGGCCGCCGAACGCCACCTCGACAAGGAAACCTACGAGGAGATCGGCGAGGCGCTCGAAGCCGGCCGCCGCATCGGGTCGTCGACCGACCTCGCCGAAGTGCAGGCCGTACGCGACCGGATCGAGGCCGCGACGCTGCCGCTAGCGGCGGTGCTGATGAACGACGTCGCCAAGGCGGCCGTCGCCGGCAAGAAGCTCGAAGAGATCTAGTGGTGTGATGCAGACAGTTGCGGTCTTATCCCGAGTGCGCGTGTGCGTGCCACAAGGCGCGGCGACGACGCAACTTCGCTGCCAATACGGTGATACTGGGATTGGTCGGAGGAGCCGCAACGCCGTGGCGCGTGCATGCGGGCCGGGACACGACTGCGAATGTCTGCATCACAAGCCAGCAACCACGTCTCCGCGGCCCCGACGGCGTGTACCGCACGACGCCGCTCCGCGCAGTGTTCCGGCGCGAGGGCTTCGGGTACTACCACGACGGTCGCTTCCCGACGCTCGATCACGTCGTCACCCACTACGACCAGGCTTTCCAACTCGGGCTCTCCACCACCGACAAGGACGACTTGATCGAATACCTCAAGTCGCTCTGATCGAAACAGCTCCCTCTCCCCGCGGCGCGCAGGTTCGAGCCTCCAGCTCGTTCTTGCGCGCCGCCTCTATCGGGGCTCACCGCGACCGGAGTCACGCGAAGAGCGTGTGACCGTCCATGCCCTCCGAACGCTCGAGCTTCAGGATCTCGAGCAAGGTCGGCGCGACGTCCGCCAGGATTCCACGCTCGCGCAAGTGGCTCCCCGTGAAGTCGTTGCCGCAAATCACGAGCGGTACCGGATTCAGCGTGTGCGCGGTATGGATCAGCTCGCCTTCCGGGTCCCACATCTGCTCGGAGTTGCCGTGGTCCGCGGTGATCACGGCCGTCCCGCCACGCTCGAGCACCTTCGGCACGATCTTGCGCAGGCAGCCATCGACCGTGGCGACCGCCTTCTTCGCGGCCTCGAAGTCGCCGGTGTGTCCGACCATGTCCGAGTTCGCGAAGTTGATGATGTACACGTCCGTGTCGGCGCGCTGGAGCGAGTCCAGGATCGCGTCGGTGACGCCCTGGGCGCTCATCTCGGGCTGGAGGTCGTAGGTCGCGACCTTGGGGCTCGGCACGAGGATGCGCTCCTCGCCCGGCAGCGGCTCCTCTCGACCGCCCGAGAAGAAGAACGTGACGTGCGCGTACTTCTCGGTCTCGGCGATGCGCTTCTGACGCAGCCCCGCTGCGCTCACGAGCTCGGGAAGCGTTCCGGCCAAGTCGCGCGGCGGGAACGCGACCGCGAACGGAAAGTCCGCACGGTACTGGGTCATCGTCGCGATCTCGGGAAGCGGCGCGAGCTTGCGCTCGAAGTCCGCGAAGTCCTCGAACCCGAGCGCCATGCACACCTGGCGCATGCGGTCCGAGCGGAAGTTGAACGCGATGACGCCGTCGCCTTCGGTGATGCGGCCCGCGGCCGGGTCGCCGATCACGCACGGCTCGATGAACTCGTCGGTCACGCCCGCATCGTAGGAGCGACGCACAGCTTCTCCGGCGCTGGCGGCACGCTCGCCCGCTCCCGCCGTGAGCAAGTCGTAGGCACGCTCGACGCGCGGCCAGCGCTTGTCGCGATCCATCGCGTAGTAGCGGCCCACGACCGAGGCGATGCGGCCGACGCCCGCGGCCGCGAGGTCGGCCTCCAGGCTCTCGACGTAGCGGACGCCCGCGTTGGGCGCGGTGTCGCGACCGTCGGTGACCACGTGCACGAAGACGTCGTTCGCCGGCATGCCGAGGCGCGCGGCGAGCTGCAGCAGAGCGCGCAGATGAACGTCGCTCGAGTGCACGCAACCGTCCGAAACGAGCCCGAACAGATGCAGCGCCTTGCCCTCGCGCCGCAGCCGCTCGATCAACGTGACGAAAGCACCGTTGTCGAAGAACTCGGCGTCTTCGACCGCGCGATCGATGCGGCTGACGTCCTGGGGCACGACGCGTCCGGCACCGAGATTCATGTGGCCGACTTCGCTGTTGCCCATCACGCCCAGCGGCAGTCCGACCTCCTTCCCGCAGGCCGTCAGCAGCGTGCTGGGAAACCGCTCCTCGAGCTCGGCGAAGTAGGGCGCCGCCGCGACGATCGCGTTGGCTTCGGTCTCGACGCGGTGTCCCCAGCCATCGAGGACGATCAAGAGCAGCGGAGGGCGGTGCATGAACGTGATGTCAGAAAAGGGCCGGTCGAGAGGCAGTTAGAGGGCGTAGGGGGGCTCGCTACGATTGCCGGATCCCGTCATACTGTCCGCTGGGTCGCGTGACCCCATTCTCGAACCGAAGGACGAACGATGCTTCGAATGCTGGATCTCGCTACGCGGAGTGCGCGGCAATGGACGGCGCGCATAGTCTATCGCACGGCTCCCGCCGTTTTCCTGGCCTCCTTTGCGCTGACGGGCTGCGCCAACACGAACCTGTTCAGCCTCGATCAAGACGCGCAGATGGGCGCCGAGGCCTACACGCAGATCCTCGAAGGTCAGAACGTCATCCGTAGCGGCCCCGAAGTCCAGATGGCCGAGCGCGTCACGAGCCGTCTCGTCGAGGCCGCCCGACACTTCGAGCCCGAGCTCGTCGAAGCCTTCGAGTGGGAGGTCACCGTCATCGACGACGCGAACACCGTGAACGCGTTCGCCCTGCCGGGCGGCAAGATGGCGGTGTACACGGGGATCATTCCGGTCGCCGGCGGCGAGGAGGGTCTCGCGGTCGTGATGGGTCACGAGATCACGCACGTTCTGGAGCGGCACGGGACCGAGGCGATGACGCGCCAGTACGGAATGGAGACCTTGATCCAGATCGTCGTCGGCGCCGACTACCAGCAGATCGCCCAGCTCGCCGGCAACCTGCTCGCGCTCCGCTACGGGCGTGGGGCCGAGCTTCAGGCCGACGACCTCGGCCTCTTGATCATGGCCCGCGCCGGCTACGACCCACGTGCCGCGCCCGAGTTCTGGCGCCGCATGTCGTCCGGAGGTGGCGAGGCTCCACCAGAGTGGCTCTCGACCCATCCCTCGCACGAGACCCGCATCAGCCAACTCGAAGCACAGCTTCCCAAGGCCATGAAGATATACGAGAAGCACCGGCGCTGAACGCCCCGCCGACAAGCCCGCCCTAATCCCCTTTCCAATAGGGGATTAGGTTTTTTTCGTGTCTCGTCCCGATCCCGCGAACGGTGCCGTTGCAAGTATTGGCATGCGCCCTAAGGCTGGATTCGACAAGGGGTTAGCTGTACGCTGCCCCCTAGTGAAGACGATCTTTCACCGACTTTTGCGGGCGATTGGACCTGTTTCGGTTCGATCTTTCGGATATCGAAGGCCGTCAGAGCCCCGCAGCGGGTCGCGACGAGCCCAAGAGAGAACATAAACCGCTGGAAACAAAGCGCGTTAGAGAAAGCACCCGGACTCGTGAAGGTCGCGTTCGTCACGCCTGAGCTGCAGACGCTGGTCCGCCGGACCCAGCTCGCCGAGCTCTCCGAGTACCTGCCGAAGACACTTCAGCAGCTCGGGGTGGACGTACGCGTCTTCCTACCGCTGACGCGCGACGTCGAGACCGAAAAGCTCACCGGCTTGAAGGACATCACGCGCGTCCGGGTCCCGGACGTCGACAGGAACACCGACTTCACGATTCTGCGCGGGAAGCTCGGCGAGCTTCCTATCTACCTCGTCGACCACCCCGAATTCTTCCGCAACCGCCACCCCTACGGCGACGAGAACGGACCGTACACCGACAACTGGCGCCGCTACGCCGCGTTCACGCGCGCGGTGCTGAACGCCTTCGACTCGATCCCGTTCTCGCCCGACATCATCCACGGCGTCGACTGGACGACCGGTCTCTTTCCCATCATCCAGCAGCTCGAGTACGCCCAGAAGCAGGGCCACGGGGCGGCGAAGGCAGGCACCTACTTCGGGATCCACAACCTCGCGATCCAGGGCTCGTTCGAGCGCGACATCCTGCCCAAGGTCGGCCTCCCCCACCGCCTGTTCCAAGCGGTCGGCGGCTTCGAGCTGGGCGGCAAGGTCAACTTCCTCAAGGCGGGCGCTGAGTTCGCGACCATCATCGGCACGCACTCGCCGACGCAAGCCGCGCGCGTGCAGGAGCTCGACCGCGGGGATGGGCTCGAGGAGACGTTCCAGCGCCGCACGAAGGAGCTCGTCGGTGTGCTCTCCGGCATCGACTACCGCGCCTGGAACCCCGAGACCGACCCACTCCTCGCGCACAACTTCTCGGCGAACGACCAGGACCTCTCGGGCAAGCGCAAGTGCAAGGCTGCGCTCCAGGCGTCGCTCCGGCTCGACAACGGTCCGCGCACGCCGCTCCTGACGATCATCGGGCGCTTCGACTCCGACAGCGGCTTCGACATCTTGGCCGAAGCCCTGACGCCGATGCTCGAGCGCAACATCGAGCTCGTATTGATGGGCCCCGGCCAGGTCGAGATCATCGAGCGCCTGCGCACCGTCGAGGAGACGTTCACCGGTCGCTGCCGGCTGATCGAGGGCTACAACGTCAAGACGGCCCATACGCTGCTCGCGGGCGCGGACATGCTGCTGCTGCCCTCGCATTACCACTCCTCGAACACGTTGTGCGCCATCGGCATGCGCTACGGCGCCGTGCCGATCGTGTACACGAACAGCGGACTCGAGGACACGGTCATCAACGTCATAGACAACGAGAAGACCGGCACGGGATTCCACTTCGGGCACTACACGTCGACGAGCCTCCTCGAGGGCATCGACATCGCGCGCGCCCTCTACAAGAAGGCGGCCGACTGGAAGCTGCTCACGCTCCGAGCGCTGCAGGAGGACTTCTCCTGGCAGGAAAGCGGTCGGAGCTACATCAAGGCGTACCGGCGCGTAACCCGACGCGTGCGCTCGAAGCGCGCGTGAGCGGCCCGCCGGAGACCACCCCCCCAGCGGGGATCGATGCGAGCGTCGGACTCGATTTCGGCGGCACCAACATCAAGGCCGGCCGTGTTTCCGCCTCCGGCGAAGTGCTCGGGGAGCGTTCGATTCCCATCGAGCTTTCGCGCGGCGCACACCACGTCTACGACCAGGCGGCCGAGCTGGCCCGCAGCCTGTCGGCCGAGGGCATGATCGGCGTCGGCTGCGCGGGTCTCTTCGATCACGGCACCGGCACGGTCCTCGCGAGCCCGAACCTGACCGAGCTCGTCGGCACGAGCCTGACAAGCGAGCTCGGCCGGCGCCTCGACGTGCGCGTCGTGCTCGAGAACGACGCCAACGTCGCGGCCGTCGGCGAGCAGTGGCTCGGCGCTGCCAAGGGCGAGGACGACCTCCTCCTGGTGACGCTGGGCACGGGGATCGGCGGAGCGCTGATCCTGGGCGGCGCGCTGTTCTCCGGGCCCAGCCGCGGCGCTGGCGAGATCGGGCACGTCGTCGTCGAGCCCGGCGGCAGGCAGTGCGGATGTGGTTCGCACGGTTGTCTCGAGACGCTGGCATCGGCGACCGCGGCGCGCCGCCGAGCCATCGCCGCGGGCCTGCCCTCCGACGATCCGGGAAACCTCGAACGGCTGGGCGAGCTCGCCCGTCAGGCCGCAGGCCCCGAACGCGACCTCATGTTCGCGATCGGCCGCGACCTCGGCTACGGGTTGGCCTACGTCGCCAACCTCCTCGACCTCGACTGCTTCGTCTTCGGCGGCGGGTTCTCCGCGACGCTCGAAGAGCTCCGCCCGGGGATCCTCGCGGGTCTCGAAGAGCGCGCGTTCGGTCAGCGCGCACCACGCCTCTTGCGCGCAACGCTCGGCGGCAGCGCAGGCTGGATCGGAGCCGCGCGGCTCGCGCTCGTCTGAGCGGGCTCGGTCGCGCGAACGAATTCCGGCAGTGTTCCCTGCGGCGATTCCGAGGCTGAGCTTCGGCTTCAGATGTCCGCAGACGCGACGTGCAGCATTATTGAAAGGGCATGTACATTCTTGGGGCAGGCCCCCGTGGTTGTTGCTCCGATTCGGAAGCCGAGCTTCGTGAACGAGACTTCCAACTCCGGCTTGGTGAGGGCGCCGCGCGGCAACTCCGAAGCTCGGTGCCACAATTCGTCCCCGGTCATCTACCATCCCCCCAAACCTCGCGCGTTTCGAAGATGTGAGCGAGAACGCGCTAGAATCCCCGCCTCATGGATCACTCCCTGCTCAACGGACTCCGCGCGATCGTCGGCCCCGACAGCCTGGTGACCGAGCCCACCGCGCGTTTCGCCTATGAATCGGACGGCCAGATGCTCGAGCGCCAGATGCCGGACGTCGTCGTCCTTCCGCGCGACACGGCCGAGGCGGCCGCGTGCATGAAGCTCCTGCACCAGGCCAACGTCCCACTCGTGCCGCGCGGCGCGGGCACCGGGCTCACGGGCGGCGCGACACCGGTCGAGGGTGGAGCGCTCGTCGGCACCGCGCGCATGCGCGACGTGCTCGAGATCGACACCCGCGACCGCCTCGCCCGCGTGCAGGCCGGAGTCGTCAACGTCGAGCTCACGCGCTGCTGCGCCGAGCACGGGCTGTTCTACGCGCCGGACCCCTCCAGCCAGGCGGTGTGCACGATCGGCGGCAACGTCGCCAACAACTCGGGCGGCCCGCACTGTCTCAAGTACGGCGCGACGACGCGCCACGTGCTCGGCCTCGTCGTCGTCACCGCCGAGGGCGAGGTCCTCGACCTGAGCAGCCCCGACCCCGATCCCGACGGCTACGACCTCGTCGGCCTCTTCGTCGGGAGCGAGGGCATGTTCGGGCTCGCGACGGAGATCACGATCCGGCTCTGCGTCGAGCCGCCGGTCGTCGAGACGCTGCTCGCGATCTTTCCGACCCTCGACGCGTGCTGCGACAGCGTCTCCGAGATCATTGCCTCGCGCCTCGAGCCTTCCGCCATCGAAGTCATGGACAAGCTGACGATCGAAGCGGTCGAGGCGAGCGTCTTCGCCGCAGGCTACCCCAAGGACGCAGAAGCCGTGTGCCTGTTGGAGTTCGAAGGCGGTGAGGCCGAAGTCGCCGCGACGGTCGACGACGTGCTACCGATCCTGGAGCGCCACGGCCGGCTCGAGGTGCGCCGCGCGCGCGACTCCAAGGAACGCGCACGGCTGTGGGCCGGACGCAAGGGAGCCTTCGGTGCGATGGGCCGCATCGCGCCCGACCTGTACGTCGCCGACGCCGTCGCGCCACGCACGCGGCTGCGCGAGATCGTCGGGATCGCGACCGAGATCTGCGCGGAGCGTGGGCTCCTCCTGTCGAACGTCTTCCACGCGGGCGACGGCAACCTGCACCCCAACATCTCCTACGACCGGCGCAACCGCGACGAAGTCGAGAAGGTCCTCGAGGCCGGCGAGCTGATCATGCGCGCCTGCCTCGAGCGCGGGGGATCGCTGACGGGCGAGCACGGCGTCGGTCTCGAGAAGCGCGAGCAGATGCACAACCTGTTCAACGCGCAAGACCTCGAGGTGATGGCGCGCGTGCGCTGCGCGCTCGATCCCGCGCTGCGGATGAACCCGGGCAAGATGATCCCGCTGCGGCGACGCATGGAGACGCGCGCTGGCGGCCTGCCGCGGCGCGAGGAGAGCTCCGCGTGACGGCCTCCGCATCCGAATGGCAGACGCGGCTCGAGGCGCAGGGGGTCGAGCTGGAGCGCTCGCCCTACCCCGTGGCGGCCCCAGAGGACGTCAACCAGCTAGCGGACGTCCTGCGCTTCGCGGCGAGCGAGAAGCTGCGGGTCGTGCCGACCGGACTCGGCGGCAAGCTTGCGTGGTGCCGGCCGGAGGTCGCCGCGGGCGAAGCGGACCTGCTCCTCTCGACGCGCCGGCTCGACGCTGTGATCGACTACGTCCCGGGGGACGGGACGCTGACGGCGCAAGCGGGCTGCACGCTGTCTGCCCTCGGCGAGACCGTCGCCACCGGCGGCCACCGGATCACGCCCGACGTCCCGCGCCCCGCGAGCGCGACGCTGGGCGGCGTACTCGGCGCCGGGCAGTCCGGGCCCGACCGGGAGGCCCTGGGCCCGGTCCGCCACCACGTGCTCGGCTGCCACGTCGTGCTCGCCGACGGGACGACCGCGAAGAGCGGTGGGCGTCTCGTCAAGAACGTGACGGGCTTCGACCTGCACCGCCTCTACACCGGCTCGCGCGGCACGTTGTGCGTGATCATCGAAGCGAGCCTCCGCCTCTTCCCGATTCCCGAGGAGGACGCGGTCCTCGAGTGGCAAACCGCGGACGCCGCCGAGGCCATCGCATTGGCGGACGCGGTGCGCGACTCGGGCGCACGGCCGCGCACGATGACGGTCGACAACGTGGCCGAGGCCGGGTGGCGCCTCCACGTCGGACTCGCGGGCCGACGCAAGCAGATTGCGTGGGAGTGCGATCACCTCGCCGAGGCGGCACCCGGCGCCGAGCTCCAGGAGGGCGCCGCGGCGCGCGCTCGCTCGGCGCACGTGCGCGACCTCGAGCTGCACGCACCCGTCGCACTGCGGCTCTCCGGACGGCCTTCGCGGACCCTGCAAGCGCTCCAGTCGATCGAGGGGCGCACGGTGCTCGTACAGCCCGGCGCATTCGTGTGCGACGTGTTCGCGGCGGACGACACGCCCGAGACCGTACGCGCGCTGCGCACCGCCCTGCCCAGCGACGTCCACCTCGCCGCGCGCCACGTCGCGCCGGACGTCCACACGGCCCTCGCACGCGACGCCGCGACAGGGGATGGACGCTGGATGCGCGCGCTCGCGGAGCGCCTCGACCCCGAAGGGCTTCTTGCCTGCCCGACTTTCCCGCGCCGTCCATGACTCACGCACGATCGATGGACGACACACAGCTAGTCGACTACACCAAGAGCCTCGACTGCATCCACTGCGGGCTCTGCCTACACACGTGTCCGACGTACCAGCTCTCCGGACGCGAGGCATCGAGCCCGCGCGGGCGCATCCACCTGATGCGAGCTGTCGCCGAGGAGCGCCTCGAGCCGGACGACGCGTTCGCCGAGGAGATGGACTTCTGCCTCGTCTGCCGCCACTGCGAGAGCGTCTGTCCCGCGGGCGTCCAGTTCGGCGCGATGATGGAGCACACGCGTAGCGGCCTCGAGGCGCGCGGCGGACGCGGCGTGCTCGCCCGCTTCGCGCGCTGGCTCGGCTTCGGCGTCGTGTTGCCGAGCCGCTTCTGGCTGCGCCTCGCGGTCGGTAGTGCAGGCCTCGCCCAACGGCTCGGGCTCGCGCGCCTGACCGCTCCCCTCCTCGGCTCGCGCAAGGATGCGATCCGCCATGCGCCGCGCATCCCCGGTCGCAAGGACCGTCGCGCGCTGCCCGCCCTGACCCCGGCCCGCGGATCCACGAAGGGCTCAGCCCTCGTGCTCGAGGGCTGCGTGATGCCGGAGCTGTTCGGCCGCGTCAACCGCGCGACGGCCGGCGTGCTCGCCGCCTCGGGCCGCGAGTGCAAGACGGCGCCGGGACATGTGTGTTGCGGCGCCCTGCACGCCCACAACGGCGAGCTCGAGCATGCACGCGAGCTCGCCCGCGGGACGATCCGCGCGTTCGACGACGTCGACGCGGACCTCCCGGTCGTCGTCAACAGCGCCGGCTGCGGCGCGCACATGAAGGAGTACACGCGTCTGCTCGCGGACGATCCCGAGTGGGCCGAGCGCGCCGCCGCCTTCAGCGCGCGCGTCGTCGACTTCAGCGAGGCCGTCCAGCTGGACGACCTCCAGCTCACCACCCCCGAGGTCGCCGGGCCAGTCACCTACGACGACCCGTGCCACCTGTGCCACGGCCAGGGCGTGCGCGCGGAACCGCGCGAGCTTCTCGACGCCATCCCCGGCATCGAGCGCGTCGAGCTCGAGAAGTCGGAGAGCTGCTGTGGCTCGGCGGGGATCTACTCGGTGCTGCGCGCCGCTGATTCGCTCGCGGTTCTCAACGGCAAGCTCAATGCGCTCGAGAAGAGCGGGGCGCGCGTGCTCGTCACGGCGAACCCCGGCTGCCATCTGCAGTGGCAGGTCGGGGTCAACCGGCGGGGGCTCGACGTGGAGGTGCTGCATCTGGCGGAGCTCCTCGAGCGGGCGTCGGAGGGGTTAGGAGTCCGACATCCCTGACGCGGAGACCGGCGCCGACTTGAAGAAGACGAACACTGGCTCCACAAACGTCTCGACCAACTCGTAGGTCACATCGTTCTTCCAGCGGCCACCGGCCTGCAGCAGCTTCGCCTCGACGCCCAGCGCGGCGACGTCCGCGGCCTGGAATTCGATCCGAATGGAGGTCACCGAGATGGCCGCTACGACGCACTTCCAGCCGCGTCGAGCCACTCCGAGCCGGTCGATCACCGCGAGCGAGGCGTCGCGCGGGGCCTCGTGCAGGCGCGCGCCGCCGTACTGGATCTTCAGCCGTACTGCCTGATCCGCTTCGGCGTCGAATCCGAACCACTTCTCGAGTGCAGCGGTCCCGAGCTCCTTCGTTTGCGCGGTACCGAGCAGACCCGTCGGCCCGCTGGAGACTTCCAGGTCGACGCGGCCTTGAAACGCCTCGACTCCGTCCTCGATGCTGAACAGGCGGCCCGGGCCACCGGCGCTGTTGGGCAGCGGGTACCAATCCCAACCCTGCGCGGGGTAGTCGGGAATCGGCTTCGGCGGCGGATCCATCGACGTGGAAAGGCAAGCCGGCAACGCCAACAGGACCGCGAGTGCGAAGCCCGCACACGCGCGACGGTCACGTTTTTTCATACTCTTGCTCGGTCAGTGGAGGTCCATCCACGCTGCAAGAGCTGCGCCCTGCAAGGGTCAATTGGCCTGCAAGGGAATACTCTTGGGAGCTTTTGCCGAAAGACCGAACCGAGGAAATTATGGACCTCGGCGGCGCTGAGTTCACAGCGCTTCGATCGTTCAACGCTCACTCTCTGTGGATCGAGCTCAGACATGCCGCCTCACCACGGCTAGCACTTGCCAGCACGATTGGGTCGCGGCCGAACGCTTATTACCGCATCACGCATCGACGTCGCGGTCAAGCCGATTGAGCCGTTCACACAAGCGATACCTTCGAGCTGCTACGCATCACGACCAACCCGAGCAAGGTGAGTACTCCCCCCACGACCTGCTGCACCTGCAGCCCCTCGCCCAGGAACATCCAGGCTCCGACGATCGCGACGACGGGCACCAAGTTCGTGAACACCGCGGTGTGCGACGGTCCGACGCGGCGCACGCCGAAGTTCCAGAACGCGTAGGCCAGCCCCGTCGAGAACACTCCGGAGTACGCCGCGCACCACCACGCCGTGGCCGTCGCGGCGTCCAGGCTCTCGCGCGCGAACGGTGCCGCGAGCAGGAAGTGAATCGGCAACGACATCACGCTCGAAAGATAGGCGAGCAGCGTGGGCGGCACCTCGTCGACGATCGGGCGCACGAGCACGGTCGACGTCGCCCACATGATCGCCGCGCCCACGACGAGCAAGTTGCCGAACAAGTGGGCGGAGACGAGCTGTACGTTGCCGCCCTCGAGGGTCACGACGACCGTCCCCGCGAACGCGACGAACAGACCGAGCCACGCGCGGGCGGACAGGCTCTCGATGCGCAGGAGCCGCGCGATCGCCGCGGTCCAGATCGGGGAGCTGGCGATCAAGAGCGCGGTGTTGCCCGCCGTCGTGCGGTCCATCGCCAACAGGAACAGCGCCTGGTAGACACCGCTGCCCAAAAGGGACACGATGAAGATTCGGCCCCATGGCAAGCGCCGCCACGCGGGGCGAGTCGAGCCCGCGCTCGAGAGTCCGAACGCCATCAGGCCGAGCACGATCGCGGAGAACGTCAGGCGCACGACGTTGAAGCCGAGCGGATGCACGGTCTCGATGGCGAACTTCATCACCGGGATGTTGACGCCCCAGATCAACGCGACGGAGAGCAACGCGAGGTCCGCGGTGCGCTCCGAGCCTGCACGGTCCGCACGAACGCCCGCCTGCGGGGCCGCGTCGCTCAAGTCCGTGGTTCGAGGCGCGCGAGGAACGACTCGGCGTCGTCGCTGGAGCCGGGGACGCCCTCGGCCCAGCGCATGTACAGGACGCAGGGCCGGCTGCCGACGGAGATGTTGACGCGCAGCGTGTCGTGGAACGTGCGCTCACCGTCCGACTTGCGATAGTCGCGCATGCGCACGTACGGGGCCTCCAGCCCCGACCAGTCCAGGTGACCGCTGTCGACCGCGACGAGCTCGCCCTCGTCCTCGAGGCGCCCGATGTCCTTGAACTGCACGGCTCCAAAGAGGCGCTTGAGGACCTGATCGCCCTGCGTCAACGGGTACCACACGAGCGTCGCCTCGACCGGCGGCGCGGCCGCGCCTTCGACGACCTTCAGCCACTCGCTCTCGAAGCCTCCTCCCCCGCCAGCGCGGTGCCCGCCGCCGCGCCGATCGCGTCCACGCCGACCGCCGCCGCGTCCACCGCCGCCGCGTCCACCGCCACCGTGTCCGCCGCCCCCGGAATCACCTCGCGAGCTGACGTCCGGCGGATCCGGCAAGGGCTCACTCGGGTCCGCGAACAGCACGAGCTTCTGACCGCCCGGCAGCTCCATCGCCCGCACCGCGGCGAACCCCCAGGGCAGATCGTCGACGCTCGCGAAGCCCTCCGCGAGCAACGCCTCGCCGTCGTCGTCGATCTCCTTGACGCGGCCCACCATCAAGACGATGGCTGCCAATGCGATCACCAGGAGCGCGGCGCCGATCCCGAGCACACCCCCGTGACTCTCGCGTTGGGTGTGACCTCGATCCTCTTGATCGGCTCGCTGCGGTTCGGCGTCCATGGCGTCAACGATCCGGTCCTACGTGGAAGGGCGCCAAGAATTCCCGAATCTCCTCATCGGTGATCCTCTCCTGCGAGCCCTGCCGGATCAGCATCAGCATGTGGGCGTCATCCGCGTCGATCGACGTCAGGTCGATCGCGGCGCTCTGGCCCTGCTCCGGATCGGGCAGGAAGGGGAAGGGAGACTCGTCCTCGAGCGCCGCGCGCGAGCCGGTGAGCTTGCGGCCCTGCACCTCGAGCTCGAACGGCTCGCCCCCCTCGGCTTGACTACCCGTGAAGAACTCGTCGATCACCTCCGGCGGCGCGACCATCATCCACGCGATCAGGACGGGCTCCTTCTCGCCGCCCTCCTGCTCGGGCTCGTCGGACTCCGCCTCGGGTTCTGTTCCGGGTTCCTCCCCGGGGTCCGCCTCGGCCGGCGTGTCACCGTCCTTGATCCAGATATACACCTCGACGCCGACGAACGGGATCGGCATACCCCACTGCAGCGTCCAGCCGTCCGGGCGCTCGTCGTAGGGCAGTACCTCGGCGAGGTGCTCCCACGCAGCCTCGGTGTCGCTACCGTCCTTGGCGACCTTGACCGCGAAGCCTCCGAGCGCAACCAGGAGCACGATCGGAATCAGGCAGCCGCAGCCGCAGCACCACAGCCACTTGGGGATGCCTTCCTTCGGTGCGGGGAGGGACTCGATGTTCCCCCAGTCGTTGTCCTCACTCATTCCACTCGTAGAAGCCCTTACCACTCTTCTTGCCCAGCTCACCACGGGCGACCATGTCGCGCAAAAGCTGGGGAGGCTCGAAGCGCGCCCCGAGCTCACGCGATAGATACTCGGCGATCGACAGGCGCACGTCGAGGCCGACGAGGTCAGTCAGCTTCAGGGGCCCCATTGGGAACCCATAGCCCAGGGTCATCGCCTTGTCGATGTCGGCGGCGCTCGCCACCCGAGCCTCGACCATGCGGATCGCCCCCATGCCGATGGCGACGCCCAGCCGCGACGACGCGAAGCCGGGCGCATCGCGGGCGTCGATCGGCCCCTTCCCCATGCGCCGCGCCAGCTCGATCGCGCAGCTCGCGGCCTCTTCGGACGTCGCCTCGCCGCGCACGACCTCGACGAGCTTCATGATGTGCACGGGATTGAAGAAGTGCATCCCGACGACGCGTTCGGGGTGATCGACCGCCGTCGCGATCTCGCTGAGCGACAGCGAGGACGTGTTGGAGGCGAGCAGCACACGCGGGCCGAGCTGCGAGAAGAGCTCGCGCTTGAGGTCCATCCGCTCGGGCACGGCCTCGATCACGACGTCGACGCCGTTCGCCGCGGGTTCGACCTTGCCGCGTTCGACGCCCTTGTTCAGGTTGGCTTCCATACGCGCGATCCCGCGCGTGACGGAGGCCTCGTCGACGTCGAACAGACGCGTCTCGATCCCAGTCATCGCCAGGACCTGCGCGATGCCGTGTCCCATCGTTCCGGCGCCGAGCACCGCTGCCCTCTGAATCGAATCCGCGGTCATCTCTGTCATTCCCCAGGAACCATGATGATCTTGCCGCGCACCGCGCGCTCCTCGAGCAGCGTGTGCGCGCCGCGCACCTCCGACATCGGCATGACACGATCGACGACGGGCCGGAACGCGCCGCGCGCCACGCGCGCGAAGATCTCGGGCAGCGCATTGCGCGGCCCCATCGTCGAGCCGAGAACCGAGATGTTCTTCATGAACAGGTGCGGCAGGAGGACCTCGACCTTCGGCCCCGTCGTTGCGCCGCACGTGACGAGCCGCCCGTTCCGCGCGAGCACGCGCATCGAGCCCTTCCAGGTCGCCGGCCCTACGTGCTCGACCACGACATCGACTCCGCGCCCATCGGTCGCCTGCTTGACGGCCTTGGGCCAATCCGGGTCGGAGTGATCGATCGCGACGTCGGCGCCGAGCTCGATCCCGAGCGCGCGGCTCTCCTCGCCGCTGGCGGTCGTCAAGATGCGCGCTCCGGCATCCTTGGCGACCTGGATCGCGGCCGTACCGACACCGGACCCCGCGCCGAGCACGAGGACGGTCTCGCCGGCGCTCAGGTGGGCGCGCGTCATCAACATGCTCCAAGCCGTGAGGAACACGAGCGGCACGGCGGCCGCGTGCACCGGGTCGATCCCATCCGGCAGCGGCAGGACGTAGCGCTCCGGTAGCACGACGAGCTCGGCGTCGAAGCCATCCCCATGCTCGCCGCGGATACCGTAGTCCGCCGCCAGGTGGTCGTTACCGGCGCGCACCTCGGCGGAGTCTCCCTGCGTGAATCCAGGCTCGAGGACGACGCGCTGTCCGGTCCGGACCGACGTCACTCCAGTTCCCGTCGCGACGACCTCACCGGTGCCGTCGCAGCCGAGGATCATTGGCAGCGGCAGCGTGACCCCAGGCATGCCGCGGCGCACCCACAGATCGAGGTGGTTGACCGACACACCGAGCACGCGCACGAGGACCTCCCCCGCGCTCGGCTCGGGGTCGGGTAGATCGACGAGCTGCAGAACGGAGGGGTCGCCGTGCTCGGTGATGTGAACGGCCTTCATCGGCTCAGCGTCCCTCGAATTGGGGCGCGCGCTTCTCGAGGAACGCGGCGACGCCCTCCTTGGCGTCGCTGGACGAGAACAGCCGTGCCTGGAGCTCGCGCTCGAGCGTCAGTCCGGCCTCGAGCGGCATCTCGAGGCCGCTGCTTGATCAGGCCGACCGAGAGCGCGGCGCGCTCGGGGGTGCAGAAGCTCAGCCCCCACTCGAGCACCGACTCGAGGAACGCAGCGTCATCGTCTGCTTCGATCTGGCGGTCGACGAGCCCGAGCCGCTCGGCCTCGTCGTAGTCGAACGTGCGGCCACTGGCTAGCAGCTCGATCGCCCGCGAGCGGCCGACGTTGCGCGCGAGTCGCTGCGTCCCGCCGGTGCCAGGCAAGACGCCGAGCGCCACTTCCGGCAGACCGCACTTGCCGCTGCCCTTGCGCGCGACGCGCAGGTCCGCGGCGTAGCTCGCCTTGCCGTTCTGGAGGGCCTCCGCGGCGCCGATCGTCTCGCGCTCCCCGTTTTGCAACCGTTCGTTCATAGGGGCGAGGGTTGTACCAAAGGCCGTCCGATCAGCGAACGACGACGTAACGGTTCTCCTTCGGCGGCGTCAGCTCGCCCCCATCGAACGCCTGCTCCATCATGTGCCGCAAGAGGGTCGGGTCCTCGGTGCGCTCCGCGATCTCCTCGAGCTCCCTGAAGGCGTCGCCGCCCTGAGCGAGGAACGAGTTGGTCACCACGCTGTAGGTCGTCTTCGGATCGATCGGCTCACCGCCGACGAGCAGACGCTCGAGGCGGAAGCCTCCGCCGGGGTCCTTGACCTCCAAGGTCATGCCGCTGAATTCGAGGCCGGCGTGGCCGCGCCCCTCGACCGAGCGCGAGAAGAGCTCGAGGATCTTGGCGCCCTTCATACGGAACGTGACGAGGTGGTTGCCGAACGGCAGCACCTGGAAGAGGTAGCGGCGCGTGACGGGCCCCGCGGGCAGGTCGGCACGCAGACCGCCGCGGTTGGTGAACGCGATATCGGCCTTCACGTGCGCGCGCATCACGTCGGTGACGAGGTTGCCGCACGGCGACGAGGAGACGCTGCCCCGGCGCCCGCGGGCGAGGGGCGCGGTGAGCTCACCGACGACCTCCTCCATGTGCTTGGCGCTGATCTCGATCAGCCGCTCGCACGAAGCCTCGACCGCGCGGTTGCGATACGTTTCTTCGGGGTCCTCGAAGAGGTTGACGACCTTGCCTTCCTTGCGCATGACGCGCTTGGTCTCGGGGTCGAACCAGACGTCGACGCGCCCGACCCCGGTCGCCTTCGATCCCATCTGCACGATCAGCGTCGAGCCCTCGGTCACGCCGCGGCGCAGGAAGGAGTGCGAATGCCCACCGACGATGAGGTCGAGCTCGGGGTGAGCGCGCGCGAGGTCGCGGTCGCCGCCGACGCCGATGTGCGTGATCGGAAGGAACCAATCGACCTCGTCCGCGAGCTCCTTCTTCACCCGCGCGAGCTCCTCCTCCGCCTCGGTCCAGTCGAGCTCGCGCGTCGACACGTCGGTGATCGCGGGCGTCGACGTCGTCAAGAGCCCGACGATGCCGATGCGGATCCCGGCGCGCTCGACGACAAGGTGCGGCCGCGTCCCCGCGAGATGCTCGCCCTCGGCGTCGCGCACGTTCGCGAGCAGCGCCGGCAGCGGGTGCGCGGCGAGGTGGCCGAGCAGGGTTTCGACGCCGTGATCGAACTCGTGGTTGCCGACGCACATCGCGTCGTAGCCGATGTGCGCGATCGCCTCGAGGAACGGACGTCCGTCACCGATCGCCCCTTCGGGCGTGCCCTGGTACCAATCACCGCCGTCGACCAGAAGAACCTCGCTGCCGTCCTTCTTCGCCTGCGCTCGCACTCGGTTCACGAACCCGGCGACGCGCGCCAGTCCGCCGGTCGTCGGCAGCGGGTCACGGTCCTTGATCCACGTCGCGGGACGCGGCAGAACCTGGCCATGCACGTCGTTCGTATGCAGGACGATCAGGTGTTTCCAATCGGGATCGACGTCCTGCGCCACGGCGCGGGACACGAGGGCGATCAGGAGGACGGGGAGCCAGGTGCAGCGGAGGACAGAGCGCTTCATTTCGAGCCCGCGAATCAGGGAGGGGACGGATCGGCGGCATAGGATGCCACGGACGCGACCGATCCGCCCCTGAGCTAACCAAAGCTATTGCAAAGCTTTGCGCGCCCAGGTGCCATCGGCCCCAAGAACCCCTCGCACCGTCCGTCTCCCTTGCAGCCCGAGGAGGCTCCGACACCGGATGACCGAGAGCGAACGCCCGATCGACGACTCCGCCGCCTGGATCCGCGCCGCGCTCACGCAGTACGAGCGACCGCTCACTGCGTACGCGACACGCATCCTCGGTGACGTCGAGCGCGCACGAGACGCGGTCCAGGAGACCTTCCTCCGGCTCTGCAACCAAGAACGTGCGAGCGTCGAGAACCACCTCTCCGAGTGGCTCTTCCGGGTCTGCCGGAACCAAGCGCTCGACGTACAGCGCAAGGAGAGTTGGATGACACCGATGAACGAAGACCGCGAGCGCGTCGCGCTGGACACGGCGCCGCCGCCGACCGCGGCCATCGAGGCACGCGAGAACCTCTCGCACGTGCTCGGAATGATGTCCGGGCTGCCCGCGAAGCAGCAGGAAGTGCTGCGCCTGAAGTTCCAACACGGCCTCTCGTACAAGGAGATCAGCCGCGTGATGGACGAGAGCATTGGCAACGTGGGTTGGTTGATCCACGTCGGGATCAAGAACCTGCGCGGCAAGCTGGCCGGGGAAGGAGCGGAGGCATGAAGTTCACGGACGATCCGAGACTGACGGCGTACGCATTGGGCGAGCTCGAAGGGACCGACCGCGTCGAGGTCGAAACGCTGCTCGAGTCCGAGCCGGCGGCACGCGCATTCGTCGACGACGTGCGCCGCACCGCGGCCGAGCTCGAGGCGGGACTGAAAGGTGAGCTGACGAAAGCGGGCGACGCACGACTCCTACCGGCGCAGCGGAGCGCGGTCGAGCGCGCGGCGGCGGCGGGGCCGGCCAAGAAGCTTCCCCGGAAGCGTTCCGTCGGAGCGCGCGAGTGGCTCGGAATCGCCTTTGCCGCGACGCTGCTCGGCGTGGTGGGAACGGCGTACTTCGGCCGGCAACGCTACGCGAGCCCCGATGAATCGACCAGCATTCTGGCCAATCGCGATTCGGCTCCCGCACGGGGGCCGGCAGGATCTCTGCAGGGTATGGGCTACGCCAGCACCGTGCTGCCCACGGCGACCGCCCTCCCGAAGTCCAAGAGCGTCGTGGGCAACGCGCCGACCCTCGGCCGGACCACCAGTCGCTACCACCCTCCGGTCGACAGCATCCCGGCCCTGGGCTACGGAACGAAGGTCGACGAGTTCTTCGGCGACAGCGAGAACGAGCAGGAGCTCAGCCGCGAGGCCTACGAGCGGATCTACGAGAACCCCTTCTTCCTCGCCGCGGTGGAGCAACTCTCCACGTTCTCGATCGACGTCGACACGGCGTCGTACACGAACGTGCGACGCATGCTCGTCGGCGGCTCGATGCCGCCGCCGGACGCGGTGCGCGTCGAGGAGTTCGTCAACTACTTCCAGTACGGCTACGAGCCGCCCGAGGGCAAGGTGCCTTTCTCGGTGAGCGTCGAGGTCGGCGCCGCCCCGTGGAATCCCGAGCACCGCCTCGTCCGCGTCGGCCTCAAGGGCCGTCCGGTCGACGCGAGCGAGCGCAAGCCCGCGAACCTCGTGTTCCTGCTCGACGTGTCGGGCTCGATGGACAACCCGAACAAGCTGCCGCTCCTGAAGCGCTCGATGCAGATGCTCGTGCAGCACCTCGGAGCGGGCGACCGGGTCGCGATCGCGGTCTACGCCGGAGCGTCGGGGCTCGTGTTGCCCTCGACGTCGTGCGAGTACCCGCTCGAGATCCTGCAGTCCCTCGAGGACCTCCGGGCCGGTGGCTCGACGAACGGCGGCGCGGGGATCGAGCTCGCCTACAAGGTCGCGCAGGAGAACTTCATCGAAGGCGGCATCAACCGCGTGATCCTCGCGACCGACGGCGACTTCAACGTCGGCACGACGAGCGACGCGGACCTCGAGCGCCTGATCGAGCAGAAGGCCAAGACCGGCGTGTTCCTCTCGGTGCTCGGCTTCGGGATGGGGAACTACCAGGACGCGAAGCTCGAGAAGCTCTCGGGCCGCGGCAACGGCCACTTCGCCTACATCGACAGCTTGCTCGAGGCCAAGAAGGTCCTGGTCGAGGAGCTCGGCGCGACGCTCGAGACGATCGCCAAGGACGTCAAGATCCAGGTCGACTTCAACCCGGTCGAGGTCAAGGGCTACCGCCTGATCGGCTACGAGAACCGCGTGCTCGAGCACCAGGACTTCCTGGACGACACCAAGGACGCGGGCGAGATCGGCGCCGGCCATACGGTGACCGCGCTGTACGAGGTCGTGCCGGCCGGCGGCAACCTCGACGTGCCGGGCATCGAGCCGTCCAAGTACGTCCAGCCCGCCGAGGTCTCGAGCGAGGCGCTCGAGGGCGAGCTCCTGACGGTTCGCCTGCGCTACAAGCTGCCGCAAGCGGACACGAGCGAGCCGCTCGAGGTTTCCGTCGTCGACGGCGGTGCCAACTTCTTCGAGCTCGGCGAGGACACGCGCTTCGCCGCGTCGGTCGCGGCCTTCGGAATGATCCTGCGCAGCTCGAAGAACGTCGGCGAGGCGACGCTCGAGGACGTGCGGCGCTGGGCGGTCGAGAGCCTCGGCGAGGACGAAGGCGGTTACCGCGAGCAGTTCTTGAAGCTCGTCGACCGCGCGATCGAGAAGCGGTAGGCACGGTACCGCTTCTCGATCGCCAGCGAATCCGTAAGTGGTGGGGATTGCCCGGGCCCGGTACGATCCAACTACCATGCGCTACCCCTTCACCGCTCTCCTCCTCGCACTCGCGCCGCCCGCTCTCGCAGACGACCCGCCGCTCCCGCCGCAGCACACCGGTCGCATCTACATCACCGGTTACTACAGCGACAACATCGGCGAGTTCCTCCCGGACATGACGCCCCTGCGCACGTTCACCGCGCCGGGCCTCGATCGCCCCCGCGGGATCACGACCGACGACGAGGGCAACCTGGTCGTCGTGAGCCAGGGCAGCGACAGGATCTTCGTCTTCGATCTCGAAGGGACGGTCGTGCGCGAGGTCGTCCACCCCGACCTCACCAACGGTACGGGGCTCGCACAGGCCGCGAATGGCGACTGGTACGTCGCCAACTTCACGCCCGGCCGCATCCTCGTCTTCGGCGCGGACTGGGGCTACAAGCGCACGGTCGAGTGGACCGGCATGACCGCCGTGAACTGCGTCTCGTTCGATCCCGACGGCAGCTTCGCCGCGACCGACGCCTCGCACGCCGAGGTCCATCGCTTCGATCAGGCGGGCAATCACCTCGAGACCCTGACGCACAGCTCGCTCGGCTCCCCGATGTCGATCGCGATGGATTCGAGCGGCGCCCACTACGTCTCGAACGGCGGCAGCGGGGTCGTCACCAAGTTCGATGCGAGCTGGAGCTTCCTCACGACGTTCGGCGGCGGCGTCCTCGCCTCGCCGCAGGGCATCGCGATCGACGAGCACGACCGCTTGACGATCACGAACTTCAGCGCGCAGACGGTGCACCGCTACGACACGCAGGGCGTCCTGCTCGAGACCTTCCCCCTGACCGGCGTCATGACCGGTCGCAACCTGTCCTTCCAGATCAGTCCCTTCGCGCTCGCGCGCGAGGGTTCGGTCGGTTCCGCGATGGGCTTCCCGACGCGCGTGCTCTCGGTCAACGGACAGACCGGGGATGCGTTGGGTCGGGTCACGGTGTCCGCGAACGCGCCGCTGCAGTTCGACTTCGCAGCTTCCCCTTTCGGGCCGGACCCCGCGCGCATCACCCTGTTCCTGTGGCGTGAAGAACCGACGCCGCTGACGGTATCCCCGCTCCCGCTCGGCGGCGGCTTGTTCTCGTTCCCCGCGCTGGGCGGCGAAGCGGTGACGCTCGTCAACTCGTTCGGACGCGAGGGAATCCTGGGCACCGGGCTGCTGCCTCCGATGACGGCCCCCGGGACAGCGTTCACGCTGCCGGGGGGCGTCGGAACCCAGACGACGGTGACGCTCCAAGCCCTTGTCGAGGACCTCGCCGGCACGGGCAGCGGCGGTTTCAGCGCGACGAACGCGCTCGTGATCGAGGTGCAGTGAACCGCGCTCGGTTTCGTCCGAGCCCGTTCTTTTTCGCACACTGTCTGAATGCGTTGGTACGGAGCCGCGACAAGACGTAACGGATTCAGACTAGTGGTGTGATTCACTCTGATGGGGCATTATCGGCGGTTCGTACGGGATGCGATGCAAGGCGCGCCGACGACGCGAGTCCTCTGCCAATACGGTGATACCCGAGTTCAAGCGCAACGGAATGGCCATCCGTATCCTCTCGCCCAAGGCGACGCTCGAGGTGCGGCGCAGCAACTTCCTGGACAAGGCCCCGCTGGAGCTGCACCCCGGCCGCCCCTTCGATCTGCGCGAGAACTACTGGGGCTCGAAGAGTCCGAACTTGCAGCGCGAGGTCCAGTTCGTGGGCAACGCGAAGCAGGGCAACGCGGAGCAGGGCGACGCGCTGCTGGAACCCGTGCTGAAGGAAGCGGCGCGGGCCGGCGCGCCCGAGCTCGACTGAAGTCTCGGCAGCGCCGCGCGTGGTTCGACCGCTACGTGCGCCACGGCGCTCCGCTGCCGGACTTGACGCCGCACGGCCGCTGACCGGTGCAGCCCACTCAGCGGCAGTAGAGCGGGTTGGCCTTACAAGCCTTCTCGTTGAACGACCCCATCAGCTGCCCGTAGTCCGAATCGTTCAGCTTGGGAGGCGTCCGGCCCTTCTTCTCGCGGCCCTGCAGCGCGAGGAACTGCTCCCGACCCGCGACACCGTCGATCGGCTGGTCGGTGAAGAAGCCGTCGACGCCCAGTGCCAGGAGCTGCACGACCTCGCCCGTGATCGACTGCGGCACACCGTCCGCATTCACCGTCAAGAAATCCTCCTCGGCACGCAGCGTGTAGGGGTGGACCAGCAACCCGGCGCTCAGGGCGTCTTTCAAGAACGGGTGCACGTCGCCACTCAGCTTCGAGGTGATCCGTGCTGCGCCGTCGCGGTCGCCATCAACGGGAACGTGGAGCGGAGCGCGACGCAGGAAGCTGTTCTTCCACGGTCCGAGACCGTCCGCGTACGACGCGACGTAGTCGAGGACATCGCTGCGCACGAGCTGGCCGTAGCTGGTCTCCGACGTCAGCGTCACCAGCTTGGTCAGCTCGCCGTAGATCGCTTCGAGGTCAGCGCCCGCAAGGGCGTTGTACCGCACGTCATAGGGTCGCGAGAAACTCCCGCCCGGCTGAACGCAACAGCCGTCGATGTCCCCGTAGAGCTGCACGAGGGGAAGCTCGATGCGCGCGGCGGGCAGGATCGTCCTCCGCAGCTCGCGTAGGCACTCGATCTCGAAGGACTGGATGAAGAGCCGCTCCGGATCGGTGAACCCCTCATCGACGAGCGCGTCGATCAACTTCCGGCCGAGCGACATCGCGATCGGCCTGCCGTCGAGACGGCGGCCCTCCTTGGCAAAGAAAGTCGGGTGCTTCAGCTCGGGGTAGATACCGACCTCGACGCCCGCCCCCTCGACCAGTCTCACGAGCAGCAGGATCTCGCTGAGCGTCGGGATCTGGAACCGGTCGTTGGATTCCGCGTTGCGCGGCCGAATCGTGGGGATCCGCTCGCGCGCGAACAGCTGCTTGATCTCGGCGAGAGCGAAGTCCTCGCTGAACCAACCACCGACGGCGACCCCGTCGATCGACTTGACGGTGAGGCGTTCCGCGAACTCGGGCTTCGTCGCGACGTTCGTCGTCTCGCTGGTGACGGTCGGCCGGCCGTCCGCGTCGAGCACGATTCTGTCCTGGTCGTCGAGCCGTACGGTCGCGAGCGCGTTCTCGTGCCGCGCGATCAGAACGCCATCGCGCGTGGCGACGAGGTCGGGCTCGATGAAGTCAGCGCCCTGCAGGATGCCGACGAGGTACGACTCGATCGTGTGCTCGGGCAGAAAGCCGCTCGCTCCGCGGTGGGCGATCACGATCGGTTCTCGGTCCTGTGGAAGCGCGCGAGCGGTCCCCTGGAGCACGACGGGCGCCATGAGAAGGAGCGGTGTCAGCATCGCGCACCCGCGCGGAAGAACGGAGGAAGTCATCGAAGTCTCGCAAGTGTAACGCTGGGGCGTAGCATCGATTCGCCAACGACCTCGATTCCCTCGACGGGGAGCCCCTTGCGAATCAAAGAGTCGTCCATTCTGCGAGCCTACGCGTCCCTGACCACAGCGGTCCTCCTCGTCCTGATCGGGAGGCTGTCACAGGAGCCACAAGACGCCTCGCGTTTCCAAGAGATCACGGTCGAGCGCATCAACGTCGTCGATTCCGACGGATCGATGCGCATCGTCATTGCCAATCGAGAGCGGCTTCCGGATCCGGTCGTCAACGGAGTCGTGGGGCCGCGCTCGTCCTCCCATCCGGGATTCCTCTTCTACAACGACGAGGGCGACGAGTGCGGCGGCCTCGTTTTCAGCGGTGGAGGGGAGAGTGCGAGCACCTCCTTGCTCTTCGACCGCTGCAAGCAGGATCAGACCGTTGGACTCACCTACAGCGAGTGGAACAAAGTCCTGGACGAGCGACGGCGCATCAACGCGATCGAAGACGACGCGCAGCGCAAGGCCGCCATAGAGACATTCCTGGACGAGCTCGGGTACCCCGACCCCTTCGGCTCTCAACGCTTGTTCGTTGGACGCGAAGCGAGCGGCGCAGTCGCTCGCGAGATCACGGCGAGCGGGTAGGTCGGCCGAAGGCGGCGGTGAGCTCAGAGAAACAAGATGCTCCCGCCGACGATAAGATTGCTCGTGCCGGCGTCGCGATACCAGCGCTCATCCCTGCGGCTGCGGCGCCAAGGGGTCGAAGGGGGCACGCACGCGCCGGATCTCGACGTACCCGGAGTTTTCTGGAAGTCGCACGATGACGCGACCGCGAGCCGCCTCTACCAAAGACTGCACTCGTTGCCGCCATGAGAGAAATCACAATGCAATTCACCGCCACGACATGGGCCGTCGCGCTCGCGCTGACACCTGCGAGCTTTGCGCAGCAGTGTCAGGTCAAGCTGCTCGCCTCCGACGGAGCCGCCGAGGACCTGTTCGGCACCGCGCTCGCCATCTCGGGCGACACGGCGATCGTTGGCGCTCCGTGGGACGATGACCTCGGCGCACGATCCGGCTCGTGCTACGTGCTCGAGCGCGCGGGCTCGGCTTGGATCGAAGTCGACAAGATGCTCGCATCGGACGGCATGCCCGCCGACTTCTTCGGCCTGGCCGTCGCGCTCGACGGCGACACCGCCGTGGTCGGAGCGCGTGGCGCCGACGGCCAGGTGACTTCCTCGGGTGCGGCCTACGTGTTCGAGCGCACGCCGAACGGCTGGGTCGAAACGGGCAAGCTGTTCGCGTCGGATGCGGACGGCAACCAGCGCTTCGGCCAGTCGGTGTCGATTTCGGGCGACACAGTGGTCGTCGGCGCGAATTGGGACGACACGCTCGGCTTCGAGGCCGGCGCAGCCTACGTGTTCGAGCGCACGGGTACCGGCTGGCTGGAGACCACGAAGCTCGCTGCGCTCGACGGAACCTTCGAGGACGAGTTCGGGGTCGCCGTCGTGATCTCGGGCGACACGATTCTGGTCGGAGCGATCGGCGACTTCACCCCGAACCAATCGGGCTGCTGCGACCCGTCCGGGTCGGCGTACGTCTTCGAGCGCTCCGCGACTGGCTGGACACAGAGCACCAAGCTGATCGCCTCGGACGCCTCACGCGACGCGCGCTTCGGGAGTGACGTTGCGCTGTCGGGAGACGCCGCGTTGATCGGAGCCGTCACCGACTCGGGGTCCGTGGGGTTCGAAGCTGGGGCCGCGTACGTCTTCGAACGCTCCGGAGGCGTCTGGACGGAGACGAACAAGCTGCTCGGCTCGGACACGGTCGAGGACGACCGCTTCGGCAAGTCCGTTTCGATCGTGGGCGACCGGGCGCTCATCACGACGTCCGACCACGACGTGGGAACGGACGACGGCGCGGGGTACGTGTTCGAACGCACGCCGGGCGGCTGGGTCGAGACGGACATGCTGCTCCCCGCGGATGGAGGAGACAACGAGGACTTCGGCAGTACCGGCGCGCTGTTTGGCGCGACAGCCTTGATCGGCGCGCGCTACGACGCCGACCAGGGGCTGCGCTCCGGTGCGTTCTACGCCTTCGAGTGCATCGCACCCATCGGAAGCAAGTTCTGCGGGCCCGCGGCCGACAACAGCACCGGCGCGCCGGGAGTCCTCTTGGCCACCGGTTCACCCAGCCTGGGCGATGACTACCTGTCGATCACCGCTGCCCAACTGCCGCAAGGTCAGTTCGGCTACTTCCTCGCCAGCATGAGCACCGGCTTCGTCCAGCCGCCCGGATCGAGCGGCTTCCTGTGCCTCGCCGGCAACATCGGCCGCTTCAACCAGCCGTCCCAAGTCGTCCAGGGCCCGAGCAGCCGCCTCGCGATCGACGTCGACGCCGTACCGGTCAACCCGCCCGCGGCAGTGCTCGCCGGCGACACCTGGCACTTCCAATGCTGGTATCGCGACGCCGGCAACACGAGCAACTTCACCGACGCGGTGAGCGTGACGTTTCTATAGTGGAGCGATCAATCATCGTCGTCATCGTCTTCTCCCTCGCCCTCGCCGACCTCCTCGGCACCGCAGCGCAGGTAGACCGCACCGGTCTCCGAGTTCCAGTAGAAGTGGATCGGATCCTCGTTGCGCAGGAGGTCGATGACCTTGGAGTAGTCACCCGAGCGGTAGCTCACGTAGTACATCGAGTACCCGGCCGAGTGCTCGACCTCGTAGCTCTCCGGCAGCTGGTAACCCGGCGGGTAGAAGCGCAGCCAGACGAACTCGGGCCGGCCCTCGAAGCGTAGCCACACGGTGGCGGTCGCCTGGTTGTTGCCGTTGGGGCCCCCGTAGAGGAAGGCGCCGTACTTGCTGACGTGTTCGGAAAAGATGTCGGCCATGGAAGGAGCGGGCTCGGGTTGCGAAGCGGCGTGAGCCTACCCGATCACGAGGCGCCACCTGAAGGGCCCAGCGGCTGCTCGCATCGCCCTCCTACGCCCTTCGCCTCCACGCACCTACGCACTTGGGGTGAGGCTGGCGACCGGGCCAACGACGTATCGTTTCAGCATGCGCGTTCTTTCCCTGTCGAGCCACGAGGAGGTTGGATGACCGAGCGTACAGCGCCTGAGGCGATCGAGCGCGAAGACTGGCTACAGCGCCGCAGCGCGGGCTGGCGCGACCTCGCCGGTCGCTGGTTCACGGGGGCGACGATCTTCTTGACCGTCACCGGACTCTCGATCTATCTGCTGCCCTTCAGTACGTTCAACCAGCACGCGGTCATCGTCCATACCCTGGCCGGCCTCGTCTTCCTCGTGCCAGGCGCGATCTACCTCGTGCGGCACGTCCGCGCGTATTGGCACTTCCCGGCTACCCACGTGAAATTCACGGGCTGGGTCTCGGGACTGATGCTGATCGCCTGCGTCGTCTCGGGGCTCGTCCTCACCGGCCAAAGTGCATTCGGTCGCGGGATCGAGTACGTGTGGCGCACGGTGCACATCGTGGGCACCTTCGGGCTCGTGCTCTTTCTCGGAGCGCACCTCGCGACGGTGTGGGCACGCGCGAGAAGCGCGGCGCAATCGCGAAACGACGGAGAGCTGATTCGCGTCGCCCACGGACACGCGCGACTCGTGTGGGGCTCGGCCACGCTGCTCGTGTTGGCCACGATGGGACTCACGCTCGCCGTCCCCGGCGTCGAGTGGAACAATGAATTCCCCGCAGGCTACGACCAGACGCCGTACGAGGGGGCCGGGCCGTTCTCGCCCAGCCTCGCGAACACGGTGTCCGGAGGCGCGCTGGACGCACGCACGCTGGCGGGATCCGCGTCGTGCGGCACGAGCGGATGCCACGAGGAGATCTACGCGGAGTGGCTGCCGAGCGCGCACCGCTACGCCTCGATGGATGCGGCGTTCCAGGCCGTCCAGGGCGTGATGGCCAAACAGAACGGCCCCGAATCCACGCGCTACTGTGGCGGCTGCCACGACCCGATCTCGCTCTTCTCGGGCACCAAGAACATCGGTGTCGAGAACCTGACGAACCTGGCCGGGTACCAGGAGGGCATCTCGTGCGTCGCGTGCCACGGCATCCAGGAGACCGACGTCGCGGGCAACGCGAACTACGTCATGGCCCAGCCGAACCGCTACGTGTGGGAGCTGCGCGAGGGCAAGGTCGCCAAGTTCTTGTCCGACTTCCTCATCCGCGCCTACCCCGACCATCACGTCCAGTCGCTCTCGCGGCGCATGTTCAAGACGCCCGAGTTCTGCGCCGCGTGCCACAAGCAGTTCATCGACGAGGAGGTCAACAAGGTCGGCTGGGTGCAGCTGCAGAACCAGTTCGACAACTGGCGCGCGAGCCGCTGGCACGATGCGGAGCGGCCCGAGCGCACCGTCGAGTGTCGCGAGTGCCACATGCCGCTCGTCGCGGACTCGCTCGATCCCGCTTCCGGTGACGGCGCCGATGCCAACCGCAGCCTGCGGGACCGCAAGCACCGCAGCCACCGCTTCCTCGGCGCGAACCAGTTCATTCCGGCTCTGATGGAGCTCGAGGGCGCCGAGAAGCACATCGCGCTCACCGAGCAATGGCTGCGCGGAGAGATCGAGATCCCGGAGATCAGCGAGAAGTGGTCCAAGGGGCCCGCGGTTCCCATCGAGCTCGAGGTTCCCGCGAGCGCCTCCCCCGGCGAGGCCTTCGACGTGCGCGTTCGCGTCGTCAACAACAAGGTCGGTCACGACTTCCCCACCGGTCCCCTCGACATCATTCAGGCCTGGATCGAGGTGGAGGTGACCGATGCGGACGGCCGCTCGATCTTCCACACCGGCAAGCGCGACGCCAACCACTTCGTCGAGCAGGGCGCGTTCATGTTCAAGGCCGAGCCGGTCGACCGCTACGGCAACCTGATCGATCGCCACAACCTGTGGGAGATGGTCGGGGTGCGCTTCAAGCGCTCCCTGTTCCCCGGCTCCGAGGAGGTGGCGACCTTCTCGGTCGACTGTTCGGGCGCGCGCCCGCACGAGGGCGGGGAGCTGGACGAAGAGCACGCGATCCCTGTCCCCACGGAGCTGAAGGGGCCGCTCAAGGTCGTCGCGAAGCTCAACTACCGCAAGGTCGATCAGTACCTGTTGAACTTCATGTTCGGCGAGGACGCGGGCATCACGAGCCCGGTGACGACGCTTTCGACAGCCGAAGCGCAAGTCGCCCTCGCCACCCAATAGCGGACCCAGTAGCAGAAACCGAGTGAGACCCATGGGCTTGTGGAGACGCAGACGCAAGACGGTCCTGATCGCCGTGGGCTCCGTCGTCCTCGTCTCCGCCGCCGCGCTGCAGGTCTACCGCGGCCGCGTCGAACGCTACGCATCGGGTGAGCACACCGAGGGCATCGTCGACAAGCTCGCCGCCGGCGTTCCCGACGACCATCCCCTCGTCGAGTTCCACGACGTCGCGCAGGAGTCCGGCCTCGTCTTCCACCACTTCCCCGGCGAACGCGCGAATCGCCTGCCCGAGGACATGGGCAGCGGCGTCGCGCTCGGCGACGTCGATGGCGACGGCTGGACCGACGTCTTCCTCGCGGGCGCCGCGCCGCTCGATGGCGAGGCGAGCCCGTCGCGCCTGTTCCGCGGCGGACCCGACGGCCGCTTCGAAGATTGGACGGAGCCCTCCGGCATCGAGCTCGCCGCCATGGCGATGGGCGCCGCCTTCTGCGACGTCGATTCGGACGGAGACCTCGATCTGTTCGTGACGACCTACGGCACGTGTCGGCTCTTCCTCAATGACGGATCCGGACGCTTCCAGGACGCGTCGGCCGCAACCGGCCTCGACCAGCACGAGGGCTTCTGGGCCGGAGTCGCGGTCGGAGACTACGACGCGGACGGCGCCGTGGACCTCTACGTGTGCGGCTACGTCGTGTACGACGAGGCGCTGGGAGCGAGGGGCGCCGAAGAGTCGCCGTACGGCCGCGTGATCCCGGCCCTGCTCAACCCGTCGACGTTCGGGCCGGAGCGCAACCTCCTCTTCCGCGGCCGCGGCGACGGCACGTTCGAGGAGGTCGCAGACGAGCTCGGCGTCGCGAACGCGACGGGCCGCAGCCTGGGCGCGCTCTTCTGCGACCTGAACGGCGACGGGCACCAGGATCTGTACGTCGCCAACGACGTCTCGGACAACGCCTACTTCGTGAACCGCGGGGACGGCACGTTCGTCGACGAGACGACGGGCGCGCTCCTGGGCGACTACCGGGGCGCGATGGGCATGGCCGCCGCGGACTTCGACGGCGACCAGGACCTCGACCTGTACGTCACGCACTGGGTCGCGCAGGAGAACGCCCTCTACGCGCAGTTCCCCCAGGGCGAGAGGAGCGAAAGCGACAGCCCGAGCTCGCTCTTCGTCGACGAGGCGGACCGCTACGGCCTCGGCTACCAGGGGCTCGAGCAGGTCGGCTGGGCGACGCGGTTCTTCGACTACGACAACGACGGCTTGCTCGACCTCTTCGTCGTGAACGGCCACACGATCCCCGAGGAAGACGAACCGACCCAGCTGCAGCCGATGCGCAGCCAGCTGTTCTGGCGCTCCCCGGCGAAGCGGCGCTTCTTCGAGGTCGGCGCGGTCAGCGGCGACTTCTTCCGCGAGAAGCACGTCGGTCGCGGCGGCGCGACGTTCGACTACGACCTGGACGGCGACGAGGATCTGGTGATCTCGCTCCACGGCGAGGCAGCCAGGCTGTTGCGCAACGACGGTGGCAACGCCAACGGCTGTCTGCGCGTACGGCTGCGCCAGCCCACGGGCAACCGCTTCGCCCTGGGGGCGCGCGTCTGGGTCCAGTGCGGCGAGCGAACGGTCATGGAGGTCGTCGGCACCCAGGGCTCCTACCTGTCCCAGCATGCGGTGGGCGAAGTCGCGTTCGGCCTCGGGAACGCGGGTGGCGTCGACCGCATCGAAGTCGTCTGGCCCGACGGTGAGCGCGAGGAGACCGGCCCGCTGCTCGCCCCGGCGCTCGTCACGTGGGAGCGCGGCTCGGCGCCGCGCGCCGAGCCCTTCCCCGGGCGGCGCGAGCTCGACACGAGCGCCCCGCGCGATGTCGCGGTGCAGCGGCGCTTCTACGCGATCCGCAAAGAGGCGCAGTCGGCGCGGCTGCGCGACGATGCGGCCGCGGCCGTCGCGTCCTACCGCTCGGCGCTCGCCCTGTGGCCCGGCCACGGGGACTGCCTGTACTACCTCGGCAACTCGCTGCTCGAGAGCGGGCAGGAGCTAGCCGCGCTCCAGGCTTTCGAGCGCCTCGTCGCCTACGAAAGCCACTCCAACCGCGGCTGGATGCAGATCGGCCTCCTGCGCCTGCCCGGCGGCGACCCCGGGATCGACGACATCGCTGCCGCACGCAAGGCGTTCACACGCTGCCACGACCTCAACAAGGAGGAGTCGCGGCCCGTGCTTCAGCTCGGCGTCGTGGCGATGCTCGAGGAGAACTACGCAGAAGCGCGCCGCCACCTGGCGGATGCCGCGCGCCTGAACCCGGCCTCGGCCGAGGCCGTGTGGTTCGAAGGCCGCGTCGCGTGGCTCCAAGAGGAGCGCGCGGAGGCGGCGCAACTCCTGACGCGCGCCCACGGGCTGGCGCGCGGACCGGCGACTTCCGACTCGGCCTCGAGCGAGGGCGACACACGGGCGGGGGCGGCGCTGACGGCCGATGCCGGTCCCGAGCTGGCGCCGGGGCTGACGCGATGGAAAACGATGCGTGAGCGCGACCCCGATCCCGAGCTCGAGTACGAAGAGCACTGAGAGTCAGACGGAGTCGGTAACCGGTCGCGAAGCGCAGCGGTAGGGACGTCGATGATCGCGACGACGTGCTTGGCTGCCGCACTCGCCGGACTGAGCGCTGCCCCGCTGGCCCAGGGCCCGCAGGAGTCGTTCGGGCTGGAGACGCTCAAGGCGGACGCGAGCTGGCCGACGGGCTTCGTCGAGCTGGTGAATCGTCGCGAACGCGTGTACCGCTACTCGTACGCCCAGTTCGCCGACTTCTACTTCCGCGGCGATTCCAGGGCCGTGAACGAGACCTTCGCTGCGTTCTCCAAAATGGATGCGGAGGTGCTCGACGTCGTCCTCATGCCCACCGGCGGCCGGACGCGGAGCCTCGACGGACGGATCGTCGACTTCAACTGGAAGCTCACGGCCCCGTCGTCCCTCACCTTCGGGGTCGCTTGGTTCTCGGAGCATCCTCGGTTGACGGTCCATGTCGACGGGGACACCGTGAAACTGAGCGAGCTCGAGTTGCCTCGCGGAGTGCGTCTGATCGGCCCGGACGAGCTCTTGGCGTTCCACCGGCAATCGCTGTCCTCTCCCCACGAGCAGATTCGCCCCCTCGCATTCGCGTTCCTGCCGGAGCTGATCTTCCTGCCCAGGGTCAGGAGCCTGCTCGAACGGGGCCGTCGCCACTACTCCTTGGCCGTGCGCAAGGAGGCTCAGCGTGCTCTGACCGAGCCCGTTCCCGCCATGGGCCTTGCTCTGAAGCGCGAGCAGTGCCCCGAGCTCGATACGCCCGGGCCGCCGGGTAGGGCCTGGTCAGATTCCGAGGAGAACGGCATTCGTCTTCGTGTCCGCGCGATCCGCCAAGTCGTACGGCGTCAACACGGCCTCGCCCTCGAGCTGAGCGTCGACGACGTC
Organism: bacterium; assembly: GCA_024226735.1. GTDB lineage: Bacteria > Planctomycetota > UBA1135 > UBA1135 > JAAELL01. The sequence continues at coordinate 76,429 of JAAELL010000327.1, read as the reverse complement.
GCGGCGCGTCGCTACACGGCGTCGATCGTCAACTACGGACAGCAGACCGTGACGGTCGTGCGGCCAGGCGATGGGAGCTGTTGGGCTACGCGCACGCCCTACATCGAATGGACGACGCGCGACGCCACGACCGGCACGGTCGTCGCCCCGCCCCCTGGAATCCGAGCCTGCGCGCTCCAGAACGCGATGCAGCTGGACGAGATCGTGACGCTGGAACCGGGTCACTCCGTCGACTTGCGGTCCTGGCTGGGTGCGCCCTACCTCCCGGGGCCTGGCCGCTTTTCCGTTCGCCTGCGCTACGAGTGCAACCCGAATGCAGATCGCCTCAGCTGGTACGACGAGATCGCGCCGGGTGCGTGGTCCCGACTCCGCGCCAGTACCCTGCTCGTCCTCGAGAGCGCCCCGATCGAGATCACGATCGACTGACCGCGCCTACTCGATCTTCCAAAACGTCAGCCCGCCCGCCTGCAGCCCGATTCCGACCGTGCTGACGAGCGCGTTCGACTCCAGGTCCACGACGTCGACCGTCCCGCTCTCGCTGCCGATGCCCTCGTTGGAAACGAACGCGTAGCGACTGTCGGGGGAGATCGCGACGCCGTGCGTCACGCGCCGCGTCGAGGGGATGCGGGCGAGCTCCTCGCCCTTCTCGAGGTCCCAGACGCCGATCGCCGCGGCGGACTTGTGCGAAACGACCATGCGCTTGCCGTCGCGGGTGACCTCGACGTTGTCCGGGCCCTTGTCGGTCTCGAAGCGACGCACGATCTTCCAGGCCTCGAGATCGACCTCGACCACTTGCGCCTGACCGTTGAGGGCGACGTAGGCGAGGCGCTTCTTGGGCATCTCGTGCTTCATCGTCACGTCCTCGTTCTTGTTCAGATCGAGGACGCAGTATCATCACGATCCCGCGCATCCAATCGATGGCGGGCAGGCGCGTCGAGGCGGTGGGCTGCATCGCCCGGCCAACCTACTACAGACCGTCGGAGAACGCACCTCGCATACACTGCCGGCCCGGCCAGCGAGTGGCCGCCGCCCCCGAAGGAGATGACCATGAAGCCCCGTACCCTTTTCCTCGCCACGATCCTGTTCACTGGCGGCGCGCTCCTCGGCGGCGCCACGACACGCCAGGACGGCGAAACCCCGGGCAAGCCGGGCGAGATACACGAGCGAATGGCAGTCTACGCCGGCGAGTACGACGTGAAGACGACCTTCGGCATGGCGCCGGGGGCCGAGGCGAACGAGAGCACGGGTACGGCCGTCCTGAAGACCGCGCTCGGCGGGCGCTTCCTCGTCGAGGAGAACAAGGGAACGATGATGGGTACGGGCTACGAGGGCATGCGCTGGTGGGGCTACAACACAGGCTCCAGCGAGCTCGAGTCCGTCTGGACCTGGACCCTCTCGACCGGGATGCTGTCGATGCGCGGGGCGCTGATCGATGACGAGGGAACGGCGGACTGGAAGGCGACCTACCACGACGAGCGTGGCGAGGAACACGAGGTCCACGTGATCACGCGCGCCCCCGACGAGGACCACTTCGTCATCGAGATGTACTCGGACAAGACCGAGGACGGTGAGGAGTTCCTGATGATGAAAGAGGAGTTCACGCGCAAGCCGTGAATCACGACGCCCCCCCGGTGCCGCTTGCGGCACGAGCGGGGCTGGGGCCCACCCCCCGCCAGGCCATGTACCTCAGACTCGACCCCGACAAGATCCAGGCGACGATCGAGCGCCTCGAGCTGCGCATCGGCGAGCGCTTCCCCGACTCGAGCCTGCGCCGCGTAGCGGGCGACCTCGTCAACGTGTCGCGGACGGTCATCGCACGCTCGCGCGCGATGACCCAGCCGATCCTCGGTCTCCGCATCGCGGTCGGCGTCCTGCTCGCGGCACTGCTGGCCGTCATCCTCTCGCTCCCGCTGCGCTTCGATGCGGGCGAGGTGCGGACCATCGTGCGTTTCGTCGAGATCATCGAGCCGGCGCTCGGCACGATCTTCTTCGTCTCGACGATCGTCCTGTTCCTCGTGCTCGATCGAGCAGCGCATCAAACGCGGCCGCGTCATGAAAGGCCTGCACGAGTTGCGCTCGCTCGCACACGTGGTGGACATGCACCAGCTGACGAAGGATCCCGAGGCGCTACGCGGCAACCTCGGCCCGACCGAGTCGTCGCCGGAGCGCGGCATGACCGACGCCGAAATGACGCGGTACTTCGACTACTGCTGCGAGACGCTGTCGCTGATCGCCAAGATCGGTGCGATCTACATCGAGGGGCAGAGCGATCAGGCGGTGGTCACGGCCGTCGACGAGATCGAGGAGCTGACGACGGGGTTGTCGCGGAAGATCTGGCAGAAGATCATGCTGTTGCAGGGGTGAGCGCTCGCGCGCCCGCTCACCTCCGCGCCACCTTCTGCCGCGTCAGCCACTTCAGAAACCGCACCTCCAGCGCGTCCTTGTCGAGCTCGACGTCGGAGAGCGGCGCGCCGTCGTACGTCGCCTGAAACACCGTCTCGAGGTCATCCGTCTTCTGCGTCCGGGCGAGCTCGAGCAGGAGCTGCGCGAACGCGCGCTGGCTGCGTTTGGACGAGCCGACCGCGTGATTCTGCATCCAGTACAGGAAGCACGAGCGGTAAGAGCGCAGGAACTCGAGGTGGTCCCCAAAGAACTTCGCGGGCGGTTCCTCGCGCCCGGCGGCCGCGCTTCCGAGGAACGGCGCGGCGATCGTCGTGCGCGCGATCTCGGAATCGTCGAGCAGCTGGAAGAACGAGGTGCCCTTGGGAAAACCCTTCTTGCGGCCGCCCTTGCCGGCCTGCATCGAGTGGCGCAGAACGCGGACGAAGTGATCGGCACCGTGTCCGTCGCGCCAGCGGCTGTCGGCGAGGTTCGGGGGCAATACGCCGCCCTCGGATTGGCCGCCGGGGACGAACATCTCGCGCGCGCTCGTGCGCCGCGCCCGCAGGTCGCCGTCGACGCGCGTGTTGCACTCGCCGTAGCCGTCGATGACCAGGTTGACGGCCATCGCGCCAGCCAGCGACGGCGGCACGGCATCGCCGAAGTAGTTCGCGATCATCGAGTTCGCCGCCAGCTGCACGACCTGCTGCTCCATGCCGGTCGGCGTGCGGGAGTTCATGCTGACGCCCGAGCTCAGGTCGCCCGCCGCACGGCCGGGGGCCGCGAACTGCAGGGCGAGGATCTTGACGTCGTCGACGTAGAAGTGCGTCCAGTTGACGATGTCCGGCTGCCAAAAGACGCTGCGCAAATGGTCGTGCAGCCAGGCGCCGAAGCACAGGAACTGCACGAAGGCGTAGCGGTCGTGCAGCAGGACGACCGGCTCGCGCACCTCCTCGGTGCGTTCGAGCCCGAGGGCCATGCCGGTCCCCATGTTCCTGCCGAAGCGTTCGGCCGCCTCGCGCACGGCGTCCTTCGCGTCGAGCGCGTCGAGCACCTCGCGGTCGCCGCTCGCGGCGGCGCCGACGAGCCGACCGGGCCTCCAGCTCTTCACCCACTTCGTGAGCGTGGCGATGTCCTTCTTGTCCGCGCGCGGGCTGCCCGTCGCGGGCGCGAGCCAATCGAGCCAGGACTCCTGCATCCCGAGCAGCGCAACGCACAGGTCGCGGTAGTCCTCGGCACGGTCCTTGTCCGCGCCATCCGCGGGAAGGTAGAGATCGAAGAGCCCCATGCGCGCGTGCAGATAGTGCTCGGCCAAGACTCCCTTCAGCTCGAACGTATCGGGCTGCGCGTCTGCCTTGCCGTGTCGTGCGAGGAACTCGGCTGCGAGCCCGGGATAGTCCGGCTGACGCTGCGGCGGTGCAGCGTTCGCGGTGACGCAAATCAAAAGCGCGGCGAGAAGACCACTGGTATGGCGCACGATCCGACTCCTTCTATTCTTGACGGGCATGTCCCCCGACGAGTGGGGACGACTGCAGAACGGAGAGGCGGCACACCAGCTCGGTAAAATCCCGGTGGTGCAGGAGGAACCCGATGGGGATCCCCTGGCGAGGGGGGGGTCCAGTGCAGCCGCGTCTGGCGACAGGCCGAACGGTCAGAGTCCGTAAGGTGTCCGCAAGCTCCAGCCAGCCAACCGTACGCGCGGCTCCCGCATCCATTCACCCAAGGAGGGTGAATGAACACCCAAACGCACGGGCGCGCTGCGTTTTTTGCGCGGGCTCGGGAGCTTCCGTTGAACGTGATGCCGATCGCCTCCGTAAAGTTGCTCGGCGGCCGGTCACGGGCGACACTTCGCCGATCATCCCGACCCGAAGCGACACGCACACGAACAAGCGCGAGGACTCGACTTCCGGCCGACGTGGCGAAGCACTGCGAGTGGCCGCGCTCGCGGCCCTCCTCTCGTTGACCGGGCCCGGCTGCCGGAGTACGCGGGAGGGCACCGTCGCCGGGCGAGTGTCCGTCGGCGACTCGTTCCTGCACTACGAGGAGACGGGCTCCGGTCAGACGCTGGTCTTCGTGCACGGCGGCCAGATGGACGCGCGCATGTGGGACGCAGAAGTCGCGGCCTTCGCACCCGACTTCCACGTCGTGTGCTACGACGTGCGCGGCTACGGACGCTCGGGCCCCGTTGCGGAGCCCTATGCCTCGCACGAGGACCTGCACGCACTCCTCGAAACGCTCGGGGTCGGGTCGTTCGCGCTCGTCGGCCACTCCCTCGGCGGCCGCATCGCACTCGACTACACGCTCGATCATCCGGAACGGGTCAGCGCGCTGGTCCTGGTGGCACCGGGCGTCACGGGTTGGAATTGGTCCGGGCCCTACCATGCGTTCTTCGACGACATCGCCACCGCCGCCGCGGCCGGCGACACCGCTCGCGCCGTCGAGCTCTGGCTCTCCTGCCCCTACATGTCGCCCGCGATGGAGCTCCCCCACCTCGCGCCTCGCGTGCGCGCCCTGGCGGCGGCCAACGAGCACGCGTGGACGATTCCGCCCGTCGAGCGGCGACGGACACCGCCCGCAACGGAACAACTCCATCGAATCGACGCCCCCACGCTCCTCTTCATCGGCGACCGCGACGTGCCCGACCTCTTGCGCATCGCGGACTTGCTCGAACGCGAGCTCCCCGATCTGCGCCGCGTCGACTTACCGGGTGTCGGACACCTGCCGAGCCTCGAGGCCCCGGCACGCTTCCAGGTCGAGCTGCGCCGCTTCCTGGCGGCGAGGCCATGGAAACACCAGTAGAAGCAGCATCTCCAGCCCCTTTCCATCACGCTCTCGTTCGCCGCCGTCTGTGGTGGCGTCGCCTCGTGCTCGAGGAAACGGATTCGCGCGGGCTCGGTACTTGCTCGAGCCCCCGTCGCGGTACCAGCACTGGAAGTTCCACGTCTCGCCGGGCTGCACCGCGATCGGCGGCGTGAGCGGGATCGCGTTCGTGTCGACGTCGATGCCGAAGCGGCGAACGTTGCTCGAGTTGCGGATCAGGGCTGGTACGTCGAAGCGTCCGACGCTGTTCGGCACGGGAAACAGCGTGCCAGTGCCTTGGCCAACGAGAAAACAGCCGAACTCATTGGCCGGAAGGCCGAGCGCGGTGAGCTGCAGCGTGCCACCCGCCCGAGCGGCGTGCCCGGGTTCGACGTGCGCAGGATGGCCGGGATCGCGAAGCCGCGGCCGACGTCGAACACGTCGATCTTGTTCCCGTTGCTGGCGCGCGCGATGTCTCCGCTGCCCGAGACGGCACCGCCGGGGTCGCCGACCTGGATGCCGAGCGAGGTCGCGCCAGGTCGGCACGCTGGCATCGGTCGACTGCACGTCGAACGCGATGCCACTCGGAAGCGAGCTGCCGTAGTCGATGATGATCCGCACGTCGTCGACCCCGCCCGAGACGTTGCCCATGAAGAAGACCTCCCGCGGCGAATACACGCAGGCGATCTCGTCGTCGTTCGTCTCCAGGCCGCGATCGCCGGCCGAGTACGCATCCGCGAGCGCCGGATCGATCGCGAAGATCCGGTCCGTCCCCGTCAAGGTCCCGTTGTCGTTGCTTCTGCCGAGGTCGCCCCCATTGGTGACGACTCCAGGCACCTCGACGCCAGCAGGAAAGATGACACGGTGGCGCGTCGTCGTCAGCGGACCGCTCGCTCCCTTGTACGTGCGCAGGTAGATCGACTGCACGTAGTCGACGGGACCCGCGCCGATCCCGTACGGCGTCAGGTCGGTGAAACCGACGTCGACGAGCGGGGTCTGGGCCACACCGGGGGCAGGCAGGAGCAGGAAGAGCAGGCAGGCCAGGGGAGCGGGTCTCATGGGGACCTCTCGCGTCACTGGAAGACTCGTTTCCAAGCTGCGCGAAACCGTCGATCCTGAAAGCGCGGGAAGATCCTCTTCACCGCCTCGAAACGACGTGAGCGGGGACGGCCTGCGCCGTCCCCGCTCACGGGTGAGTCGTGCGGTCTCGGTCAGCCCGGGAAGGCCTCCTCCGAGAGCTTGTCGCGCTTCGCCTCGATGTCCTTCCAATCGTCCGCGATGTCGAGGGCATCCTTCTTCTCGGCGATGACCGGCCATGTGGCGGCGAGCTTGGCGTTGATCTCGACGTACTCGGCCCACTTCTCAGGCAATTCGGTCTCCTCGAAGATCGCCTCGGTTGGGCACTCGGGCACGCACGCCCCGCAGTCGATGCACTCGTCGGGGTTGATGGCCAGGAAGTTGACGCCCTCAACGAAGCAGTCGACGGGACAGACATCCACGCAGTCCGTGTACTTGCAGTTCACGCACGGCTCGGCGACGACGTATGTCATGGGTGGAAAATCTCCTGGGTCAGCTTTCGAAAGGGAGGAGGAGCGCAATCGCGGGCGGATAGGATAGCGCAGGCGACGATCGAGGGGAAACGTCGGGACGGGCCTTGGTCAACCGCCCCGAGAGGGCGGCCGGACCTCTAGCACCAAGAGTTGTTGAGGACCTCCCCCACACCGCCGGCGCCGGGGACGATGTAGCCGCGCTCGTCCAGGCCGCGCTCGCGCTCCCAGGCGCTGCCGGGAACGGCCTCGAGGACGTCGGCATCGGACAGCCCGCGGTCGAGGCGCCCCGCGTAGACGACGATGTCGTCGCGGAAGTCGAGGACGGCGCGAAGGAACTCGGGGGTGCAGATCATCGGCAGGACCAGGATTCGCGCCGGCTGGCCGAAGCCCTCCACGAGATGCTCGATCGCCCGGATCACGGTCGAGCCCGTCGCCCCCATCGGATCGGGCAGGATCAGCGTCGAACCCACGAGGGTCCCGCCGATCTTGCTCCCCGTCAGGTCGACGCCCGTCACGCGCCCCGCGTCGTCGCTCGTGCGCGCCAAGTTGATGTGGTCGAGCCGCAGGCTTTCGACGGGCAGGACCCCGAGCAGCGACTCGAAGCACACCTGTGAAGCGAGGATGCCGCCGCGGATCACGTCGACGATGACGATGCGCGCCGCCGGGTCGAGCACCCGTCCATGCCAGACGCCGGAGTCGGGATGTGCTTCGGCCATCCGCGTCGGAACGGAGGCCTCGACGGTCGGCAGTTCGTGGCAGATCGAGCGCACGAGGTGCGTGTAGACCTCGCGCACGAGCGCCAGGAGCTCCGTCTGCCCGATGGACGGCGATCCGATGCGCGCCAGCGCGCTCCGGGTCCACACGTCCCCCAGAAGGTGCACGCGCGGTCCGTAGCGGTGCTCGAGCTCCCAAGCCGGGTACGAGGCGCTGGCGCTCATGCCCGCACTCCCTGGATCGCGCGGGCCAGCACGGCGACGAGGTGCGGCACGTCCTTCGAGCCGGTCGAGCAGAGCGCGACCCGCACGGCGCCGGGCATCGGCACGACGAACACGCCCTCTTCCCGGCACGCGGCCGCGGTCCGGTTCGCGTCCTCGGTGAAGACGGCGACGAAGAAGCCGCCCTCGTAGCGCGGGTAGCTGAGTCCGGCGGCCTCGGCCTCGGCATTGAACAAGCGCACGCGCTCGTCCAAGACGCGCACGAGCTCCGAGCGATCCTCGTCCGAGCGCTCGCGCAGGTCGGGATCGGTCAGAAGCTGTGTCACGGCGAGGATGCCGAGGTGATTGCAGTTCGACCACGTTCCGCGGCACGAGTACGAGAGCGCATTGCGGACGTCCTGGCGCTGCGCTTCGTCCGGGATGGTCGCGATCAACGCACCGACACGCGCGCCGTACTGCGCGAACGTCTTGGAGGCGGTCCACGCCACCAGCAGCGTGCAGGTCGCCGCGACGCGCTCGACGTGCTGCACCCAGCGGTTGCCGTCGGGCCCGCCGTAGCGCGCGTAGGCGAGGTCCAGCAGGAACGCGACCGGCTTGCGCTGTCCACAGCGAACGAGGATGTCCGCGACCGCTTCCCACTCGTCGTCGTCGAGCGTATAGCCGGTCGGGTTGTGGCACGGGAAGTTGAACAGGACGAGCGCGCGATCCTGTCGCTCGAGCTGCTCGGTAAGGCCCGACTCGAATGCCGCGAGGTCGAAGCGGCCGGACTCGGCGAACATCTCGAACGTCTCGACCCTGCGTCCGGTGTGCGAGGCGATGATCGCGTAGGGACTCCAGAAGTAGCTCGAGGTGAACAGCGCGTCGCCGCTCTCGAGGAAGTTGACGATCGCGTGATGGATCGCGCCGGTCCCGCCGGGCGTCGCCACCGCGACCGAGTCCGCCGCCAGCGAGCTCGAGCCGAAGACGTCGTCGATCACCGCCGAAAGAAAGGCGACGTCCCCCGCGATCGGCGCGTACGCGGCGGCGCCGGCCGGATCGACCGTCGAGAACGCTTCGAAGACAGCGGGCATGACCGCCAGCTCGCCGGCGTCGGTCATCAGGGCTCCGAGGCTCGCGTTGACGACCCGGTCACCGGTCGCGGCTCGTCGCTGAGCCTCCGCGTTGATGGCGAAGATGGGGTCGTTGCCGGGACGACCCCGCGACTCGGGGATGAGGCTCTCCATGGGTGGGCTCTAGCCGGGGGTGTAAGCCGCCTAGTGGGCCACCTCCAAAAGTGGCTGAACGGGCCGCTCGATCCCGCTCATTGTGCCGTGTCACCCCGCCCCCGTCGAATCCTCCGTTCGACCTCCGTCGACCTCCGTCGACCTCCGTCGACTCCGGGCCGGCCCACTCGCCTCACTCGTCCCTCTGCGGCGGCTTCCAATCAGCCACCACCAGAAGGGCGTACTCCTCCATCCCGTCCAGGTCCCGTCGTCCGTAGGTCGCGTAGTCGTAGTAGCGAATCCCGCGCAACGCGAGGAACCGATCGAAGTACGCCCGCGAGACGTGGCGTCCGGCGAAGAAATCGTAGCCGAGCCCGACGAGGTAATTCAGCTCGGCGTGGAACGGGTCGTGGAAGAGTCCCTCGACGCCGGACGAGGCCGAGCGCTTGTAGCGCTCGCTCTTCTCCATGCTCGCGATCGCGGGCGGAGGCGGGTTGTGCCTGTCGAAGGTCGGCAGGAGCTGTAGCACTTCTGCGTAGATTCCGCGCGCGCGTAGGATCCCCTTCTCGCGCTGGACGATCTCGCGGCCGAGCTGAGCCGCCAGCTTGCGCGTGAAGAGCCCATCGCGCAGGCGTTGGCGGTCGTGGCGGGAGCGGCGCTCGAGATCCTGGATCATGGAGCGCGCTTTGGGGTCCCCGTCCGTGATCAGCTCGACGAGTCGCTCCTCTTCGTACTCGAGCTCGGAGTCGCCCGCGTCGATCGGCGACTGGTACAGCGCCTCGAGGTCGAGGCGCAGCGCGCGCAACCGTGCGGCGGCGAGGTCGACGCGCTGTGTGACGCGCGCGAGCTCGCCGTCGCCGGTGAGCTCCGCGACGCCGTGCGTGTGCGCACGGAACAGAGCGAGACCGCCGCGTACCTGGCGCATCTCCTCGCGCCAGTCCTGCATCACCTCCTCGCGCACCCAGAAGCGCTCGTCGACCAAGAGCTCGACGAAGGCCTGCGCGCGGCGCTTGCCCATCGGCTCGGCGAACGGATTGCGCCGCAGAATCCCGAAATGCACGGCGAGGGTCTCCTCGTCCTCACCGGGCTGCAACAGATCGAAGTAGCCGCGACGCGCGTAGTAGGTGCGCGTCAGATGCAGGAGCAGGTGGACGTCCTGCTGCAGGTCGAGGATGCTGGCCAGGAAGTCGGCGTCGTCGCCTTCCGCCTTGCGGAACAGCTTCTCGAGCTCGCGCAGGTCCGGGCTCGTCCCGAATCCGCGGTGGCCATCGGGGGCCTTCGCGAACGGGTAGTCACCCGACGCCGACGGCGGTGCGGCGTGCGCGGCGAGGCTGCACGGCACACTGCAGAGGAAGGCGACCAGCACGGCGCTGGAGACGGGGTGCAGCTTGAGCGAGGGCATGGCACGGAACCTCACGGCTCCGGTAGAGACTACACGCCCTCGCCCTCCGGGTTTCGGACCCCGTGCGGGAACGCCAGCTCAGGCGAACGGTCCGCCCGCCTGTTCAGGTTCGGTTGTCACCGTCGGGGCGGGGGGAATCGGCGGCGGCGGCGGAATCTCGAAGTTCCAGTTGAGGGTCGTTTGGCCCCGCGACCGAGCGCTTGCCGGCTCCGGCTCCCGCGCAGGCTCAGCCACCTCGGCGACGGCGGACGGCCCGGGGGCGACCGCCTCGGGTTTGGGCGCTTCCCAGAACTTGCGCGGCGTCCAGCCACGCCTGACCGGGCGCGGCTCGGGCGCGATGCCGTCGGCGGTCGCGCGCGGCGCGGTGGCGGGGGGCAGGGGAACCGGCTGCTCGTCGCGGGGCACGCGCACGGGGGCAGGCTCGGAGGCGGGCCCGAAGGAGGGGGCCGCGGACCTCGTGCGGGAGCGCCAGGAACCCACTGGGGTCTTGGGGGCTTCGGGAGCTTCGGCGACCTCGGGAGCCTGTTCGGGCCGCGGGGTCGCGGCGCTCGGCCGCGACGGTGCGACCGCTTGGACCGGCCAGGGCTTGCGAACGGTCAGCGGCGGGGGCGCGGCGGCGACCGAACGCTCGGGGCGTGCGGGCTGCGCGGGCGCGCTGGGCACGGTCCGCTGGGCAGCCGCGGCCGGCGCGGTGCTGGGCACTTCCGCAACCGCGGCCGCCTCGCTCTCGATGCGGCCGGCGAGGAACTGCCAGCGCCGGACGAGGGCGAAGCTCTCGCACAGCCCCTTGGCGAGCTCGAGCGACGGCGCGGCCGTCAGTTCGGCGAGCCCGGTGATCCCGAGTTCGTCGAGGCACGCGACGTGGTCGGCGGTCATGCCCGCCAGGAGGCCCGGCGCGAGGGCGACGGTCTCGACCGCCTGCTCTGCCTGCTCCGACGGAGGCTGCTGCTCGAAGTGAACCTCGCGCGCGGGGGCCGGCGCGGCGGTGATCGGCTCGGGCTCGCGGACCGGAGCGGGCTCGACCGCGTCCGACTCCTTCCACTTCGCGAGCACCTTGCCCAAGAGGTCGCGGTCCCTGCGGTCGAGCGAACCGGTGTCGCCGCGGTACGTGTCGGTCTCGACGCTCGCGCGCAGCACGGTCTCCGGCGCCTCCTCGCGTTCGAGGATGCCGGTCGTCAAGCGCGCGTCGAGCATGCGCGCCTCACGTCCGAAACGGCGCGCGGCGGCGGGCGAGAGCCCCAGGAGATCCGCGAGGCTCTCGGGCTCGTAGGACTCGAGCGAGCGCAGCGAATCGCAACCCGCACGACGCAGGCGCTTCAGGGTCGCTGGCCCATCGGCGTGCAACGTGCACAACAGAGCGAGTGCTTCCATGCGCGGTTCTTTCTGACGGCTGATTGGACTGCTGGGGGAAGGGCCGGCGGGAGCTAGACGGTCTTGGGACGCGCGGTGCCCTGACCGACGGACTTGACTGTGCCGCGAGCCTTCGTTTGCTTGGCCGGTGCGGCGGGCGTGAGCTCGTCGCGCGGCGTGAGGGACAGAATCAACTCCTCGGCGAGCGCCGAGAAGTCCGTCGCCGCTCGACACGAAGGGTCGAGGACGTGAACCGGAAGGCCGAGCGCGGGGGCTTCACGCAGGCGGACGCTCGTGCGGATGACGGTGTCGAGCATGTCGTCCCCGAACCGCGCGTGCAGGGCGACCAGGAGCTCGCGCGCGAACTTCGTGCGCCGGTCGAACATCGTGCCGACGACGCGCACGCCGAACTCACGCCCCTGGTTCTCGGCGACCTCGGCCAACACGCGCTGCGCCTGCAGTGCCCCCTGCAGCGCGAACGCCCCCGTCTCGACGATGAGCATCGCCGTCGTGCAGGCGTACAGCGCGTTGGCGCACAGGACGCCGTCCGCGCGCGGTGGGCAGTCGACGAGCACCCAGTCGTAGGTCCGCTCGGCGTTCTCGAGGCCGAGCTGCAGCCGGCGCTCGGGTTCGAGCAGGCGCTCGCTGGCCTCCTCGAATTCGGCCAATCGGCGCTCGGAGGGAACGAGATCGATGCCGCCCGGTCCCTGCACGACCGTGTCGTCCAGCGTGACCTCACCGAGCAACAGCTCCGCGGCCGTCGGCTCGTCCTCGATCGCGCACCCGAGCCCGAGCGTCGCGTGGGCCTGGGGATCGAGATCGACGAGCAGCACGCGCTCACCCCGCGCGGCTAGCGCACCGGCGAGGTTGACGGCCGTCGTCGTTTTGCCGCAACCACCTTTCTGGTTGACGAAAGGGAGCACCTGCATCACTCGGCGCATCGCCGAGGGGGGCTGCGGTCGTTGCATGCGGGATCGCTCGGCGGTGACTGGGCTCGGCTCGGCTCGCGACCCAGCACAAACGGGTGGCAAGGTAGCGGGGGGGGTCGCTCGCGGTGGCCTCTTGCGGTGAGGCAGGTCCGGTGGGGCGCGTCGCTGGGCCGGTTAGCGCAGCGCCTTGCGGGCCTTCTCGTAGAATGCACTCGCCGTACGGGCGTGGTCAATAGGCGCCCACGAAGCGACCTGCCGAATCGCCTTTGCCGAGGGGCTGTCCGGAAAGGACAAAGTCACCGGCTCGCGCTTGGCAACGCTGTGCGAGACGGCGGGATCGGCGGGCACCCAGCCGATGTATTCGGGATTGTGGCCGAGAAAACGCTGCGCCGCACCCCGGAAACGCTCCCAGCCGGCCTCGGCCAGCCGGTCGTCCGGCGCGCGGTTGACGACGAGGCCAACGCGAATGCCGCGGTTGACCATGTGGGCGCGCTTGTAGAGCGCGTAGCCGTCGGAGAGCGCCGTGACCTCGTGGTTCGTCACGAGCAGGAGCGTGCTCGTCGCGGCGAGGTGGGCGACGGTGCTGTAGCCCAGGCCCGCCCCGTGATCGATCAGGATGAGGTCGAATTCGCTCTCGAGCGGGCGCAGCGCCTTGAAGAGGCGGTCGAGCTCGCGCCGCGTCGGATCGACGAGCGTCTCGCGCCCCACGCCGCCGGAAAGCAGTTTCAGGCCGCACGGCCCCTCGACGAGGGCCTCGTGCGGCTCGATCTCGCCCTTCATCACGTGCCCGAGGTCGTAGCTCGGGGCCAGGCCGAGCAACAGGTGCGCATTGGCGAGGCCGGCGTCGAAGTCGACGAGCAGGACGCGCTCGCCCTGCCGGGCGCGCTGGACGGCGATATTCGTGGCGAGCACGCTCTTGCCGGTACCGCCCTTGCCACTCGCGACGCAGACCACCCGCGCCCCGACCATCGGCTCGTGGACCGTCTGACGGCGCTCGCCACCGACGGCCTTCTTGATCGAGCGCAGGCGCGCGAATTGGAAGCGATTCAACATGGTGCAGGTGGGCACGGTACGTTCGAGAACGACGGGCTCCCCGTCAATGGCCCGCAGGCTCCCATGGGCACCCGCCGGCCGCCCAGCTCCGTGTCCCCAGCGGTTTACGACACCGCGGCGATCCCGGATTCGGCACGTGCGCGCCGCTACTCTTCGGTGTCCGGGACCACGGGCGGCACCTCGCGCGCGAGCTGACGGGCCACGATCCGAGCCGCGTGATCGAAGATTTCGTCCGTGAAGACGGCGTCGTCGTGGTCGAGTACGAAGGTGGCCGCATAGGCGACGCCCTCAGTCTCCCGCACGCGGCGGATCGCCTCGGTGCCCTCACCGAGGCGGTGGGCGTGCTCGCGCCGGATCACGTCGAGGAAGCGCGAGTAGTGCCAGGCCTCGTCGGCGATCACCGCCCGCACCCATACACTGAGCTCGGGACCCAGGCGGTCGTATTGCTCGAGGTTCGCACGGTAGGCACGCACCGTCGCGAGCTCGTCGTAGGCGCACAGCACCAGGATCGAGAATTCGTCCTCGAACAGGTGCTCGAGCGGCCGGAAATCGGGCTCGCGGTCCGCGAGCCAGGCGCAGTCGTCGCCCCAGCCGGCGCACACGACGTCGCGGAACTTCCGATAATGGCGCTCTTCGTCGACGGCCCAGGCCGCCTCGACCGTGCGGAAGGCCGCGGTGTACTCGAGGTCGAGCGAGTAGAGGTAGTCCGTCAGAAAGCGCGCGTCGTATTCGGACGCCACGTCCTCGATCAAGATCGGGCGCAAGGCGCTCCGTTGGCCCTCGTCGAGGCCGGCGACGAAGGGCACGACCGACCGAGCGAGGTCGTCCCACTCGCGCCGCGCGGAAGGAACGGGTGCGAGGACCGTGCCCGACGAGTCGATCTTGCTAGAAGACAGAAGGTTCAACTGAGCTTGACCTCCTCTCCGATGCGATGCAGCTTCATCACGTTCGTCGTTTGCGCGACGCCGGGCGGAACACCCGCGACGAACACGATCTCGTCCTGGTAGTCGGCGAGACCGCGGACGACGAGCATCTCCGCCGCCATGTACAGCATCTCCTCGAGGCTCGTCTCGCGCCGGAACAGGATCGGGCGCACGTGGGCGAGCGCGGTCAGCCGGCCGATCGTCTTCGGGTTCGGGCTGAGAGCGACGATCTCCGCGTTCGGACGGAAGCGCGAGATCAAGCGCACCGTGTTGCCCGTCTCGGTGAAGCACACGATGCGCTCCAACTCGAGCGCGTTCGCGACGTGCACCGCCGCCATCGACGTCGCGTTCGAGAACGTCGCCGCGTGCGCGTCGAGCTTGCGCCGCGGCCGGTGCCGGTAGCGCTTCGAGCTCTCGACTTCGCGCGCGATGCGGCTCATCGTCGCGACCGCTTCGACGGGGTACTCCCCCACCGCGGTCTCGCCCGAGAGCATCACCGCGTCCGTGCCGTCGAGAACGGCGTTGGCGACGTCCGAGACCTCGGCGCGCGTCGGCCGGCTCGAGGTCGTCATCGACTCGAGCATCTCGGTCGCCGTGATCGTGAACTTGCCCGCCCGCACCGCGTCCTCGAGCATGCCCTTCTGCACGATCGGCACCTGCTCGAGCTCGAGCTCGACGCCGAGGTCGCCGCGCGCGACCATGATGCCATCGGACGCCTCGATCAGCTCCGGCAAGTTGCGCAGCGCCGTGCTGCGCTCGATCTTCGAGACGATCAGCTGGTCGGGGGCGAGCTTGCGAATCTCCTCGATCTCGTGCCCATGTCCGACGAAGCTGACGCCCAGAATGTCGGCTTCGATGTGGCGCGCGAACTTGATCAGCTCGCGGTCCTCGGCGGTTGGCAGCTCGTAGCGAACGTCGGAGTCCGGAAGGTGCACGCCCTTGTGGTTGCCGACGAAGCCGGCCCGACGCACGCGACCGAGCACCGTGTCGCCGTAGACGTCCTCGGCGAGGAGCTCGACCTGGCCGTCCGCGAGCGCGATGCGATGACCGGGCTTGACCGCCGACGCGAGGTCTGGGACGTCCACGAGCACCTCGCCCGCGATCGCCTGGCCGCCGCCCGCACGCACGCGGATCAGCTCGCCCTCGACGCACTCGATGCCACCGTCTGCGAAGTCCCCCGTGCGCATCTTGGGGCCCGGCAGGTCGGCGAGGATCCCGACCGGGGTCATGCGCTCGCGGGCCGCCTCGCGCACCTTGCGGATCCTGCGCTCGTGATCCTCGGTCGTGCCGTGGCTGAAGTTGACGCGCGCCACGCTCATCCCCACGTCGATCATCTCTCCCGCGCAGTCCTCGGATGCGGGACCGATGGTGGCGACGATCTTGGTGAAGGCGCGGTCGCGCGGGGAGGGTCGTTCGAACGTCATTTGTGGCTCGGGCAACCCGGGAGGATAGCGAGTGTGGCCTTCGCGCCTCCAGCCTTCTTTGGACCGACACCCGCCTCACGACAGATTAAGGTCTGGCCAGATGCCAGTTTCCCCCAGCGCGGAGGCGCCCCACGGCGCTCGTAGTCCAGACCAGCCAGACTGCCGCCCCATCGACCGGGCCTTCGAGGCGTGGGTCGACCCCGTGCAGATGTCAGGATGCTTTCTCTCGCGCGGCAGTGCGCGCCTGGAGGCCGGCGCGTCCGTGGTCCGGGAGTGGGACAAGGTGTGCGACACGGTACTGTTCAGTCGCCGACTCGTTCACCGGCCTCGTAGCGTCCCGAGCGCTCGGTATCGAGCACTCCGGCTTCGTCCCAGAAGGACCACTGCCCAACGCGCGCTCCGGCGTCGAAGGTCCCTTCCTCCTGCTTCTCGCCGTTCGGATGGCGAAAGAGCCACGGACCGTCACGTTTGCCCTCGGCGTGTGCGCCGTCCCACAGCTGCACGCCGTTCGCGTGCCACTTCTCGAACGGACCATCGAGGCCGCCGCCCTGAAACGTGGCGACGCGGTCGAGCTTGCCGGCGTCCTCGGCGCCGTAGTAGATCCGCCACTCGCCGTCTCGCTCGCCCGCCGCGTACTGCCCTTCGGTGACGCGGTTGCCCACGGCGTCGAGCTCGATCCAAGGACCGTCCGGCTCGCCGAAGCGCCAGGTCCCGCGGCTCTTGTCCGCGCCGCCACGGTGGTATTCGAGCCACTCGCTGTCTTGGTAGCCGCCGACGTAGCTGCCGATCTTCTTCAGCCCGCGGTCGTCGTACCACCAGTGCCACTCGCCGACTCGCCGGCCGTGCTCGTACGTCCCGCGCGCGCGCAGCTCGCCGTTGGCGTAGCGCCGCGTCCACTCGCCGTGCCGGCGCCCCTCGCCGTCGAACGCCCCCTCGCTGAGCACGACACCGTCCTCGGCGACCTCGCGGAACGGGCCCGGGGCGCGCACGCTGGGCGCTACGCCGCTGGGCCGATCGTCGGCGATCGTTCCGGCGATCCAGCCGTCGAGCTCCGCGGCGATTCGGCTGTGGGCGTCGAGGTTGATGTGCAGGTCGCGCTTCCAGTACATCGGTCGCTCCTGAGCACGAAAGCGACTGCCCATGTCGAGGTAGGCGATCTCGAGCTCGGCGAGCCCGGCGAAAAAGCGCTGCGCGATGCGGCGCGCGACCTCGAGGTCGGCCGGCGTCAGATCGAGCTCGCGCATCGCGCGCTCGCGGAGCGCGTCGAGCTCGCTCCAGCCCGCCTCGAACGCAGGCGGGATGTAGACGTAGACGAGCCGCGCACCGTGCTGCTCCGTGATGCGGCGCACCTCGCGCGCCGTCGCCAGCGCCGCCTCGAGCGCGAAGTCGACCTGATCGGGATGCTCCTGGAAGTACAGGACCTGGTTGAGCCCCTGCGCCAGTGCCTTGTTCGAGACCGCGATCGCCCGATCGATCTTGTCCCAATAGTCGACCCGGCGTGGCGGGAGCTGGCTGCCGCGGAAGTAGTGGTGGGAAGCCAGCGTCTCGACGAAATCGTTGCCGCCGTAGACCGCGACGACGACGACGTCGGGCTCGGCCGCGATCTCGCGACCGATGGCACCGAGGTAGTTGTAGAAGGAGAAGCCGACGACACCCGTATTGAGGACGTTGGGCGCCTTGTCCGGATGCCGATCCGCGAGCAGGGCCTCGAGGCGATTCGCGAACGACTCGGGGTTGTTGCAGGCGCCCTCGGCGTGCGAATCGCCGATGACGAGCACGCGCGGATCGCCGTCGCGCAGCCCGCGCTCGTCGTCCTCGCGCAGACCGTCACCGTTCGTGACGCGGCGCCAACTCTGTCCGGGGTGCTCGGGCCACTCGAAACTCTCGTCGACGCGCGGGACGAAGCCGTAGTAGGCGTCGGGGTCGTAGCGGAAGTTGGGGTTGTTCATGACGAACAACCGCCGCGCCGTCTCCTCGTCGACCGGCTCGACCGCGAACGTCCCGTCGAGGCCGACGTTGGATCCCGCGGCGCCCGCGCGCGCGGCGAGCACTCGGTCGAGCTCCGCGCGCTTGTCCACGAGACCGAGGTCCGGGTCGACCGGGTCGCCGCGCAGGACGAACCACCCGACGGCACAAGCGAGCGCACCGGTCAACGCAGCGATCGATATTTTGGAAAGAGACATCGGGGTCCGAGTATCCCCACACGGGGCGGCGAAGGCCACTGCGGCCCCGTGAGGCTGCCCGCCGGCCCCATTCCCTCGGCATTCCGGGACGTCCAAACACAACCGCTTGTGAGCGAGTCTTGCTTTGAGGCATGCGCGCGTTCGTGCGCTTCGACGGAAGCCGCGAACGGCGCCCCGGGGGCGGCAGATTGTGGTATTGATTGGACAGGCAATCCCCGAGTTCTCCCCGCATCACACCATGGCTTCGCAACCGAGTAATCGGGGGGCCGCGCCGACTTCGACGACGGCTCTCCTCTTTGCCTTGGTGATCGGGCTCGTGCTCTACGCCCTGTAGAGCGCAGAACGATCACCCCCTTCAACACACCCTGATCCACAACGGACTCAAGCCAACGAACGAACGAACGCGCCGCGGGGAGCACCGCGGCGCGTTCGTTTGCTTTCGGGAATCTCGGACGCGGCCCGATCAGGTGCTGATCGGGATCGGTACCTCCAGGTACGCGGGGAAGCGTCCCTCGGCTCGCTTTGAGAGCACTTTCTTGCCGTCGACGGTGATCTCGAAGACACCGCCCGATGACTCGACGTGTTCGATTTCGACGTCCTGCAGTGCCTGCTCGAGCTCGGCGGTCAGACCGACCGCCTGGGGCACGTAGTTTCACTGGACGCAGTACTCGATCGTGATCTTCATGGGAGAGGCTCGGGATCTGACGGGAACGGGTTCGAGCGTTGCTAGCCCGTTCTTGTGACGTTCGAACAGTGTATCGCGATCGCGGTCTTGTGGAGGTTCGCGCGCAACACTGGAAACACGAACGCAGGGAACACGCTAGCACTAGGCCGTCACAACACGAGCTGCTCGTCTCGCGACGGGATTCGCGCGTCGCGCGAAGGAGCACGGGAACTCCCGCGGCATGTCGCGCGTCGTATGTCACGGACACAGCACCGTGTTTCCTGCTTCAGGACGGTACAGTTCCTTACTCGGGGGAGCCCCCGCTCTCTCCCTTCCCCCACGTTCTCCACTCTCTCCATCTCCCGGATCGCGGCTCGGTCCGGGTTCCGCCGCGTGTATGCGCGGCGGACTTCTCTCTTCGTTCCCAGCAACTCTCCAACCTCTCTTCCTGTCGACATGACCAAGATCGCCCACCTCGCATTGGTGGCCGCAGCAAGTCCCGTCCTGTTCGCTCAAGACATTTCGAACAACGACACGGGTGACGGCCATCGGATCAACGGACCGAACTTCGATATCGAGCTTCCGCGCTGGCAAGCCCAGCACGGCACCAACTGGCGCACGCACGTCGACCCCACGACGGCTCACCTCGAGATGCTCTACGGCGGCTCCGCGCAGCCGATTCTCACGCCCCAGAGCGACGCGGAGTGGTTCGCCCTCGCCCGCGACTACGTGGGCCAGAGCGAGTCGATGCACGGCATCCCCGGCGGCCAACTCGTGAACGAGCGCGTCCTGTTCCTGCCGCTCGGCACGGGCAACGGCACCGACAAGATGACGGTCCGTCTCGACCAAGAAGTCGCCGGCGTCCCGGTCGAAAACGGCCGCGTCAACGTCCTGATGAACCTGGCCGGAGAGCTCCTCTCCGTGCACTCGACCAGCGCTCCGAACATGGCCGGCGCTTCGGCGCAAACCGCCATCTCGGGCGAGGACGCCGCCGCGTCCGCGATCGCGATCTTCCAGGACACGCAGGGGCTCGAGGCCACCGGCAGCTCGACGCCCGAGCTGACGTTCGCGCAGGTCGTCATCGACGGCGAGCGCAACGCCTACCTCGCCTGGCAGATGGACGTCGAACATCACCACGATGATGAAGTCCCGACGAACTTCCGCTACACGGTCGACGCGAACACGGGCCAGCTCCTGCGTCGCGACGACAACATCCACCACTTCGACGTCGGTGGCACGATCAACGTGAACGCCTCGCCCGGCACGCGTCCGGACATGGGCAGCAACCCGCCGACCCCGCTGCCCGCGGACCACGTGCGGATCACGAGCTCGGCCGGCACGATCAACACCGACCGCGACGGCAACTTCAACTACCCCGGCGTCAACGGTCCCCTGAACCTGACCGTGACGTTCATCGGTCCCTGGGCCAACGTCAACAACGACGCCGGCACCGACTACACGGTGACCTTCAACAACATCAGCGGCACGAACAACACGCTGCTGATGAACCCGAGCCCGAGCCAGTTCATCACCGGCCAGGCGAACGGCATGCGCCACGTCGGGATCGCGCGCGACTTCATCCGCGACACGAACCCGGGCGACAACACGGGCGACTTCCTGGCGACGACGAACGTCAACCAGAACTCGAGCTGCAACGCGTTCTTCAACGGCGGCTCGATCAACTTCTTCCGCGCCGGTGGCGGCTGCAACAACACGGCGTACTCGACGGTCGTGGCCCACGAGTGGGGCCACTGGATGAACGTGCGCTACGGCACCGGCAACGGCAGCGACGGCATGGGCGAAGGCAACGCCGACGTCTTCGCGATGTACATCTACGACAACCCGATCGTCGGTGAGTTCTTCACGACCGGCGGCGGCTTCGTCCGCACCGGCACCAACTCGCGCCAGTTCTGCGGCGACAACAACCCCGGCTGCCACGGCGGCGTGCACGCCAACGGTGAAGTCTGGATGGGTGCGGCATGGAAAGTACGCCGCAACCTCAACACCGCGCTCGGCGACACGCTCGGCGACATGACGGCCGACCAGGTCTTCAGCGGCTGGATGAACTCCTTCAACCAGACCCAGATCCGTTCGATCATCGAGACCCAGTGGCTGACGCTGGACGACAACGACGGCAACATCGGCAACGGTACGCCAAACTACGGCGAGATCGACAGCGCGTTCCGCGAGCAGGGCTTCCCGGGCATCGACCTGGACTTCGTCGTGATCACCAACGTGACCGACCTTCCGGACACGACCGACGAGACCGGTCCGTACTTCGTCAACGCCGACATCTCGGCCGTCAATGCGCCCCCGATCACCGCGACGGAGCTGTTCTACAGCGTCAACAGCGGCCCGTTCCTCTCGGCACCGATGATCCCCCTGGGTGGCGACTCCTACCAGGGCATCATCCCCGGCACGCCCTCGCCCGCAGACGTGCGCTACTACGTCTCGGCCAACGACAACGGCGGCAACACGGAGACGTTCCCCGAGGACGCTCCGGGGGACAGCCTGAACTTCCTCGTCGGTGTCCTCGAGACCTGGTTCTCGACCGACTTCGAAGAAGCAGGCGACGGCGGCTGGTCCGCCGGCGGCCCCGGTGACAACGCGACGACCGGCATCTGGGTCCGCGGAGACCCGAACGGCACCGCCGCCCAGTCGGAGAACGACCACACGTCGGCTCCGGGCGTCAACTGCTGGTTCACCGGCCAAGCCGCGCCTGGCGCCAGCGTCGGAACGAACGACGTCGACGGTGGCACGACGACGCTCCTGTCCCCGATCTTCGACATGTCGACCTTCACGAGCCCGCGCATCAGCTACTGGCGTTGGTACTCGAACGACGAAGGCGGCGCGCCGAACAGCGACATCTTCCGCATCGACCTCTCCAACAACGGCGGCTCCACCTGGACCGCCGTCGAAACCGTCGGCCCGACCGGCAACGAAGCGAGCGGCGGCTGGTTCCAGCACGACTTCTCGGTCGCTTCCGTCCTGCCCTTGACGGGGAACATGCGCCTGCGCTTCCGCGCGTCCGACCTCGGCACCGGCTCGATCGTCGAAGCGGCGATCGACGACGTCGAAGGCGTCGACGTCATCTCGACGTGCCCGGCCCCGGTCGAGTACTGCGGGACCACGCCGAACTCGGCCGGCACCGGCGCCGTGATGAGCTTCTTCGGGACCCAGAGCATCTCGGCTGACGACGCCAACCTGTTCGTCGGCGGCGCTCCGGCGTTCCAGTTCGGCCTGTTCCTCTACGGCCTGAACCAGACGACCCTTCCGGTCGGCGACGGCACGCTCTGCGTCGACAACACGTTCTACCGGATTCAGCCGGCCCTCCAGACCGACCTGCTCGGTCAGGCCGTCCTGCAGCTCGACTTCGCGAATCCGCCGGCACCCGCCGCGCAGATCAACCCGGGGTCGACGTGGAACTTCCAGTTCTGGTACCGCGACCCGAGCGGTGGCCCGGCTGGGAACAACCTGTCCAACGCTCTGCGGATCGAGTTCTGCGACTGAGACGTTGACGGCTTAGTGGGCGCGGTCGAGCTTGGGCTCGACCGCGCCTTTTTCGTGTCGATGGGGTTTCGGCTACGGGGATCGGTGCAGGGCACCGGGGTGAGAAGTGGCCGAGCGCTGCGCGCTCGGAAGCGTGCCGGACGAGTCCGATGGGGGCACGATAGGTCCCCCGGCTTGAACCGGCTCCGCAGGCTCACCTCCAGATCCCGCCCGTAGCTCGTGCCGTCGACGCCATCGATCCCCGTCGCACCGTCCTTGCGCGTGACCTGCGCGGAGTTGTTCCGGTCCACCGCCGGTTCTCTACGTGGAGACAACGAGAGCTCCAATGGAATAGACGGTCGACGACGGTTGACGAGCCGGTGGGAAATCTCAACCGGACCCGCCGTCGACCGTCCCCCAGGTAGCCCTGGAGACCCCTCCAGGTCACACCTAGGAAAAAAACGAGCTCCTTTGAGGGGTTCCCCACCCGCCCTGCGCACTGCCCCTGCACGACCACCCGAAACCGACACCCGCCTCCCACATGAAACACTCCAAAACTCTCCTCGCCATCGCTCTCGGAGCCCCTGCCCTGTTCGCCTTCACCCCGAAGGCCGCTTCGGTCAAGTTCTCCCCCGCCGACGGGAGCACGCTGACGAAGACGTTCACGAACACGGTCAAGTTCGGGCTCGACGACATGAGCATGCTCATGAACGGCGAAGAGAACCCGATGATGCCGCAGATGGAGATGGACATGACGATGACGCACATCGTCACCGTCAGTGACGAGTACGTCTCCGTGAAGGACGGCAGGCCGGCCAAGCTGAAGCGCTCGTACGACACCATCTCGCAGGACATGGAAGTCGACATGACGGTCGAGGCGATGGGCCAGACCAACGACGAGACCGCGACCGGCTCGGGCTCCTCCGAGCTCGAAGGCAAGACGATCACGTTCGCTTGGGACGGGGACGCGGACGAGTACAAGCTCTCCTTCGGCGACGACGAAGGCGACGATGAGCTGCTCGAGAACCTGATCGAGGACATGGACCTGCGCGGTCTGCTCCCGGAGGACGAAGTCTCCGAAGGCGACAGCTGGGACATCGAGCTCTCGGGTCTGGTCGACATCCTCGCCCCGGGTGGCGACCTCAAGATCGACATCGAGATGGACGGCCAGGAGATGGGCGGTGGCCCGGACCCGACGATGATGGCCGACATGCGCGAGATGCTCGCCGACATGCTCGAGGGCGAGGCGACCGCCAAGTTCGCCGAGACGCGTGAAGTCGACGGTGCCGAAGTGGCCGTGATCGAGCTCTCGATCGAGATCGACACCGCCCGCGACATGAGCGACCTGATCGAAGAGATGATCGCCGAGGAAGCCCCCGAGGGCGTCGACATGAACATCGACCGCGTCGACGTCGAGTTCGCGCTCGAGACCAAGGGTCAGATGCTCTGGAACATCAAGGCCGGCGTCATCCACTCGCTCGAGCTCGAAGGCGAAGCCGCCGTGGCCATGGACATGGAAATGGGCATGGACATGGGCGGCCAGGAGATGAGCTTCGAGATGAGCATGGACATGTCCGGAACCATGAAGACGACCGTCGCGACCGAGTAACGACGCTCACATACCGGATTCAGACGCGGCTGTGCCCCCCGCAGGGGCGCGGCCGCGTTATTGTGTTGCGCCGCCATGCTTCTCCGAACCGCTCTCCTCGCTCTGCCCCTGCTCTTCGCGCCCGACGCCGGCGTCGACGAGGCGCGGCGCCGTGCCGAGTCGAAGGACTACGCCGGCGCAGTCGAGCTCCTGACCGAGCACCTCAAGCGCAGCACGGACGACGTCGAGGCGCTCGAGCTGATCGGGCGCTGCCTGCTCGAGCTGGGCCGGCGCGACGAATCCGCGCACTACCTCGATGATGCCCGCCTCGTGTTGCTGCGCAGCGGTCGCGGCAAGGAGGCGTCACGCATCGAGAAGCTCCTTGGCCAGGCCGACGGGCTGGCCAAGAAGCGCGCACGATTGTTCCAGTCGCTCACCGACGACCTGCTCGACGCGGGCGAGGACCTGTACAAGAACGGACAGGCCGAGCGCGCGGCCGAGCTCTTCGAGCGCATCCTGCCCGTCGCCGATCCGTCCCAGCGCAAGAAGCTCGAGGCGTGGATCGAGCGTGTCGGTGCCGCGGCCGCGGAGGTCGACCTCGACGCCGCCGCCGGCGAGAAGGAAGAAGGCGAAGCTCCGAACGCGCTCGTCGAGCACGAGAGCGAGCACTACAAGCTCGTCTGCAACCTCGAGCCCGACGTCGTGTCCCTCGTGGCCGACACGATGGACGACATCTACGCCTACTACGTCCAGGTCTACTTCGACGGCCAGGAGAAGCGCGCCCCGAAGGTCAAGGCGACGATCCGCGTGCACCCGACGTGGGAAGCGATGAGCGCCTTGTGGCCCGCTGGCGACCCGTCCCCCGGCCTCGGAGGCTGGTGGTCGCCCGGGTCGTCGGAGGTGCACTGCTTCGACACGCGCGAGCGCAACGGCAGCCTCGACGAGATGCTCGACACGCTGTTCCACGAGGCGAGCCACCAGTTCATGACGGCGCTCGCGCGCGGGATGAACGTGCCGACGTGGCTCAACGAAGGGACGTCGTGCTTCTTCGAGGGCGCAGTCGCAATGAGCGATCACCGCGTGCTCTGGCCCGACGCTGCGCTCGACCGACTGAGCTCGCTCTCGCGGATGATCGAGAGCAAGAGCGGTCCTGGCGTCGAGACGGTGCTCGCCTACGCCGGTCCCGGCTCGTACCCGGGCGAGTACTACGCCTGGGGCTGGGGTCTCGTGTACTTCCTCCAGCAGTGGGAGCACCCCGAGACGTTCGAGTACTCCTACCGCCCACTGTACGCCGAGTACCGCGCCGAGATCTTGCGCGGCCGGATGAGCTCGCTCGAGCTGTTCGAGGCGACGTTCCTCGGCAGGAGCTCGCCGCTCGGCCACGAGACGCTCGACGACTTCACGCGCGACTGGACACAGTGGATCCTCGAGACGGTCAAGCCGACGCACATCGGCTCCAAGCCCGAACGCCGCGCACGTCGCATGGACCTGGTCGATGCCTACCGCGCGCGCGCCGACGAGGCGAAGGAGCGCGGCAAGCGCGCCACGATCTCCGAGGAGGAGTACGTCCTGCGCGCCCTCGGGCACATCGAGTACGTGCGCACGAAGCTCGGCGACCTCGCGCGACCGGAGAAGGACGTGCTGCTCGTGCAGGCGGACCTGCTCGAGCGGCTGGACCGCAAGAAGTCCGCGGCTGCCCTGCTCGAGCAGCTCCTCGACCTCGCCGACCGCGAAGTGATCGCGCTCGCGGAGGAGGAGAGCGGTGCGCTCGAGAAACGCCTCAAGCGGCTCGACCGCGGCAACTACGTCCTGCGCAACTTCCGCTCGAAGACGCGCCGCAACGTCACGCGCGCCAAGACGCTCCTGGCGGAGTACCGCAAGAAGCACCCCGACAAGATCCTGCGCGCCTACACGCTCGCGACCCAAACGACGCTCGCGCTGGCCGACACGGGCGAGCTGGCCGAGCAGGCCCTCGAGCTGCGCGCCGCCGCGCGCGATGCCGGGCTCCTCCTGGGCCGGGTGCACGCACTGCAGGGCAAACGTTCGGCGTGGGACACGCCGTTCAGCCAGGGCGCACGCTCCCTGCGCGTCAAGGACGGCGCGGTGCGCGCGAGCGCCGTGCGCCCGGCCGCGTTGATCGACACGTCCGTCACGGTCGAGGGTGAGTACGAGATCCGCGCCAAGCTGAACCGCATCGGCGAGCGCCACCTCGGCACGGCCCACGGTTTCGTGATCGGCGGTACGCCGACCGGTAGCTGGCAGATCCTCGGCTTCAACGACGAGGGCTATATGGCGCTCTGGACGGTCCAGCAGAAGAACGGTGGCGCGCGCCTGCGTCCCGCGCGCGTCCTGAACGACCACCCGCCGCTCGCTCCCGGCGCCGCGCCCGAGATCTCGATCCGCGTCTCTCCGGACGGCGCGCTCAGCATTCGGATCGGTGACGCCGAGCCGGTCGACGCGCGCATCGTGGTCGACCTCCCCGGGGCCCGTCACGTGGGCCTGTTCGTGCGCGACGGCGAGCTCGAGCTCGAGCACTTCGTCGTCGAAGTCTTCCCCTGACAGCCCGTGGTGAAACTCACGATGGGCTGCTAACGCGAGCGATGCGCTACCTCCCCGGGCGTCCCTTCCCCGCCTACGCCTTCCTCCCCGGGCGCGACCCGCACCCCACGCGCGACCCCGAGGGGCACTCGTACTCGACCGAACCCGAGGAGCCCGCGGGCTACTTCGTCCCCGAGGACTGGAGCGAGAACGAGGACTACCTCTACGGAATCGACCTCTACAACCACGGCTACCTGTGGGAGGCCCACGAGGCCTGGGAGGGGCTCTGGCACCAGGCCAAGCACGACGCGCTGCAGGCGGAAATGCTGCAGGGGCTGATCCAGTGCGCCGCGGCGGCGCTCAAGATTCCGATGGAGCAGCCGCGCGGCCTCGAACGGCTCGCCGAGGACGGCACGGCACGGCTCGAGCGCGTCGCGAAAGAGGGATCGCCGGAATACATGGGCCTGGACGTCGTACGATTCGTGGCGGCGTTCCGCGCGTTCGCCGCCTCGGTGCCCACGTCGGCCGACGAGCGCCCGCCGATCGAGCTCGAGCCTGATCCATCCCAAGAGGCCTGATCGATTCCGAGCAGCCCGATTCCCAGACTACCGCGATGCTGAATACGGTGATGCTGACCTTCCTCGCTCTCCTCTCCCCTCTCGCACTCCCCCCCACCCAGGACGACGTCCTCGTCGACCTCGAGCATGGCGGGCTGTCCGCGATCCTCGTCGACGAGAAGGACGCCGGACTGCTGCAGGGTCTGCGGCTGATACCGCTGCGGCTGGCGGAGCTGATGGCGGAACAGGGCGACCCGGACATCCCGCCCAAGGGCATGGTCTTGCTGGGGAGGCTGCTCGACGGCGCCACGCGCTTCACGCTCGACTTCGATCCGAGCCGCGGGCCGGTCGCCCGACTCGCGCTGCGCGAGAAGGACGCGGGCGCCGCGGCGGAGCTCCTGCGCGGCGTGCGGACCTTCCTCACCGAGACCGGTGCAACCATCACCGACACGGCGAATGCGGAAGGCTGGTACGAGGTCGCCGAGGATCCCCCCGGCTGGATCGGCGCGCGCGACAACGTCTTCGAGCTGCACGTCGGCGAGCGCACGGAAGCGCGGCCGGCGATCGGAGTGGGCGCGCTGCCCGAGGGTGCGCGCGTCGCATTCGCCGCCGAAGTCGACCTGGCGCGGGCGCTCGAGCTGATCGGGCCTGAGATCGACCTCGTGCTCCCCAAGCCGATCCTCGACCTTCTGGCGGGGCGCGCCCGCTACGTCCTCGGCCACGACGACGTCCGCGCGCATGAGGCGTTCATCGTCTTGGGCGGCACCGAGAGCATGCGCGCAGCCGGACTCCTGGGCGCGCCGCTCGACCTCGCGCTCCTGCGCATGATCCCACGCGACGCGACGTGGGCCGAGGTCATGACGGTCGAGCCCACCAAGCTCATGCGGCTGATCGAGTCGGTGGTTGCAGACGAGGTCGACATCGCCGCGGAGGTACGGAGCGAGCTCGGCCTCGATCTGTACGCGGACCTGATCGATCCGCTGGGCGGAGCGGTCGGCGCGTACGCCTCGGACACGACCGGCGGTGGCGGCCTGACCTCGTCGGTGCTCTTCGCCAAGCTCGACGACCCCGAACGATTCGCCGCGACGCTCGCGAACCTCGAGGAGCAGCTGAACGGGGTGCTCGAGGCGGAAGCCGACGGGTGGGTACAGGTGCGGACCTGGACGCATGCCGATCATCTCTACCACTCGCTGACCTTCCCGGGCCTTCCTGTGCCGTTCCAGCCCTCGCTGACGATCGCCGGCGACGTCCTGCTCGCCGGCGCGACGCCCCAAGCGGCCGTCGCCGCCCGCGAGCATCTGCGCGCGCCACGCGGCAACGTGCTCGAGCACCCTGGCCTCTTGGCACAACTTCCCGAGGGCGGCCTGAAGGATGCGTACACCCTCGGCTTCCTCGACTCGCCGCGCATGATCGAGTCTGGCTATGGACTCGCCTCGCTGGTGGCTTCGGCGCTGGCGAACGGGGTGCGCTCGCGCTCCGGCTCGCTCCTGCCGCGCGAAGCGGGGCTCGTGCTCCCGCCCTACGCCGATCTCGCGCGCGACGCCCGCTGCTGGGTCGAATGGACGACGATCGAAGGTGAGGACGTCGTCGTGCGCGGCGTGCTCGACCGCTCGATGGCGGTCAACCTCACGGCCCTCGCCGGTTCGGCGGGAGAGTCGACCTTCGTCATGATCGGACTGATGTCGTCGGCCATCATGCCGCGAATGCTCGATGCGCTCAGCGACGCGCGCGAGCGCAAGGTCTACGCGGACCTGTACACGATCAACCAGGCGCTCACGCAGTTCGTGATCAGGAACTCGGGCCGTTTCCCCGACAACCTCGTCGTGCTGGTGACGCCCGACGCGAACGGCCTGACCTACCTCGACATGCGCGAGCTGCCTCGCGACCCCTGGGGCAACCTCTACGTCTACGCCCCGCCCAGCGGAACCGAGGACTTCAAGCTCATGTCCTTCGGCGCCGATGGCAAGCCGGGCGGCGTCGGCGAGGACCGCGACATCAGCTTCGACGAGCTGCGCTGATCTGCGCGGCGACCTCGGCGACGACGGCACGCACGAGCGGCAGCTGGTCGGCCACCGCCATCGACGCGAGCGGCGGGACGTGCAGGAACAGGCCCGGGATCCCCTCGCGTACGCCGATCTCGAGCACGCGCCGGTAGACGCACTCGCAGACGTAGCCGCCGGCGTCCTCGGAACGCATCACGTCGGCGGCGCCCGACGCGCGCAGGACGTCCTCGAGGCGGTCGAGATCGAGCTCGGTCTCCAGGTCGCGGTCGGCGCTCGGTCCCGAGAGCGAGAGCGACTCGGCGACGACCCCGTCGTTGTCCGGCCGCCCCGAGCGCAGGCTGGCGCCGGCGCGCCGCTCGAGCCGCATGCACGGCCCGCGGTGCACGCCGGTCGCGACGATCGCCACGGGTCGGGCGGCCAGCAGCGCGTCCTCCAGGGCTTCGGGCGCCCCGCGGAACGTCACGGGGAGCTCGATCCCGCGTACGCCGAGCTCGACGCCGTCCCGGGTCGGGACACGCGTCCCGTCGAGGGCGCGCGCCGCCTGACCGCTGGGGTTGTCCTCGACGCCCTCGAAGGCGCCGAAGCCGGTGACGAGCACGTGGGGAGGCATCTTCCCATCGTAGCAGCAGGGGTAGCGGCGGGTGTGGCAGCGATCTTGGGCCCCGCGCTCCGTACACTGTGCGCCCCTTCAACCCACGACCCTTACATGCCCGGCAAAGACAAGGTCCTCGTCGCCAACGGACAAGGCTTCTGGGGGGACTCGATCCTCGGTCCAGTCCGCCTCGTGAACGAGGGCCCCCTCCACTACCTCACCCTCGACTACCTGGCCGAGGTGACGATGAGCATCATGCAGAAGCTCCATGCGCGCGATCCCTCCAAGGGCTACGCGACGGACTTCGTCCAGCTCATCGACCGCATCCTCCCCCAGCTCATCGAGAAGAACATCCGCGTCGTCGCCAACGCCGGCGGAGTCAACCCGCGCGCTTGCCGCGACGCGGTGATGGAGGTGATCGACAAGCACGGGATCAGCGGCATCAAGGTCGCCGTCGTCGAGGGCGACGACATCATGGGGCGCCTCGACGAGTTGATGGATGCGGGCGAAGAGTTCCGCAACATGGACACGGGCGAGCCGCTTTCGACGGTCCGCGACCGCGTCACGAGTGCGAACGTATACCTCGGCGCGTTCCCGATCGCCGAAGCGCTCGATGCGGGTGCGCAGATCGTGATCACCGGGCGCGGCACCGACCCCGGTCTCGTCATCGGTCCCCTGATCCACGAGTTCGGCTGGGGCAGCGAGGACTGGGACAAGCTCGCCGCGGGCACCGTCGCCGGGCACATCGTCGAGTGCGGCGCCCAGTGCACGGGCGGCAACTACACCGACTGGCGCCGCATCAAGGACATGGCGCGCATCGGCTATCCGGTCATCGAGGCCCACCCGGACGGCTCGTTCTTCGTTACCAAGCACGAGGGCACCGGTGGCGCCGTCGACCGCTCGACGGTCGCGCACCAGCTCGCCTACGAGATGGGCGACCCCGCCGAGTACATGACGCCCGACGTCGTCGCCGACTTCACCAGCTTCGAGCTGACCGACCTCGGCGGCGACCGCGTCGGAATCACCGGGGTGCGAGGCGCACCGGCGACGCCCACCTACAAGGTGTCGATGAGCTACCAGGACGGCTGGAAGTCCGTCGGGCAGCTGACCGTGTCCGGGCCGGACGCGCTCGAGAAGGCGCGGCTGTGCAGCGACATCGTCTGGGAGCGGCTCGCGATGGACGGGTTCGAGTACGCGGACGAGGAGAAGCTGATCGAGTTCGTCGGTGCGAACGTCTGCCACGCGGGGATCCCGGTCCCCGGCGCCGAAGAACCGTCGGAGGTCGTCCTGCGCCTCGGCGTCAAGGGACCCGACCGCAAGAAGGTGAACCGCTTCGGCTCGGAGCTCGTGCCGCTCGTCACCAGCGGCCCGCCGGGCGTGACCGGCTTCGCCGGCGGACGGCCCAAGGCGACCGAGATCATTGGCTACTGGCCGGCGCTGCTCTCGAAGGAGCTCGTCGAAACGACCGTCAGCGTCTCGATCTCGGGGGAAGCGCGATGACCAAGGTCCTGCTTTCCCGCATCGCCGCCGCCCGCTCGGGCGACAAGGGCGAGGGCTCCAACGCCGGGGTGATCGCGCGCAGCGACGCGGCCTTCGCGTTCCTCGAGGAGCATCTGACGGCCGAACGCGTGCGCGAGCACATGGCGGCGATCAATGCCGGCGGTGTGAAGCGCTACGTCGCGGCCAACATGCGCGTCTTGAACTTCCTGCTCGAGGACAGCCTCGGCGGCGGCGGCTCGGCATCGCTCAAGACCGACGCCCAGGGCAAGACGCACGGGCTCGCGCTCTTGCGCATGGAGCTCGACGTGCCCGACGAAGTCCTGAGCGCGACGCCGGAGGCCTGAGGCATGGACGTCGTCCTCGAGCTCCGCGAGAAAGCACGCCGCCTGGAGAAGCGCATCGTCCTGCCCGAGTCGCAGGACCCGCGTGTGTTGCAGGCGGCGGCCCAGCTCGCGTCGGAGGGCCTCGCGCGCCCGGTCATCGTCGAGACGCCGGGCATGGGCAGCCCCGCCGCCGGCGTCGAGACCGTGCGGCCCACGAACCACCCGCGCAAGGACGAGATCGCCCAGCGCCTGTTCGAGCGCCGGAAGGCGAAGGGCATGAGCCTCGACGAGGCGCACGAGCGGGCGCTCGAGCCACTGTTCTTCGGTGCGGGGCTCGTCGCGACCGGCGCGTGCGACGGCGGCGTCGCCGGCTCGGATGCGTCGACGGCCAGCGTGCTCCGCGCGGGGCTGCAAATGATCGGGCTCGAGTCAGGCATGAAGACGCTCTCGTCGTGCTTCTTGATGATCCTCTCGAGCGAGGTCTACACCTTCGCCGACTGCGGCGTCGTGCCGGACCCGACCGAGGACCAGCTCGTCGACATCGCGCTCGCCTCGGCGGAGAGCCATCGGCGACTCGTCGGTACGGCGCCGCGCGTCGCGCTCCTCTCGTTCTCGACCAAGGGCTCCGCGCAACATCCGCGCGTCGACAAGGTACGCGCCGCCTCCGAGAAGCTCGCCGCGCGCGCGGGTCAACTGACCTGTGACGGCGAGCTGCAGGTCGACGCCGCGATCGTGCCCGACGTCGCGTCGAAGAAGGCGCCGCGCTCAGCCTTGGGTGGGCGCGCCAACGTCCTGGTCTTTCCCGACCTCGACTCGGGCAACATCGCGTACAAGCTGGTGCAACGCTTGGCGGGCGCGGAAGCGCTGGGCCCCCTGGTGCAGGGCCTCGAGCATCCCTTCATGGATCTGTCCCGTGGCTGCACCACCACGGACATCGTCAACGTCGCGTGCATCGCGGCGGTCCTCTCGAGCTGATGCGGAACCTTCTGCTACCCCTCCTCGCCCTCCTGCTGGCCAGCTGCTCGATCTTCGGGCCGCGGCCCGTCGAGGTGATTCACACGATCCACGAGCTGCCCTCCGGAGTCGTCTGGAAGGACATCATCTCGGGCAAGGGGCGGCCGGTCCGCACCGGCGAAGAGCTGGTCGTGCACTACCGCGCGCGGCTCGCCGAGGGAAAGCCGATCGACTCGAGCTACGATCGCGGCGAGCCCGTGACCTTCGTGCTCGGCCAAGCGCCGATCGAAGGCTGGAACGACGCGGTCGGCGGCATGCGCCGCGGCGGCCGGCGCGAGGCGACCCTTCCGCCCGAGGTCGCGTACGGTAGCGAGGGCGTCGAAGACCTCATCCCCCCTGACGCGACGCTCGTCTTCGAGTTCGAGCTGGTCGACATCAACCGGTAAGCCCGCGCGTGACCGCCCCGCCCTTCGAAATCGACCTGCACGGCGCAAACGTCGAACAGGCGCTGCGAAGGCTGGGGCAGGAGGTCTACACCTGCCGAGCGCGCGGTGTGCGGCAGGTGCTCGTGATCACCGGGCGCGGCTGGGGCAGCGAGTCGGGCAAGAGCGCGCTGCGCGAGGCCGTCGAGGGTTGGCTGAAGCAGGCCGAGGCCGTCGTGCAATGGACGACGGCCCGCAAGGGCGGCGCGTTCCTGGTCGATCTCAAGCGGACGGACTAAGCCCGAACGATTCATGAGGCTTCCGGCGAGACGCTCCCGATCCTCATGAAGAGTCCGGACTAGGCGGGCGGAGCATGAGCGAATGCGCTCGGGCTCGAGCGTGGGGCGCTCGCGGCAGCCCGCGTAGCGATCGCCTCGGCAGCCACGGGACGGGGCACGATTGTTGCAGGCCCGTAAAGCCCCGGACGGATCGCGGGTTCGGCCGTCGGGCCACCCCGCAAGACCAGAAGCACGCAGGTTCCCATCCATGCAAGTATCTCGCCTCCGCCTCGTTCCGTTCCTGGCGTTCGCGACCCCCGCGGTCGCCCAAGTCGTCGCTCCGCCCTTGCTGATCTCGGACACGACCGAGGATCCGATCGCGACCATCGGCGCCGACCTCAATGGGGACGGAAGGCCCGACCTCGTCACCATCTCCGACTTGATCGAGCCCGGTGACGCCGTCACGAACCTCAGGCCGGACGAGCTCTCGTGGCGCGAGAATCTGGGGAACGCGAGCTTCGGACCGAAGCGGATCATCTCCACCTCGATCATCGACGGGCACGGCCTCCACGCCGCTGATCTCGACGGCGACGGGGACGTCGATCTGCTGACGACATCGGGCGTCGACAACAAGGTCGCGTGGTACGAGAACCAGCAGCAGGGCACGTTCCTGCCGCAGGCGATCATCGACAGGCCGAACTGGCCCAGCGAAGTAGACACGGCCGACGTCGACGGGGACCTCGATCTCGACGTGCTCGTGGGCGACGTACGGCTCGGCCTCGGCTGGTACGAGAACCTCGGCGGCGGCGGCTTCGGCCCGCGCCGGACGATCCTGTCGAACATGTGTATCATCAGCTTCGCTCCGGCCGACGTCGACGGCGACGGCGATATCGACGTCGTAGCGGGCGACTTCTGGCTCAGCAACTTCGGCTGGAGCGAGAACCTGGGCGGGACGTTCGGCCCCTATCAGATCATCGAGCCGCTGCTGTACAGCCCGGTCGCGACCCGGCAGGCGGATCTCGACGGCGACGGCGATCCCGACATCGTGGTCGCGTCGGTCGGGGACGGCAGGATCTCGACGTACGAGAACCTCGGCGGCGGCAGCTTCGGTCCGCGCACCGTCATCCACGAACAAGCGAGCTGGGTCTGGGACACGAGAGCCGGCGACATCGATGCCGACGGGGACTTGGACATCGTGACATCCGCGATCGCGCTGACGTACAACGAGAACCTGGGGAACGGAACGTTCGCTCCCCCGGTGGCCGTGTCGCACCAGGTCCAGAACCCGCTCAGGGTGGCCTTCAGCGACCTGGACCTCGACGGGGACAACGACCTGGTCACGACCCCGTTCACGTACGATGAGAATGAGATCGTCTGGCTCGAGAACGTGGCGTTGGCCGGGGTCTCCTCGTGCGACGCGCTCCCCAACTCGACGGGGCTCCCCGGCGTTCTCACGGCGCGCGGCTCGGCGAATGCCATTCGAGGCGACCTCGTGCTGCAAGCGTCGCAGATGATCCCCTTCGGCTTCGGCTACGCGATCGTCAGCCGCGATCTGGGCAGCAGCATGCCGCCGGGCGCCGCGGGCATCCTGTGCCTGACGGGCAACGTCGGGCGGTACAATCGAGTGACCGAGATGCTGTTCGGGGAGATGGACGAGCTCGAGCTCGATCTCGAGTCGATCCCCACGAACCCGCCCGCCGCCGTGCTGGCGGGCGAGACCTGGCACTTCCAAGCCTGGTACCGCGACGGTCAGGCGAGCAACTTCACCAACTCGCTCAGCGTCGGCTTTCATTGAGGGAGACGCGGGCGAATTTGCGTTAGCATCTCCGCCCATGTCCCGCATCAGCCACCTCCTCGCCGGCCTCCTGATGGCCCTGCTCCTCGGTGCCTGCGCCGCAACGTCGGTCGGCGGTGTCTACCGGCAAGCCCGCAAGGATCTCACCTCCAATGACGGCAAGGGGGCTCTGAGCGAGAACGTCCAAGCTCGCATGCAGGCGCGCTACGAGCAGCTCATCGCCTGGCACAACGCGGGCGAAATCGTCGACGCCGACGACCACTTCAAGGCCGGAGCGGTGTTGATGAACTCGTGGGATCAGGAACACCTCGTCGTCGCCCAGGCGCTCGGTCAGAGGGCCGCGCAGCTCGGTGAGCCGCGCGGCAACATCGTGGCCGCCCAGGCGATCGACAAGGTCAACCTGATCGCGGGCGAACCGCAGCGCTACGGAACGCAGAACGTCTACGTCCCCGTCTTGCGCGAGTACCGGATCTACGAGGTCGACCCGCTCACGACCGACGAGGACCGGCATTTGATGGGCATACCGCCCCTTGCGGAGCTGCACCGCCTGCTCGAAGAGCAGAACGCCGCGCTGCACGAGTCGAGGTCACCGGGGGGTGAGCCCGAGGCGCCCGATTTCTTGAAGCGCCCCGAGTAGTGCAAGGCACCGCGCTCACAATGGGGGGCGGCGGAGCGCGGTCGGCGTATCAAGTCGGCGTCCTGCGCGCGCTCGCGAACAGACTCCCCGACTTCCAGGCGCCGATCCTGACCGGGATCTCCGCCGGCGCGATCAACACCGCGCACCTGGCGAACAATCGCGGCTCGTTCCGTGACGGCGTCGACTCGCTCGCGCGTTTGTGGCTCGGCATGGACGTCGACGACGTGTTCGTCACCAAGAGCCTCGCGCTGCTCGGCCGCGCGTTGTCAGTCGGCATGCGGCTCTCAATCGGCCTGCCGCGCGCGGGCGACGATTCGGGTGGGATGGTCGACACGCGCCCACTGCGCGAGACGCTACTGAAGGCGCTCGCATCGCACGACGGCAGCCTGCCCGGCATCGGACGCAACCTCGAGGAGGGCAAGCTCTCGGCCGTCGCCCTCATGGCAACCAAGTACGCGACCAACCAGACGGTCACGTTCTTCGCCGGTGACCACATCGACCACTGGGAACGCCCCAAGCGCCGCAGCATCCGGACCGACCTCACCGTCGATCACGTGATGGCGTCGGCTGCGCTGCCACTGTTCTTTCCGCCGGTCGCCGTCGACGGCAACTGGTACGGCGACGGCGGCATCCGGTTGACCGCACCGCTCGCTCCCGCGGTGCACCTCGGCGCGGACCGCGTCTTGGCGCTCTCGACGCGCTTCGAGATGAGTGGCGCCGAAGCGGATCAGCCACGCTTCGAGGGTGCCCCCAAGCCCGCGCAAGTTCTCTCGACCCTGTGGAGCGCGGTCTTCCTCGATCAGGTCGAGCAGGATGCGCTGACGATGCAGCGCATCAACCGGCTCCTGGCCGCCGTGCCCGAGTCGGCGCGCGAGGAGGCTGCCGGTGGGCTGCGACCGGTCGACGTCCTGGTCGTCCGTCCGTCGCGCGATCTGGGCCGGATCGCGGGCGATTTCGAGCCGCGCCTGCCGCGCACGTTCCGCGCGCTGACCCGGCGCTGGGGCACGCAGCAGAGCAAGACGCAGGACCTCTTGAGCACCGTCATGTTTCAACCCGATTACGTACGCCTCCTCATGGAGATCGGCGAGGAGGACGGTGAGCGCCGCGCGGACGAGCTCATCGAATTCCTCGCGCCCTGAATCGGATAGAGTGTTGCCCCCGTCCCCGGCCACTGATTCAGCTCATGCCCACCGATTCCCCTTCGCTCCGGGCCGCCCTGCTGGCCCTGAGCCTCTGTGCCGTCGCCCCGTTCACGCAGGCCCAAGACACGTCCCGAGCTCCGCTGCTCGACCACGGCCGACTGCGGCGAGCGCTGACGCGATTCGCGAGTGAGCACGCCGAGCTCGTCACGCGCCTCGAGCTCGGGAGCTCGCGCCGCCAGCTCAAGATCGACGCGCTGCGCCTCGCCGCGGGCTCGCTCGAGCGCGGCCGCCCGGGGATCCTGATCGTCGCCAACATCAATGGGCCCCACGTCTACACGAGCGGGATCGCGCTCGAGATCGCCCGCGACCTCGTCGCCCGCTACCGGACCGATCCGGCCGTGAAGCAACTGCTCGACACGACGACGCTCTATGTCGTTCCGCGCGCAAACCCCGACGGGGCGGAGCCGCGCTTCAAGGACGGGATGGTCGAGAAGATCGGCACGGGCTGGAACGTCGACAACGACCGTGACGGGCGCACCGGCGAGGACCACGCTTCGGACATCAATGCCGACGGCTACGTGAGCTGGATGCGCATCCGCGACGCCGAGGGCGAGTGGATCGAAGACCCGCGCGATCGCCGCGCGATGCGCAAGGCCGACGCGAGCCGCGGCGAGGTTGGAGTGTGGAAGCTCATACGCGAAGGCCGCGACCGCGACGGGGATGGCAAGGTCGCCGAGGATCCGGGCCGCGACGCCGAAGTGAACCGCAACTTCGCGGCCGGTTGGGAGGAGCACGATCCGCGCGCCGGGCGCTATCCGACCCACGAGCCCGAGACACGCGCCCTGTGCGAGTTCGTCATGGGCCACGAGGACATCCAGGTCGTCCTCGTCTACGGCGACCAGGAGAACCTCTCCGTCGAGCCCGCGTCCGTCGCGGACGACGCTGCCGCTTCCGATCGCGTCCCCCCGCGCGGCCTGCGCGCCTCGGACGCGGCGCTCTTGAAGGAGCTCGGTCGGCGCTACGGCAAGATCGTCGACCGCAAAGTGACGGGCTCCGACGACACCGCCGGCACGTTCCAAGCCTGGACCTACGAGCACCGCGGGCTGCTGACGATCGCACTCGCGCTGTGGACCGTCCCGCTCGACGCCAAGTCCGACGACGAAGCCAAGTCCGACGACGAAGCCACGCCCGACGACGAAGCCACGCCCAACGACGAAGCCGCGCCCGACGACGAAGCCGCGCCCGACGACGGAGAAGACGACGATCTCCCCGAGCCGTCGGACCAGGCCAAGCAGCTCGCGTGGGCCGACGCGCAGGGCATCACCAACTTCCACCTCGGCTGGCAGCGCTTCGAGCACCCCGAGCTCGGCGAGGTCGAGATCGGCGGCGTGCGCCCCTTCGTGACGATCGAGCCGCCCGACGCGGTCCGCGGCCAGATCGTCGACGAGCAGGTCGAATTCCTCGCGTCCCTCGCGCCGCTGCTCGCGCGCGTGCAGCTCACCGGGGTCGAGGCCGAGGTTCTCGGCGGGGACCTCGTTCGCGTACGCGCGAGCGTCGAGAATCCCGCGTTCCTCCCCCTGTTCACCGTGTGGGGCAAACGCACGCGCACGACGCGTCCCGCGCGGCTGCAGATCTTCGTTCCGGAGGGCTCGCAGCTGATGGCCGGCGAGCGCCAACACCTCTTGTGGGAGCTCCCCGGCTCGGGCGGGCGCAAGGACTTCGAGTGGCTCGTGCAAACCGACGACGTGAGCAAGATCGGGATTCGCGTCGAGACCAAGAACGCCGGCGCGGCCAGCGCCGTTCCGGAGGTGAAGTGATGCGTCTGCTGCTGCACACGGCCGCACTGACGGTCCTCACGGCGACAGCTCTCGCCCAGGACGAGAGCACTGGATTCGCGGGGACCGC
Organism: bacterium; assembly: GCA_024226735.1. Lineage (GTDB taxonomy): Bacteria > Planctomycetota > UBA1135 > UBA1135 > JAAELL01. Next base: position 37,913 of record JAAELL010000327.1, on the reverse strand, counting down.
CGCCGGCAAGGCGCCGCGCGTCGAGATCGCCTGGAATCGCCTGTACGACGTCGACGAGATCTACGCCCACCTCGACCGGCTGGTCGCGGCCTACCCAGAGCGACTGCGAATGCATCCGACGGTCGGTCACTCGGTGCAGAACCGCGACCTGCGGGTGTACGTCCTCAACAATCCCGAGACCGGCCTCGACACCGAGAAGCCGGCGATGTGGATCGACGGAAACGTGCACGGCAACGAGGTCCAGGGCGCCGAAGCGGTGCTCTACACGGCCTGGTACCTGCTCGAGAACTACGGCACGAACGAGCGCGTGACCGAGCTGGTCGACCGCGCGGCGTTCTACCTGTTGCCGATGCAGAACCCGGACGGCCGCGCCAACTGGTTCGCGGGGGCGCACACGGCTAGCTCCTCGCGTTCGGGTTACCAGCCGGTCGACAGCGACCGCGACGGCGTGCCCGACGAGGACGGCCCCGACGATCTCGACGGCGACGGACACATCACTTCGATGCGCAAGCGCATCCCCGGTGAAGGCACGCATCGTCTGGACCCCGACGACCCGCGCGTGCTCGTACGCGTCCCCGCGGACACCAAGGGAGCGCGCGGCGACTGGGTGATGCTCGGCCGGGAGGGCATCGACAACGACGGCGACGGGCGCATCAACGAGGACGGACCGGGCGGCTACGACATGAACCGCGCGTGGCCGTCGATGTGGCAGCCGGGTCACGTGCAGTTCGGGGCCGGGCCGTATCCCTTGTACTGGCCCGAGACGCGCTTCATCGCGGGCTTCATCCTCGACCACCCCAACATCGCGGCGGTGCAGTCGTTCCACAACGCGGGCGGCATGATCCTGCGCGGGCCGGGAGCGGCGAGCTTCGGCTCTTATCCGCGCGCGGACGTGCGCGTCTACGACGAGATCGGCCGCACCGGCGAGAAGATGCTGCCGTTCTACCGCTACATGATCCTCTGGAAGGATCTGTACACGGTGTTCGGCGGGTTCGTCACCTGGACCTACGAGGGCCTCGGGATCATCTCGTTCACGAACGAGATGTGGTCGCGCAGGCGCCAGTTCCCCGATGCCAACACGCCGGCGCCGGATGACCGCCACTTCTTCGACGACCACCTCCTGATGGGCGACGGCTTCATCGATTGGAAGCCCTTCGACCATCCGCGCTACGGCCCGATCGAGATCGGCGGGTTCAAGAAGGATGTCGGCCGTGTGCCGCCTTCGTTCCTGATCGAGGAGGAGACGCACCGCAACGCCCTGTTCTGCCTCGTGCACGCCGAAGCGATGCCGGAGGTCGTGATCGAGAACGTCGTCGTCGGCGAGGGCAGCGGCGGAGTGCGCACGATCGACGTCGAGTTCCGCAACCTGCGCGCGATCCCGACGCGCAGCGCGCGGACGGCCGAGCAGAAGATCGGGACTCCGGACCGATTCTCGATCGAGGGCGTCGAGGTCCTCGCGGGGGGCTTTCGCACCGACCGCTTCCGTCCCGAAGCGATCGAGCTCGCCGAGCGTGAGCCCGAACGCCTCTTGAGCGAGAACGGAGTCGGCGGACGCGGCGTCGTCCGTGTACGCTGGTTCGTGCGTGGCCGCGGCGAGGCGACGATCAGGTTCGAGGGCGAGAAAGCCAGCAACGTCAGTCGCGAAGTCACCGTCCGTTGACCGAGTCCCTGAACGTACCGTGAACCCCAGAGTCCGCAGTCTCGTAACCTGCATCAGACTGGCCCCCGTACTGGCCGCCGTACTGGGCATCGTCCTGGCGGGTGTCGCCAGGGCGCAGGACACGACCGAGCTCTCTCGGACGGCACGCGGGCGCGACTACGGGCCCGCCAAGAGCGCGGTCGCGGGGCTCGTGCGGTCGGGACCGAACGGCGTGCGTGGGCTGATCGGTGCGCTCGACAGTCCGCACATCGCGATCCGCATCGAGGCCTTGCGCGGGCTCGTCCACGTCGGACCGCACAGCGTCGTCGCCCTGCGGGACGTAGCGCCGCTCGTCGGGCGCCAAGACGCGGTCCCCGACCTGCCGCTCGCCTTCGCGGGCGCGCACCTCGAGGCACGGCTCGAAGCCGATCGCGCGGAGGTCGACGCGCCCAGCGGCCTGAGCCTCGACCTCGACCGCCGGCCGCGGCGCATGAAGCCGCCGCGTATCGAGGACGCGCGCAACGCGCTCCGCGTCGAGGCGCTCGTCACGCTGGCGTGCCTCGGCGCCTACGACCCCAGCCAACTCCTTGGCGTGATCCGGACGGTCCCCGAGAAGGGCGGCCTCGCGTTCGGCGCGTGGTCGGACACGCGGCTCTTGTTCGGGCTCGCGGTGCGCGGACGCAGCGACGCCGTCGAGCTCGTGCGGTCCGCGCTCGCCGGCGACAGCGTCGAGACGCAAGCCGCGGGTCTCGGGGCCGTGCCGTGGCTCAAACGTCGTGCCGACGAGGTCGCACCGCTCGTCCTCGAGCGACTCGCGTCGGAGCACCCGGGCGTTCGCCTGCGCGCGCTCGCGCTCGTGCCGAGCCTCACCTACACGTGTGAAGAGCTCTGGCCGCGGCTCGTCTCCGCGCTCGATGATCGCCAGCTCGACGCGCGCCTCTTGGCCGCCGGATCGTTGTTCCGCTTGTGCCAGAACGGGCAGCGCCCCCTGCCGCCCGAGCTCGCGGCGGTGGTCCGAAGCGGCATCGCCGAGCAACCGCGCCCCAAGCCGACGCGCACCGTCCTGCTCGGGATCGACGCACAGGTGGAGATGCAGACGCTCCCGGAGTCCCACGCGGCGGCGCTCACGGCGCTCCTGGACCACCGCTCGCCCGACGTCCGCGCTCGCTCGGCGCTCTGCCTGGGTCGCTTCGGGACAGAGGCGCGCGGAGCGCTGGTTGCCCTGCGGCGCAAGCTGCGGGACCAGGAAGCCAAGGTGCGTAGGGCGGCCCAGGACGCGCTCGAGCAGATCACCCGGTAAAGGGCAACTGGGACGAAGTTCGTGGGCGCGGCTGGCCGATCCGGACCGAGGTCACTATCTTGTTTCGCCCGTAGGCCCTCGACCGGCCTCCTGAGATGTCGCGTTTGCCCCTCGAAGCCATGATCAAGGTGAAGTGCTCCGACTGCCGTCACTTCCGCGAAGCCCCCTACCAGGCGCTGCGCACGGGGTGCTGGCACCCCGACAACCTCGTCGTGACGCAAAAAGAGGCCTTCCTCGACCAGCAGCAGATCCCGGGCAACCACAAGAAGATCAACCTGCGCGGGGACTGCAAGCAGTTCGAGGCGCAGCCGAAGAAGCTATCGCTCCTGCAGCGGTTGATGCGGCTCGGGGCGTAGGGACGGCCGATCGCGGCCGTGGCGCACGCTGCCAATGGTGCTGAAGCGGGCGGCAAAGAAAGGGGCTGGAGTCGTTCCGTCCCCCATTTCCCCCGACCCTATTCGCCGTGCGTCTATTCGCCGCCGCGCTCGCTCTCGCCGCCGTCCGACACCCAATGCGACGTCCAGCTCATGGGGGAACCCGGGTTCGACGTGCAACACGGCTCGCTGCAGTGGAACGGCGAGCGGCTGTCGGCGATGAGCCCCACGACCGATGAGCTCCGTATCTGGCGTCGGGGCGGCAGCCAATGGGTCCCCGAGGGTGCGCCGTTCGTGCCCCAGGGAACCAGCCAAGCCGACCCCTACCTGATCGACGACGACGTGCTGTTCATCGGGTATCCCAATGGGGATTCTGACGGCCGCGTCGACCTGTACCGCGACGGGCCCGGCGGGTGGGCGCTCGAGGTCTCCCACGTCGGTTACGGCAGCGGACACTTCGTCAGCGAAGCCCAGCGATCTCGAGCTCGCGTCCACGGGGCGGCCCGTTCCCGTTGGCGCAGTTCTCGAAGTCCTTCCCGTCGGTGACGACGAGGCCGATCGGCATGTCCGACGCGATGATCTTCCACGTCGCGTTCGAGGCGAGGAGGGCGCGCTCGAGCCAGCGCAGCTGCTCACGTCCAAGGAACGCGGTCTTGGCGCCGGGCTCTTCCTGGTCGTTCGCGGTGCCATCGTGGCTCGGAAGTGAACCTTCTGGCCGGGAGGCAGACCCGCGAGGTCGAGCTTGGCCGTGAAGTCGGTGTCGACGAGCGCCGCCGGCCCGCGCGCGCCCAGACGATGGCGCGGTCGCCGGAGAGATCGCCGGTCTGGACCCCGGAAAGGCAAGGACGGACGCGAGGCCGCGCGGAGAACGGCGCATCAGAAACCCCATGACACTCCCACGAGGACCGAGAAGTCGGGCCCCGCGGCGGCGACCAGGTCCTCGTTGAACACCGCGTACATGCGCGCGCTCTCACCGAAGTCCCACGCGCACCCGGCGCCGAACAAGAGCACCTCGCGATCGATCTCCTCGAGGTCGATCTCGTCGACCATCGGCGTAGTGAGGAAGAGCTGGCCCAGGACCGACATCCGGTCGTGCCAGCGGTACTCGACCCCGAACTGGCCCTGGAAGATGTCGAGCAGCTCCAAGTTCGCGTCCTCGAAGGCGTCCGACTCGCTCGGGGCGACGTAGTCGAGGGCGCCGAAGAGCGACCAGCGGCCGTAGCTGCGCTCGGCGAGGACACCGAAGCCGAAGTCGAGCGCCCCGTTGCCGAAGCCGCGGTCCTCGGAACCGGTCGGCAGCTCGATTCCAAAGCGAATCGCGACGGCGGGGCCATCGTCGTCCTCGTCGCGCACCGCGTGGGTGACGACGACCGGCAGGTCGCCGAAGCCGACGCGGTCCTCCTCGAGGCCGTACGCGGTTTCGCCCTCGTGCGCGAGCGCCATGTCGAACTGGTCCCTGTCCGTGCTCGAGCGGCCGCCACCGGGCAGCAGCGTCGCGTCGTGGAAGTCGTCGATGAAGCTGTCGAGGAACCCGCTCGTTCCGTAGAGCGCCGCGACCTCGACCTCGACGTCAGTCCCGCGTCCGAGCCCGAAGCGCGCGCGCGCCGAGCTGCGCAGGAGCTCGCCGTCGAACGAGACCTCGTCGCCCTCGGTGAGGTCGTCGTCGACCTCAAAGATGCTGGCGTATGCGAGGTCGACCGCGTAGCCGGGGCTGCCGCGCTCCTGCACCGCCGCACGCCTCGGGCGCAACGAGAGCACGTTCAGCGCCAGCGGGTGCTGGTTGCGGATGTGCAGCGGACCGCGCACGACCGGGCTCGGGTCGGGAGCCGGAGCCAGGGTGCTGCAGGCGGGGAAGGTAGCGGCGAATGCGAAGAGTGCGATGGCGCGCGTGAGCGTGCGGTCGTGGATCATGGTCGTCGAGTACGGTTCTCGGCGTGCGGCTGCCAGATCCGCCGTCAGGGTGTGTCCGTCCAGGGACCCCGCGGGGAGCGTGTTATTCCCTCAAACTTCAGCGTCCTTCATCCGTGTCCGGCGGGCCACCGAGCGCAGGGAGAGGGATCGGGATCTCGAAGTCCTGCCGGCGATAGACACAGAGGCCGTCCTCGCCGTCGCAGACGTAGTAGAGCGCGAAGGCTTTCAACTTCACGCCGACCGGCGGAGGACCGAGCGGGGGGACGACCTCGAAATCGAAGCGGCGCACGTCGCTCGAGCTCTCGGTGTTGGGCGGTCCGGCGACCGTAAAGAGGTTCCGGTCGATGCGCCACTCCTCCGGGACCTCGACCCACACCTGCACCGGGCCCGCCTCGTTCGAGTAGTGCACGTCTCGTTTGACGTCCGGGCGCAGAGCGACGTGAATGCGCGCCGTCCCGGCGGGAATGCGCGCGCGGCCCCCGGCGATGCCGGTGTGCAGCGCCGCCGCGCTCTCGATGTGGACGAGAGCTCCCGGATCCGCTTCGATCTTGCCCTCGGGATCGGGGTTCACGCCGCGCACGCCCACGGGCGGCATCTCGTTCGACTTGCGCGCGAGCTCGGAGCTGGTGAGTCCGACCGCGACGGGGTGTAGCTTCTCGCCACGGTCCTCGATCGCCTTCCGCGCCTCGGCCACCCACCCGTAGAACGGGTACGGCTTGTCCAGCACGGGCCCCCACTGCTGGATGCGCCGACGCCAGATGTACTGTCGCGGCTGCATCGTCAGAGCCTGAGTCCAGGAGGCGAGCGAGTCCTGGAAGTCGGCGGGGCGGAAAGCCAGCGAGTCGTAGCGCAGGCGCAGCGCGACGCCGAGCTCGAAGCTGTCGCGTGCAGTCGCGTCACCCTCCACGGCTCGGGCGGTGAACGCCTCGATCGCCTCGTCGTAGACCTCGTGACCGCCCCACAGCATGCGCGCGAGCGCCGACCCACGGCCCTGGGCAGCCTCCTTCGTCTGCGCCTGTAACGTCGGTGGCACGCCCGCGGGCGGCACCTGATTCGCGGGGTACATCGTGTCGAGGAATGCCGCGAACGCCTCCTGCCCCTTGCGCGCGTGGAACTGCTCGCGCACGAAGCCGATCTCGTCGACGCCCAGGAAGATCGGCACCGCGTAGCTGTCGGTGAGGTTGAACGGGTCCCACAGGATCGGCCAGTCGATCCCCTGCCACTGCGCGTAGAGGCGGCAACGGTCGGGGTGCTGTTCCTGCGTGATGCCGATCATCACGAAGTCGTCGCGCTTGCGGGCGGCCTTCAGGGCCTCGTGCCAGACCGGCACGTGCTGGCGGCAACCCGCTCACCACGAGGCGAACTGCACGAGCAGCAGCTTCTTGCCGCGCAGCGACGAGAGCCGCACGGTGCGCTCGCCGTCGATCGTCGGCAGCTCGAGGTCGGGTAGGAAGCGCCCCTTGGCGAAACCGACGGCGGACTCGTCCTGGACGCCGGCCGTGGACGTCGCCGAGAGTGCCAAAGCCATGAGCGGCAGCATGAGCTTCTTCATGTGGCCTACCAGAATATCAATGCGGTACCTCAGCGCACGATCTCGAAGGAGTCCGCACCCTGCGTCCCCGCCGGTTCACGTTCGAGACCCGTAACGCGGCTCGCGGGCGGCCCCTCCGCGAGAAAGGCCAGGAACAGCTCGAGCTTGTCCTCCGGCCCCTCGCAGTGCACCTCGACCCGGCCGTCGTCCACGTTGCGCACCCAGCCCCGAACCCCGATCGCACGCGCGGCATCGCGCGTGTGCCAGCGAAAGGCGACGCCCTGGACCCTGCCGGAGACCAACACGTGCAGCGCCTTGACGCCGGCCGTCATCGTGGAGCCTCCAAGCGCGGAACGACGCGTGCCTCGACCGCGTGGACCGTCCATTCCCCAGCGCGGTGCTCGGTGCCGAAACGGAACGGTCCCGCACCTGCGCGGCGCCCGGGAACGCGCACGTAGAGCACGCGGCGCTCCGCATCGACGTACACATGCACGGCGCGCGCGCGGGGAAAGCGCTCCCCCACCGGCAGCAATAGCTCGAGCAGGCCGGGCCCGGAAGCACGGACGTCGACGCGCACGACGAGGTCCCGCTCGGCGGAGTCGAAAGCGGCGAGCAGCGGCGTGTCGAACAGCTCGAACTTCTGCATGGCCGCGAACGTGCGCGCCTCGCCGACGGTCAACACCGTCTCGTTCGACGCCTCGAAGCTCGCCTCGAGCTCGCCCTGGCTCTCGATCGACAGGAAACGGGGCGTCGCGGTGACGAAGATGCGCTCGACGCCCAGGTCGACGACGACGTCTGGTTTCTCGAGCTCGATGCGCGCGAGATTCCATGCGTGGCTCCAGTACGAGACCTGCTCGGAGGCGTGCCGTGCAAGCAGCGGTCGCACGAGCCGTGCGTACGAATCGTGGTGCATCAGGACCCGCGGCAGGTCAGGAAGATCCGGCTGGCGGTAGCGCTCGCCGAAGCGCGTGTGCGGGATTTTCTGCGACTTCAACTCGCGCCGCTTCGGCGCGTAGACCCAGCTCGTCTGGATCAGCCGGTCCTCGAGGTACAGGCGCTCGGCCCACGTGTCGCCCTGCGTCCCTGCCTTGCGCCGCACGAAGCCGTCCAGCTCGGGTGGCTCGACGCCCTGCATCACGGTGCCCCCGAGCGCGCGCACGATCGCGCGCGTCGCGACGACCGCGCCGCGGTGCCCCCAGTGGGTACCGAGCGGGTAGTAGACGAAGTCCCCTTCGGCCGGCACGTCGCCGGCCTTTGCCGCGACCAGGTCCTCGCGCAGGTCCAGGATCGGCACGGGGCTGTTCGCTTCGCGCATGTGCGCGAGGAACTGCTCGAGCCGCCCGGGCTGCCTCGGCCGGAACGCCGCCGGCAGGCGCTCGGAGTACACGCGCCCCTTCGTGGGCCCGAGCACGAACAAGTACTCGATGCCGCGCTCGGTGAGCCAAGCGTGACGCCGTTCGAAGACGCGCTGCCACTGGGCGAGCTCGTCTTCGGTGAAGGGGTGGGCACCGCGGATCTGCTCGAGCGTCTCATGCCCGGAGAAGAAGAGCCAACCGTCGCTGCCCCGCTTGACCGTCGGGTTCGGCGAAACGCCCAGACCGAACCAGAAGAGCCGGTTGTGCACGCGCAAGAGCGGCTCGCGGAAACCGAGCGCGTCGGCGTACCAGGCGTCGAAACCGCGCGGCCAACTCTCGATCTCGGTGCGGCTCGCGGGCTGCTTCGGAAAGGGCGCCGCACCGCGCCGCTCGGCCTTTCGCAGCTCCGCCGCGTAGTCGCCGCCGCGCAACAGCTGGCGCGCCGGCGGCGTGACGAGCACGCCGAGAAACAAAGCGACGAGCAGGACGTTCGCGGCGCGCCGCGGCTTCTCCAGCCTGATCCCGTCCGTGTGCGTCATCGAGTCCATCAGAAGCGGAAGTAGATGAACGGGTTGTAGGAGCCGGCCGCGAGCTCCAGCGCGGAAAGTACGAGGATCGAGAGCAGGCACACCAGAGCGCTCGCCTCGTAGGCCAGCGCGAGACCGGCCGAGCTGGTGCGCGCCCGCCATGCGGCGAGTCGCGGCTGCCACGGCGTCGAACCGATGACGCCACAGGCCAGCCCGATCGCGAGCAGCGGGCTCCAGAAGTGCCCCACCGCCCACACGCCGCTCGCCTCGGCACCCGCCCCGAACAGGGTCGCGGCGTACGCGGACGCGTACGTGAAGTCGTCGGCACGGAAGAAGACCCAGCCGACCATCACGACCAGGAGCAGGTAGAGGTGACGCAGCGCCGGATGCGCGCGCCCGAGCACGCGCGCGAGACCTAGCCGCTCGATCACCAAGAAGGCGCCGTGGTAGAGGCCCCAGACCACGAAGCTCGCACTCGCCCCGTGCCACAGACCGCACAGGAAGAACACGAGCACGAGGTTGAAGTAGGTGCGACCAGGCCCGTGCCGGTTGCCGCCCAGCGGGATGTACAGGTAGTCGCGATACCAAGACGACAGCGAGATGTGCCAGCGCCGCCAGAACTCGGTGATGCTGCGCGCGACGTAGGGATGATCGAAGTTCTCGAGGAACCGGAACCCGAACATCCGTCCGAGCCCGATCGCCATGTCCGAGTAGCCCGAGAAGTCGAAGTAGATCTGGATCGTGTAGCAGAGAAGGCCCAGCCACGCGACGCCGACCGTGAGCTCGTGCGCCGGTACGCCGGGGGCGGCCTGCGTTCCGAAGATCCCGTCGGCGACCTGAGCGACGACGTTCGCGACGAGCACCTTCTTTCCGAGCCCGATCAAGAACCGGCGCACGCCCCATGCGAACCCATCGAGCGTCACGACCCGATCCACGATCTGGAGCGCGACGTCGCGGTAGCGCACGATCGGCCCAGCGATGAGCTGGGGAAACAGCGCGATGTAGACGCCGAAGTGGATCGGGTTGCGCTGCACGGGACCGTCGCGCCGGTAGACGTCGATCACGTACGACATCGCCTGGAACGTGAAGAAGCTGATCCCGATCGGCAGACGGATGCTCCAGTCGTCCGGCGGCAGCTCCGGCAGGAGGCCGAGCCGCACGAGCGTGGGGCCGAACACCGCTGCCAGCGGATCGTCCGAGACGAGGCCCCAGATCCAGTTCGCGTACTTGAAGACGAACAGGAGCCCCAGGTCGAAGACGACCGCCGCGGCGACTGCGAGCTTGGCCCCGCCGCGCTCGCGCGCGCGCTCAACCCACAATCCGAACCCGAAGTTGGCCGCAATCGAGGCCAACATGATGACGACCAGGAACGCCTCGCCCCAGGCGTAGAAGAACAGGCTCGCGAGCAGCAGCACGCTGTTCCGCAGCACTTTCGGCAGGCCGAAATACAGCAGCAGGACGAGCGGCAGGAAGAGCGTCAGGAATACGGTCGAGCTGAAGAGCATCCCGCGGAGATCAGGCTCGGTCGCTGGCGACCGGTCCGGGCGCGAGTCCCGAGTGCATGCACGGCGCGAACGTGAGCCGCGCGATGAGCGCTCCCTCTTCTGCCCGCAGCTCCGCTTCCCGCCGTACGACAACCGCCTCGGGGAAGTAGCGCCGCGCGAGCTTGGCGAACAACGCCTGGTGCCCGGCCTCCGAGGCCATCAGCGAGCCGTAGAGCTCCGCCAGCTCGCGGTCCTCGAGGTGGGTCGCGAGCAGGTGGAAACGTTCGAGGCTACGGGCCTCGATCAGCTCGGCGACGACGAGCCTGTCCAAGAGCTGGTCGAAACGCGACCGCTTGGCCGCGCGGTGCAGGCCGTCGGCGTAGGGACTCGGCAGTGCCGGACCGAGCGTGCCGCCGCGCGCGTGCAGCACACCCACGACGCGCCGGAAGTGCTCCATCTCCTCGACGGACACCTCGGCGAGCCCCTCCACGAGCTCGCGCCGCTCGGGGTTCTTCGCGATCAAGGACTGCGCCGAAGCGGCGGCCTTCAGCTCGCAGAGAGCGTGATCGGACAGCAACGCGAGGGGCTCGGCGGCGACGCGCGCCACCCATTTCGCATCGGTCAAGTGGTCGAGCTTGAACATCCCGTCGCGCTCACTCGTCCGCGTCCGGCGCCTTGTTGGCCCCGGGCTTCCACAGGATGTCGGCCTTGCCGCCGTCGTTCACCGCCCGCGCCAGAACGAACAAGAGATCGGAGAGCCGGTTGAGGTAGCGTACGACCTCGCCGTTGACGCGCCCCTCCTCGTCGTCCCCCTCGCAGAGTGCCACGACGATGCGCTCGCAACGACGGCACGTCGTGCGCGCCAAGTGCAGCCACGCCGCCTGCTGCGAGCCGCCCGGCAGGACGAACGACTCCAGCGGTTCGAGGCTCTCGTTCACTTCGTCGATGTGCGCCTCGAGACGCGCCACGTAGTCGGGTGTGATGCGCAGCTTCTCGCCAGCCTCGCCGGGCACGCACAGGTCGGAGCCGACGTCGAACAGATCGTTCTGGACCTCGCGCAGCCACGCGGCGAAGCGCTCCTCGAGCCCGCTCGTCAGTGCGAGCCCGATCACCGACGACGTCTCGTCGACGGTCCCGTAGGCGGCGATCCGCAGGTGGTGCTTGGGGAGCCGCGTCCCGTCACCGAGAGCGGTCGTCCCATCGTCACCAGTCTTGGTGTAGATGCGTGAGAGTCGAACCATCGCCCGAGAGCATAACAAGGCGAAAGGCCCGGCCCCTCGCGGGTGCCGGGCCTTCCAGTGGCTCAGATACGGATTCGGCCTACTGGAACAGGATCGAGTACCCGTTCGTGAAGTTCGAGGTCTGGAAGACCAAGAAATCGCGGTACCAGCCCTGGAAGTTCCAGGTCTCGCCCGGCATCACGGCCACGGGCGGCGTCATCGGTGTGCTGGTCAAATCGATCTGCACGCTAAAGGCACCAGCCGGTCCGCTGTTCTGGATCTGCTGGACGTAGCGACCGACCGGGTTGCCGAGACACAGGTTGCCGACGCTACCCGGGACGTTCTGAATGAACCCCTGGATCGGACTCACGAGGAAGTAGCCGAACTGGTTCGGCGGCAGGTCGGTCGCCTCGAGCGTCACGTCGTTGTCCGCGGCGGCGTTGCTGCCGGACGCGGTGAGCATGCCCTCGAGGCCCAACGAGTTCGGAACGACGTCGCAGTACGGCGTGCCCAAACCCGTGTCGCAGATGACCTCGTCGATCGAGAGGTCATCGATCGCCGCTTCGACGATCGAGCCCTGCCCGAGGTCCGACGCGACGAAGCGCATCTGCACCTGGTTCGTCAGGCTCATACCCGGGACGTCGAGGACGCGGAACGAGTGGCGGATCCAGCCGCCGACGACGTCCGGTCCGTTCGGCCCGAGCGTCTCGACGTTCACCCACGTGCCTCCGTCGTCGGTGATGTCGACGCGGAAGACGTCATCGTTGTTGGTCCCCTCGCTGTTGGAGTACCAGCGCCAGTACGCGATCGACGGGTTGGTCTCCCCCGAAAGATCGAAGACCGGAGACAACAGCGTCGTCGTGCCGCCGTCGACGTCGTTCGAGCCGTTGCCGGCGCCGGGTGCGGCCTGGCCCGTGAACCAGCAGTCCGTACCCGGACTCGGCGTGTGGTCGTTCTCCGGCTGCGCGTCCGTCCCGTTCGGGTCGCCGCGCTCCCAGATGCCCGTCGTCGCGTCGTCGCCCGGCATGCCGGAAGTCCAGCCGGCGCCGGCCTCCATGTCGTGCGAGGCGAGGTTCGTCTCGCCCACGGCCGCGACCGATGCGTAGGACTCGCCCGGCGCGCCCGTCGGGCTGGTGAAGGTCAGCCCGCCGACCGTGTCGGCGGCGATGTACCACGAGACGGACGTGCCGCACATGAACCCGGGGAACGTCCCCGTGTAGTTGCCCCCGCCGTTGTCGGTCAGCGGCACCGTCACCGTCCCGCTACCGGCATCGTAGACGAGGCGCTCCGAACCGACCATCAGGTCGCCCGGCGCCCCTTCCGCGATCGATACCGCGACGCTCTCGCCGTTCGGGTTGAGGAGGTCCGGCGCCCCGCCGGGGAGCCTGATGACCAGCACTTCGAGGTTCGGCTCGGCGAACTCCCCGCTGATGATCACGAGGTTGCCGGCGTCGGTCGTGCCGCCGACGAGGCCGTCGCCGCGCATCTCGTTGACGACGAGGTCCTGACGACCGTCACCGTCGATGTCGCCCGCCGAGGCGCTGTAGCACAAGGTGTCGCCCGAGCCGCCGCCGCCCGCACCCTCGACGCCGAGGACCTCGGTTACGAGGACCTGGGTCGCCGGCGGGAACGCGTTCGGCGCAGTGTCGATGACCGCGGGCCACTGTTGGCCGCCGTAGATGAGCTGCACGGAACCCGCGCCGCTGCGCCCGAACGGACTGTCGGTCGGGGATCCGAAGAGCAGGTCGCCGATCCCGTCACCGTTGTAGTCGCCGTGGGCAACGGTGTCGGCGCCGATCGCGCCGTTGCTGGGGCCCAGGATCGTCGTGACGGTCAGGCCCTGGCCCGCGGCGTTGTCGACGACGAAGTCGAGGCCCTTGAGCGCGGCCGCGTCGTAGAAGACGTAGCCGACGCCGGACGTCGGGCGCGAGCCGCCAGTGCCATCGCCGGTCAGGTCGCCGACGAAGAACTCGGCGTTGCCGTCGTTGTCGTAGTCGAGGCCACCGAGTAGCTCCTCGCCGAACGTGTCGTTGTTGCTTCCGCCGCGGATGATCGTCTGGCTGCCGGGCGGGTTGGTCAGGTCGATCGTGAATCCGGCCGACCAGGGCGGCGCGGGAAAGTTGTCGTCCCAGACGATGAACGCCCAGCCGTTGGGGTCAGCGCCACCGGTCGCATGCGTGGTCGAGCCGCCGTTGCCCGTCGGGCCGACGACCGCGCCCGAGCGGTTGAGCGCCGCCGACAGCAGGACCTCCGCGCGCCCGTTGCCGTCGAGATCGCCACCCTGGTTGGTCGAGCCGAGGTGGAAGTGCGCCGAGCCGCTCGGCGGAAGGATGCGCGCGATGTTGCCCGCAAGAATCGTCGAGCCGTAGTTCGCGAGGTCGACCTGCGCGTTCTGGTTGAGGTGCGGCCCGCCGCGAATCACGTACGCGGCGCCGGCGTGAGTGTCGCCGTGCGAGGTCTCCTGGTCGGCCGGCGCGATCAGGTCGTCCGTGCCGTCTCCGTCGACGTCGGCGACGCGTGCCCAGATGCCGAGGCGCGAGTTCGAGTGCGGACCGACGATGTCGAACACCGTCACGCCGGCGGGCGGGCTCGCGAGATCGATCGTCGTGTTGCTCGCCGCGAGCGTCTTCAGCATCGGGCTTCCGACGATGACCGCGACCGAGCCGGCCCCGAGGCGCTGGCCGCCGGCGTTGATCGAGTAGTTCTGGCGGCAGATGATCAGGTCGTACAGGTTGTCGCCCGTGATCTCGCCCATCCAGATCTCGCTGCCCGCACCCTCGCGCGCATTGAGGTTGCCCGAGCCGATGATGCGCAGCACGCGCGGGTGGTTGACCGTCAGGTCGATGTTGTCCGCGATCGCGCCGTTGCCGAAGATGAGCTCGACTTCGCCCGCGTCGGTGCGCCCGAGCGGATCGGAGAGGAAGTAGCCGACGGCGAAGTCTTCGAAGCCGTCGCCGTCGATGTCACCGCCGGCGGCGACCGGGACGCCGCGATCGCCGAGGTCCTGATCGAAACCGTTGATGCGAGTAAGGGGGTCGACGCCCGCGGTGAGATTGGCTAGATCGATCTGGTTCGCGGGTCCGTCCGCAAGTGCTGCTGTCGCCGCAAGTGAGAGGAACGCTAGGGCGCCGAGCGCGCGCCGAGCGCTCGATTGCTGGATCACCATGGAGTTCTCCTGGTTCGAGAAGCTGAGTGGAGCACGAGGCTCCTGGGGGTTGAAGCGGTCCCCTGGGGGCAGGGATCGAACGGGAGGAATCCGGCGGGAGTTGGAGACCTCCGCGCCCGGCGCTCGACGACTCCAACCTACTCGCGACGCCCCGGACGCACAATCGGCTCATGGGGTAGCCGCTCACGATCGCGCGAACGGACGACTGAACATCACGAACGGTCTCAGGCCTCGGGATCGACGCCGTGCTTGCGCAACGCGTCCTTGCGGCGCGCGGCTTTCGTGCTCGGACGCAAGCCCAAATCGCCCGGCTCCATGTCCGAACCCAGCGCCTTCAGCATCAAATGCCACGCACGGGCGTCGCGGTTCTCGAGCGGCGCGCGCGAGAACACGCGATCGATCGCGGCGGTGATGTCCTTGGCCGCGGCCGGCGTGCGCGCGATCCGGCCCGCGAAGACCTCCTTCAGGCGCGCCTTGAGAAACTCGCGCCCGTCGCCGTTCAGCATCTTCGCCCCCGGCTCGTGGTCGTGCACCGCACGGCCGGTGAAGAGATCAGCCAGCACGACCGCGGTCGACACCGCGAGGTTGAGCGAGGTGTGCTCCTTCGCCGTGCGCACGTGCGCCAGCCGCTGGCAGAGCGCAGCCTCGTCCGCGGTGAGTCCCGTCACCTCGTTGCCGAAGACGAGCGCGAGCCGCTCGCCACCCTCGTCGGCGATGCAGGTGAGCTCACCGCGCATGTCGCGCCAATCGTCACGCACACGCGTCCCGCGCACACGCGCCGAGAACCCAACCGACGACGTGCATTCCGCGAGCGCTTCCTGGAGTGTGTCGAAGCAGAGCACCGCCGCGCGCGCCTCGTCGGCGCCGTGGGACATCTGTTCGAACTCGGGGTGGACCAGGATCGAAGCGCGCTCGGGCGCGACGAGCGCGAGCTCGCACGGTCCGAAGTTGCGTGCAATGCGCAGGATCATCCCGACGTTGCGGGGGCCCTCGGGCCGGCACAGCACGACGCGCTTCATGCTCTCGCCTACTCGTCGCCCGCGAGCTCGCGCAGGAGCTCGAGCTCGGCTGGGCTCGGGGCTCGCTGGTCACCGGGGACGCCACGGCGGACGACGAGTGCGTTTGCCGCCGGCCCTGAATCGGCCCCGGGCTCTGCCCCTGAATCGGCCCCGGGCTCGGCGAGGAACTCGGTCACCCCCTCTACCCAGTCCGGCACGTACAGGTCGATCCTGCCCTTGGGCGCGAAGCGTCTCTCGCCGATGCGGATCTCGTGTGCCGCGACGACGCGCCCGTCGATCGCGACCGCGAGCGCGAGGTCCTGTTTCGGCTTCACCTGCAGCTCGACCTCGAACGGAGCTTGACCGGAGAGCCGCACGGCGTCGGTCCGGCCCGGTACCCACGCGTCGGTGACCGTCCCGCCGCGGCTCCATTCGACTTCGTCCCCGCGCCTGGTCGGAGGCGGGCACACGGCGAACAGGACCTCGACCGCGCCCGTCACGCCCGAGTCGGGAGCGCCGACGCGCAGCTTCCACCAGCTGCCCGAGCGCCGCTGCAGGTCGACGGCGGGTGCCGGTGCGTCCTCGGCTTGCGCGGGCCAGGCCTCGTCGCCGGCGGGGACGCGCGGAACCATGAGCTCGCTCAAGGGACGCGCGCCCATCCAGACGCGCGACTCGTCGAGCCCCTCGGCTTCCAGCGTCAGCCGCGCCGGCGCGTCGCGCCGACTCGTGAACAGCTCCAGCTCCTCGCTGGTGGCGAGCGTGGCCTCGCCCAAGAGGGCGTTGGGGCGCACGCCGGCGACGGGCTGCCCCCCGACCGCCGCCGACCGCGTGTAGCCGTCGAGCACGCGCCAGCGGACCTTGGCCGCCGTCTCCGCGCCCGTCGTGAACGACCAGCGCGCCCAGGGGCGCGACCATCCC
Source organism: bacterium (assembly GCA_024226735.1). GTDB lineage: Bacteria > Planctomycetota > UBA1135 > UBA1135 > JAAELL01. The sequence continues at coordinate 21,490 of JAAELL010000327.1, read as the reverse complement.
GCCAGCTCCTCCTGGAGACGCGCGACCTCGGCGGCCGCGTCTCCCTCGAGGTCGGCCGGACGCGGAACGAACGAGCCGGAGCGCTCGAAGACCGCCGCGCCACGGCTGGAACCGTCCTCGACGAAGTACGCCCGCCCGAAGCACGCGCGCCGCACGAAGCTCGCGTCCTCGCAGAGCGCGAGCTCACGCACACCACCGCCCGCGAGATCGAGGCTGGTGGCGCCCGCCGCTCCCAGCTCGTACGTCGCAGCCAACGTCGCCATGATGTCGTGCGACTGCACGAGATCCGCGGCGTTCATCGCGACGCTGCGCGGTCCACGCACGATGAGCGGAACGCGCGCCAGCTCGGGAAGGAAAGAGGGGCCGCCGGTGGCGCGCGGCGGCGTGAGCACGGCACCACGTGTCGACACGACCGCGATCCAAGCGTCCTCAAGGCGGCCGTGCTCCGCGAGCAGCGCCACGAGCTCACCGACGATCTCGTCGACGAACGCGAGCCGCCCGTCGTAGAGCGCCGCGCCGAGCGCGAGGTACGCGTCCGAGCCGCGCGCCCGCCCGAGCGTGGTTGCGAGCTCGCGTGCCGTACCGTCCGGATCGTCCTCCAGCTTGTCGAGGATCTGCGCGAGCTCGGCCTTGCCGGCGACGTGCGGCCTGAGGTGACGTTCGATGAAGCGCGTGCCGGCTGGCGCAGGCGCGGCGTCGCGCTCACGCGCGTCGGCGAAGTGCAACATGGCGAACACGGCGCCGTCCGCGCCGAGCCGTTCACTCAGCTTTGGACGCGCGTCGAAGAAGACCTGACGGGCGTCGCGCGGCCCTTCGTTCGGGCGCGGAGCTCGGTACTCGTCGAAGCCCTGATCGAGTCCAGACAGAGGCCCCAGCTGCGGGAGCGCGACCGCCGCGAAGGTCGCGAAGCCGTGGGCGGCGAAGCGCTCGGGAAGAGTCTCGAGCCGCGCCGCGAGCCGCTGCCGGCCGACCTCCTTGAGCGAACCGACCCCGTGGTCGCTCGCGAGCTCCCCGGTGAGCAACGAGGCGAGGCCGGCGTTCGTGCCCGTGCACGGGGTGATGCAGTCGTCGAACACGACCCCATCCCTGGCGATGCCGCCGATGTTCGGAGTCGTCTCGAGCTCGTAGCCGTACGGGGTCAGGTGATCGCGGCGCGCCGAATCGACGACGATCAGGATCACGGTCGGATCGTCGACCTCGCGCGCCGGTCCAGCGCCGGTGCGCGGCTCCGGGGCGCTGGAGTCGGGCGCTTTCTCGCAGCCGGCAGCCAGCACGAGGATCCCTATCGACAAGATCCCGCGGAGGGGGAGCGCCGCCCGGCTCACCCCGTGCTCCTGACGCTCTCCAGCTGCTCCGGATCGGGGTTGCCGCCGGAGACGACGACGCAGACGCGCAGCGGGTTGTCCGGGCCGCGTCCCGCGAGCAGCTCGGCGGGCAAGCGGCCGTCGAAGACGGCCGCGCATGCGGCCGCGCCGGCGGGCTCGACGATCTCGCCGGCGTCGACCAAGCGCGCTTGCGCCGCGTAGATCGTGTCGTCGTCGACCAGGAGCACGTCGTCGACCGTCTCGCGGCACACCTCGACGTTCTGCTTGCCGGCATCGAGCGGGCACAGCCCCTGCACGTTGGTCGTGATCTCCTCGACGGTGACGGGCTCCCCGGCCTCGAGCGCGAGCTTCATGGTCGGCGCTCCTTCGGGCTCGACCGCGATGACCGTCACGCGATCTCCGAGCGCGCGGCGCAGGGCGAGAGACGACCCCGCGAGCAAACCACCACCGCCGACGGGCACGACGACGACTTCGACCTCCGGCCAGTCGGCCGCGATCTCGAGCCCGACCGTTCCGGCGCCCTCGATCGTCCCGGCGCGATCGTAGGGATGCACGAGCGTCCAGCCCTCGGCGACGAGCGCCGCGGCCTCGTCCTCGGCCAGCTGGCGCGTCCGCATGAGCACGACCTGCGCCCCTTCCTCGCGGCATGCCGCGATCTTGTTCGGGTAGGCGTCCTTGGGCATGACGATCGTCGCCTTGACCTCGGCGCGTCGCGCAGCCCACGCCAGGGCTCTGCCGTGGTTGCCCGAGCTGCACGCGACCACGCCCTTCTCGCACTCGGCGATCGTGAGCTGCGAGATGTTGTTCCAAGCTCCGCGCGCCTTGAACGCGCCGGTCTTCTGCCGGTTCTCGAGCTTGGCCCGCAGCTGAATGCGCGGATCCGCCTCGATGTCCATGAGCGGCGTCCTCTCGAGCACTCCGTCGATGCGCCGCGCCGCGGCCTCGATGTCGATATGGGTGAAGCGTTTCCAGTCTCTCGTTCGGGCGGCCATCGCTGCTTTGTACCCCGTCCGAGAGGCGAGGTGTCCTACAATTTCGCCCGTGAACGCCACCCTCCCCTTCACCGGTCCGTGGCTGCTCGCGCCGATGGAAGGTGTGACCGACCCGGCGTTCCGCGATCTGGTCCTCGAGCGCAACGACCCCCGCCAGCTCGGGGGGGCATTCACCGAGTTCGTACGGGTCGTCGCGGCGCCGCGCACGCCGCGCGAGATCCGTCGCCATCTCGGGCCGCGGCGCTTCCCGATGCCGGTCGGAGTCCAGCTGATGGGCGGCGACATCGCGTGCCTCACCGCCTCCGCCCGGAGCGCGACCGAGGCCGGTGCCCCCCTGGTCGACCTCAACTTCGGCTGTCCCGCAAAGGGCGCCTTGAAGAGCTGCGCCGGCTCGGCGGTGCTGCGCGATCCCGCCGCGCTGGAGGACATCGTCGCTGCGTGCGTGCGCGTGGTCGAAGGAGCCGTTCCGGTGACGGCCAAGATCCGCGCCGGCTTCGACGACGCGGAGCGCGTCGAGGAGCTCGCCCGCGCGGCGGAAGCGGGGGGCGCGGCGCTCCTGACCGTGCACTGCCGCACGAAGGCGGAGAACTACTGCGCCGCGGTCGACTGGACGCGGATCGAGCGTGCGGTCGCGAGCACGCGCATCCCGGTCTGCGGCAACGGCGGCGTCGCCAGCCACGCTGACCTCGAGCGCATGCGCTCCGAGACCGGCTGCGCGTACGTGATGGTCGGGCACGCGGCGATGGGCGACCCCTGGATCTTCTCGGGCCGGACAGTCAGCGCGGCCGAAGCAGCGACGTTCCTGGTCGAGTACGTGGACGCGATGCGCCGGCTCAAGCACGCCGACTTGCGCGGCGCGACCGCGCGCGTGAAGCAACTGTTGAAGAACTGGACCGCGGGCGGCCTCGTGGCCGACGAGGAGGACCGCGGCACCTGGATGCGCGAACGCGACCCGGCCGCGCTGCTCGCGCGGCTCGAGGCCCGTGGTTCGCGCCGAGGGCCCGGCGGCGAGGTCGAGCCTCCGTCTACGACTCCCCTACCGCAAGCGGCGCACGGCCTCGGCGAGTAGCGCCGCCCCGAACCCCGTCGCACGCTTGCCCGGGAAGGCCGGGCCCGCGAGGTCGACGTGCGCCCAGCGCGCACCGGTGTCTTCCATGTGCCAGTAGATGAACTGGCCGGCGCAGCTCGACTGGGCGTTCATGCGGTCCGCGACCGAGTTCTTCATGTCGGCGACCTCGCTCGAGAACTCCTTCTTGTAGAACTCCGGCGCGAAGGGAAGCGGATGGACGAGGTCGCCCGTCGTGCGGCCTGCCTCGACCATCAGCTCCTCGAGCTCGGCGTCGTTCGATATCACCGCTGCGTGCAGCTTGCCGGTCGCGATCAGCTGGGCGCCGGTCAGCGTCGCCGCATCGAGCACGACGTCCGCCTTCAGGACGCGCGCCGCGTAGCTGACGCCATCGCCGAGTACGAGCCGCCCCTCCGCGTCGGTGTTGTTGATCTCGACCGTCTTGCCCGAGTGAAACTTCAGGACGTCGTCGTTCTTGAACGCCGCCGGACCGATGGCGTTCTCCGCGGCGCAGAGCAGAGCCGAGACTTTGTGCGGAGCGCCGCTGGCGGCCAGCGTGCGGAACGCGCCGAGCACGGCAGCCGCTCCGCCCATGTCGGCCTTCATCCCGCACATGCCCGGCGTCGACTTCAGCGAGAGGCCGCCGGTGTCGTAGGTGATGCCCTTGCCGACGAGCGCGACGTGCTTCTTCGAGCGCTTGGCCGGCGTGTAGGTGAGCACGATCAGGCGCGGCTTCTCGCGCGCCGTGCGACCGACCGCGTGCAGACCACCGAGCTTCTTCGTGATCAAGGCTTCGCCGACGATCGTCGCCTTGGTGACGCGCGGGAGGTCGCGCACGAGCTTGTAGGCGGCGGCCTGGAGTGCGCGCGGGTTCATGTCCGTCGGCGGCGAGTCGACGAGGCGCGCGGCCTCGCGCGTACTCGTGAGCGTCTCCTGCACGACGGCGTTCGCCGCGAGGGGCTTCTCGTCAGCCGTCATCGCCATGATGCTCAGCGTGGCGGCCGGCGTCTTGCCGCTGCGGGCGCAGAACATGGGCAGGCAGCGCCCGATCGCGTTCGCCGCCGCGACGTAGTGCTCGGCCTCGTCGAGGACGAGCAGGATCGACGCGTTCCCCTTCGTCCCAGTCTGGCTCTGGGCGACCACGGCGCGGATCGCCTCGGCCCGCGCCGGCGAGTTGTAGCGGGAGACCGAGTCGGGCAGGACGCCGATCGCCAGCTTGCGCGGCTTGGACCCGGTGAGGGTACCGGCCGCCGCGCCCCCGTCGCCCGGCTTGGTGTCCGACGCTAGGTCCAGGGCGAGGCGCATGAGGTCCTCGGGCAGGCAGTCGAGGAACCCGCCGTCTGCGAAGCAGCGCGCCGGCGCTACGATCAGGAGGGCGTCGCACTTGCGCAGGAGGGTGGAGGCACTCTTGGTGAAGGTGATGCGCGTCATGGCCGGGAGAGTATCGAGGCGGCCTCTGGAGTCCAAGGTCCCTATAATCTTCCGCCGCTTCCGTGCCAGTACGCCGGAACCCGAATGGCACGCACGATGACGAAATGGAAACGAACCGAGAGCGAGTCGCTCTACAACGTCCCTGAATGGGGTGGTCGGTACGTGTCGGTCAACGAGGCCGGCAACGTCCAGGTGCATCCCGAGGGCCCCGACGGGCACGCGATCGACGTCTTCGAGCTCGTTGGACAGATCTGCAGGCGCGGCGTCGCGGCGCCGATCCTGCTGCGCTTCGACGGGCTCTTGCGTGCGCGCGTGCGCGAGGTCCACGCGGCCTTCGACACGGCACGCGCCGAGTACGGGTACGAGGCCCCCTACCGCTGCGTTTACCCGATCAAGGTCAACCAGGAGCGCCTCGTCGTCGAGACGCTCCTGCAGGAAGGGCGCGCGCACGGCATGGGCCTCGAGGTCGGCAGCAAGCCGGAGCTGATCGCGGGCATCGCGCTGCAGGCGGGTGGCAACTCGCTCATGATCTGCAACGGGTACAAGGACGAGGAGTACGTCGAGATGGCGCTCATGTCCAAGCAGCTCGGGATCAAGCCGATCATCGTCATCGAGAAGTACACCGAGCTCGACACGGTGCTGGACGCCGCCGAGCGACTCGGCCAGCGTCCGACAATCGGAGTGCGCACCAAGCTGTCGTTCCGCGGCTCCGGCCGGTGGCAGGACTCGGTCGGCGACCGCTCGAAGTTCGGGCTGACGACGCGCGAGATCGTGCAGGTCGTCGAGCGCCTGCGGGAAGTGGACATGCTCGACTGCCTGCAGCTCCAACACTTCCACATCGGCAGCCAGATCACGCACATCCGCTCGATCAAGCAGGCGATGCGCGAGGCGACGAACACGCTCGTCGGGCTGACGCGCATGGGCGTCAAGATCCATTGGTTCGACGCCGGCGGAGGGCTCGGCATCGACTACGACGGCTCTTGCACGAACTTCGATTCGTCGAAGAACTACTCGCTGCAAGAGTACGCCAACGACATCGTCTGGAACCTGAAGGAAGCGTGCCGGACGGCGGAGATCGATGAGCCGAATATCCTGACCGAGTCGGGCCGCGCGCTGGTCGCCCACCACGCAGTGCTCGCCTCCGAAGTGATGGGCGCCAGCTCCTTCACCAGCGCGGAGATGGCCGAACCGATCGGCGACGCCGACCATGAGATCGTGAGCTCGCTCGCCGAGCTCACCGACGACCTGACGTCGAAGAACTACCTCGAGGCCTACCACGACGCGCTCGACCTACGGGAGGAAGCGATGCTGCTGTTCAACACGGGACAGCTGACGCTCCCCGACCGTGCGCGCGTCGAGGACTTCTTCTGGCGCGCGACCGAGGCGGTGCTGGCGGTCACGCGCTCGCTCGACTACGTCCCCGAGGACCTCGAGCACCTCGAGCGCGACCTCGCGGACACGTACTTCCTCAACATGTCGATCTTCCAGTCGATCCCCGACTCGTGGGCGATCGGCCAGCTGTTCCCGATCATCCCGCTGCACCGCCACCTCGAGCGACCGACGCGCCACACGACGATCGCCGATCTGACGTGCGACTCGGACGGCAAGATCACGCGCTTCATCGACATGCGCGACGTGAAGAGCACCCTGGAGCTGCACACGCTGAAGCCGTCCGAGCCCTATTTCCTCGGTTTCTTCCTCGTCGGCGCCTACCAGGAGATCTTGGGCGACATGCACAACCTGTTCGGCGATACGAACACGGTGCACGTCGACGTCGACGCCTCCGGCAAGCCGCGCCTCACGCACGTCCTGCGCGGCGATCGCGTCAAGGACGTCCTCTCGTACGTCGAGTACTTCGAGGAGGACATCCTGCGCGGCCTGCGCAGGCACGTGGAGGACGCGCTCGACGAGGGGCGGATGAGCTACGAGGACTCGGCCCTCTTCTGGGACCGCTACGAGGCCGGCCTGCGCGGCTACACCTACCTGACTCGCCTGAGACGACCCGAGGGGCCGGCACGCCCACACCAGGAGACCAAGCAACTTGAAGATCCAGCCCAATTGCGTCGTTGAGCTCGACTACGAGATCCTCGACGAGGACGGAACGGTCGTGGAGAACAGCCGGGACTCCGGCCCGCTCGAGTTCGTGCAGGGCTCGAGCGACGTGCCACCGGCGCTCTCCTCGGCGCTCGAGGGCAAGGCCGTCGGCGATGAGCTCGACGTCGCGTTCGGCCCCGGCGAAGCCTTCGGAGAGTTCAACCCCGACGGCATCGTCAGCGTCCCGCGGGAGGAGTTCGGCGAGGACGTCGAGCTCGAGCCGGGCCTCTGGATCTCCGTGCAGCTCGAGGAGGGCGAAGGGGACGAGGAGGACGACGTCCTCGAGATGCGCGTCGTCGAGGTCGAGCCGGACGCGGTGATCCTGGACGCCAACCACCCCCTGGCGGACAAGCCCGTCACGTTCCGGGTGCGCGTGCGCGACGTCCGCGCGGAGTAGCAGCTCGCGCCACGGAGAGTCCTCGAGGACTTTTTTTGCTGATTCCACCAGCGGAATCGCTCCCGGAGGGAACTTGAGGGTGTGGCGGGCGCGCGCGTGGCGCGCCCGACGGTCGCCCCCGGATCACGGTCGATCTGCTCCACAGCGGGGGCGACCGCATCGAAGCCTCGTGGAAGGTTTCGGTGATACTCTCCGGTCGGGACGGCACGGCAGGGTCGTCCCGGCCTCTTTTCACTCTACGCCGTTTGGCGCAGAGCGGTGTGTGCAATCGCTACGACAGCCAGTCAGGCGAGGGGCGCCCGCGCACGTTCGGCGTCGTGCTCGATGCCGAGGAAGCGCTCGACCCAGATCCGCCCGAGGTAGATGAGCGGCGTGTCGAGGAGCGCCAGCAGCACCTTGCACAGATAGGTCGCGACGATGATCTGGACGATGTTGCTCCACGCCATCCGGAAGTGGAAGTGCAGAAAGATCGTGTTGACGATGATCGTGTCGACGAGCTGGCTGATCCACGTCGAGCCGTTGTTGCGCAGCCACATGTGCCGGCCGCCAGTCAGCTTCCACCAGAAGTGGTAGAGGCGCACGTCGAAGAGCTGGGCGACGAGATAAGCCAGCATCGAGGCCCCGAGCAGGATCCAGGGGCTCGCGAACGCAGCGTCGTAGGCGAGCTGCATCTCGCCGCTCGACTCGAAGCCGAGTCCGGCGTTGGTCCAGAACGGCGAGGGCGGCAAGGACACCGCCATCTTGAGCACGCCGAGCATCAGAAGGCTCATCGCGAAGCCCGAGACCACCATGAAGCTCGCGCGCTTGCGGCCCCAGATCTCCGACACGAGATCGGTCAACAGGAAGGTGGCCGGGTAGGTGATGATGCCCGATGTGAGGTTGATCGGGCCGCTGCCGATGATCCAGTCGGGGCGTCCCTCGGGAAAGAGCACGAACAGCTTGGTCCCGATCACGTTGGTCAGGACGAGGACGACCACGAAGAGCGAGGCGCAAAAGGCGTAGGACGCCTCGGCACGCGAAAAGCCGTTCGAGCCGCTGCCCTGGGGGAGGGCGGAGCTGGGAGAGGGGGCCACGGGGGCGAGAATCATAGCCTCAGCCGAGCTCGCGCCGCGCTAGAATCCGCGCCCCACGAGGAACAGAACCATGCAGGTCATCGAACAACTCAAGACCATGAGCGGCGAGCGCTTTCTCGCCATCTACCGGTCGCTCGAACAGGACGGCTTCGGCCCCCTGGACGGCGAAGTCGCCAAGGTGCTGAAGTTCCGGCCGCAGGCGATCCGCAAGCTCCCCATGGATCAGCGCGCGCGCCGCGCCAAGCTGATCCTCGAACGCAAGAGCCAGGCGGACCTCGCGTACGAGCTGTTCGGCAGCTACCTGATGCGCTCATGCAAGGAGCTGGTCACCGGCTTCCTCGACGGCACCGGAGTCGAGCACGAGGACGGCATGATCGAGAACGTCGACATGGCCAAGCCGGCGAAGGACAAAATCGCAGGCACGATCGCGGATCTGGACAAGCAGTTTCCGCCGGAGGACGTGACGCTGTACCTGTCCTTGTGCGCCGAGCAGTGGCCGGGTGTACCGGAGCTCGACACGCTCTGGAAGATGCGCTAGGGCAGTACCGAGCCCGCCCGCTACTCGTGCACCGCGTGCTCCGCGAAGCGCTCGGGATCCTGGCGCACCAGCTCCGCACAGCGGTCGTTGCACAGCCAGAACTTCTTCCCGTCGATCTCGGTGAGGTCCGCGGGCGGAGTCGTCTGCATGCCGCACGGGGGACAGGTGATGCGCGGCTTCTCCGCCGCCGTCTCGGGGGCCTCCTGGGTCTTCGGCTCCGATGCGGGCTCCGATGCCGGTTCCGATGCCGGCTCACTTGGACAACCGGACAGGAGCACCGCGACGAGCAACGCATTCAGGGGTGTTCTTGCTTCGGGGCAGTTCATGACTTGACCCTCTCGATGAAGTGCGCGTCGCGCGTGTCGATCTTGATCATCTCGCCCGCTTCGACGTACGGGGGCACCTGCACGACCAGGCCCGTCTCGGTCTTGGCCGGCTTGAGCTGCGCCTGGGCGGTCGCGCCCTTGATCGTCGGGTCGCACTCGACCACCGACATCGCGACCGCCAGTGGCAGCTGAATGTTGACGACATGCCCGTCGATCAGGACGGCCTGCAGCCCTTCGACGCCGTCGACGAGGTAGTCATCGGCGCCGGCGAGCGCGTCCTTTTCGAACTCGAACTGCTCGAAGCTCTCGTCGTCCATGAAGAACCACTTCGAGCCATCGTTGTACATGTAGCTCGCGTCGTGACGCTCGAGGTCGACCTCCTCGAACTTCTCCCCCGACCGGATCGACTCGTTCAGAATCTGGCCCGAGAGCAGGTTGCGGAGCTTGGTCTTGACGATGGTGTTCGCTCCGCGGGCCGTCGGCGTGCTCACCGACATGTCGGTGATCATCACGGGCTGGTCCTTGTAGACGAGGCAAACGCCCTTCTTGAACGCGCTGGTATCGATCATGGCGCGCAAGAGGATAGCGGTCATCCCGCGCTCCCGCGACCCCGCGGGGCAGGTTGGCAGCGGGTGCAGTAGTGCGTACCGCGCTGGGCGACGACGATCTTGCGCACGACGCGCCCGCACGTCCGGCAGGGCTTGCCGTCCCGCCCGTAGACGCGGAACTGATGCTGGTAGCTCCCCGGCTGACCCTCGGGTGTCCGGTAGAAGGCGTCGAAGCTCGATCCCTCGCGCTCGACGGCCTCCTCGAGCGTGGCACGGATCTCGTCGACGAGCCGGTCCGCCGCCGCGGGCGGTACGCGATCCGAGCGCCGCAGCGGGTGCAGGCCCGTGCGGTGCAGGGCCTCGTCGACGTAGATGTTCCCGAGCCCGGCGACGAACGACTGATCGAGCAGGAGCGGCTTCAACATCCGCCGCCGCGCGCGCAGCTCACGGCGCATCCAGCCCTTGGTGAACCCGTCGCCGAGCGGCTCGACGCCCAGCTTCACGAACACGTCGTCCGGGGAGGCATGGAACGTAAAGCGGCCGAACTTGCGGACGTCGACGAAGCTCAGCACACCACGGTCGAGCTGCAGGCGCACGCGCGTATGGGGTCCGGTGTCGTGGCGCGCGGCCTCGACCATGAGCCTGCCCGTCATCCGCAAATGGCAAAGCACCACACCAGCGGACCGGCCGCGTCGCTCGAGGTCGAACACGATGTACTTGGCGCGCCGCCACAGCCGCGCGATACGCGCTCCGACGACCGCCTGCCGAAACGCGTCCGGATCGAGCGCGCCGACCGACCGCGGCCACAACACCTCGGCGTCCTTCACCCGCCGGCCCACGACGCGCGGACGCAAGAGCTGGACGGTCGTCTCGACCTCGGGGAGCTCGGGCATCTACTGCCCGTCGACCCAGGGCTCGCGATTCGCGATGTCCGTCATGTACCCGACCGCGACCCACAGGCCCATCCCGCGCGGCAGGAACCAGTAGCTGAAGAGGATGATCACCGGCACCGAAACCGCGATCGACAGGCCGGGGCCCCAGTCGGTGCCGAAGAAGATCACGAGCACGAGCGCCGCCGCCAGGATCTCGGTGACGACCGCGGAGAGGTACATCTGCCCGGTCATCGCGCCCTGTTCGCGCCGGAAGACGAGCCCGCGGTGCTCACAGTCGGCGCGCAGCCGGAAGCGGGACACGAACAGCGTCCCGTCACCGCAGCGCGGACAACGGCCGCGCCAGGTGCGCGCGATGAAGCGCTTCCATTCGCGGTTGCTCGGGCGTTCGGGGACAGCGCGGTCGGTGCTCGGGGAGCTGGAGGCCATGCGATCCTCGCAGTCTAGTGGTGTGATGCCTTTGGGCCATACTTCGATCGGCGCATGAGTGCGGACGACGGCCCAGGGTGTGACCGAACCTCCTCAATCCGGCACCCGACGCCCGTGGATCGGGGGGTGTCGAAGCTCTACGCTGCCCCCATGCAGAGCCCCCACGTCCCGATCCTGGTCCTCGCCCTCGCCGCCCCTCTCGCGTTTCCGGGCTGCGTCACAGAGACGGAGAGTGCGTCGCGCTACGGCATCACGACCGAGCGCTCCTACGGCTCGGTCGTCACCGGCGACCTCGACACGGTCTGGAGCGTGACCCAGTCGACGCTGCGGTCGCTCGGCGAGGCCTTCCAGGCCGACGGAAGCGCCCGTCGCGCCGAGGCGACCGTGTCCGGCGCGCGCGTCAGCATCACGTGTGAGCCCTACGACGCATCGCGCACGATCCTGCGCATCGGTGCGACCCAGGACGGCGAGGAGCGGCCGGAAGTCGCCGAGGAAGTGCAGATGCGGATCCAGCGCAACTTGATGCGCTGAGAGTCTCCAACTCGTTCCTGTTACGCGAACGCCGGCCCTACCACAAACGCCCGTCGCGCTTCGCGTCGTACACGCGCTTGCCGTCGGTGTACACCGTCTCGACCCACGTCCGCGGGTCGGCGACGTCGCCGGTCAGGACGACGATGTCCGCGTCCTTGCCTACCTCGAGGCTCCCGATGCGCTCGCCGAGCCCACAGGTGATGGCCGGCACGATCGTCAGGCCCTTGATCGACTCGAGGTCGAAGTTCTCGAGCCCGTAGCGCACCGCCATCGCCGCCTGCAGAGAGAGCTCTTCCTGGGGCGGCGTCAGGTTGAGCGCACCACCGTCGACACAATCGGTGTTGAAGCCGATCATCTTGTGCCCGCGCTTCTGGTACTCGGCGGCGATGCCGACGATCGCGCCGTCGGTGTCGTTCCACATCAGCCCGAACAGCGCGGTCGGCGAGAAGTAGGTGTTGCTGATCATGCGCGGCCCGAGGATCGCGGGCACGCCTTCGTCGGCGGCGACGCCTCCGGCCTTGTAGCCGTCGAAGGAACCGTGGTCGATGAACACGTCGAGGCCCAGCTCCTGGCGCACGATGCGTATCGTCGCCAGGACGACCTGGTGCCACTGCGTGTGCGTCGACACCTGCACCTCGCGCGCGTGCAGGGCGCGGAAGATCTCCCACTGAGGGTCCTTGGCCGGAACCTCGCCGTCCTGCGCGAGCGCCGCTTCGAAACGGCGCGCGTAGGCGAGCCCGCGCTTGAACGTGTTGCGCGTGTTCCAGTTCTGGAAGGCGCGGCCGGGCTGGATCGTCCAGCGCTCGGGGTTGCCGGCTTGCGCGAGCTTCAACGAGCCTGGGTCGCGGATGCGCATCGTCTCGAACGTGTCGTGGCCGAGCTTGAACAGGATGCCCTGCCCGCCCATGTTCGAGCCCGAGCCGGGGATGAAGAGCGCGCTCGTCACGCCGCCCGCGACGCCACGCTGCAAGAGGAGGTTGCGCGGCACGACGCCCGGGCTCACGCGCAGCCCGGGGTTCGCCAGGTAGACCGTGTCGTTGATGTCGTTGGGGAAGAACGCGCTCGGCGTACCGATGTGGTTGTGCAGCTCGATCAGGCCGGGCATCAGCCAGCGCGATCCGCAGTCGACGAGCTCGTAGCCGTCGGGGATCTCGACGTCGCGCGCGCGACCGACGGCCTCGATCTTGCCGTTCGCGACCAGGACGATGCCGTGGTCGATGACGAGGGGCCCGTCCATCGCGGCCGTGACGACCTTCGCCGCGCGCAGCGCGAGCCCGGGGCCGCCGCGTTCGCCCGCGGGCGCGTCCGCGTGGGCGAGGGAGAGGGAGAGGGAGAGGGCGGAGAAGAGGCAGAGGAGTGTGGCGCGGAGCAGTGTCGCGCGGGAAACGAGCGTGGGCATGGCGCTCCATCCTTCGACGAAACCGGCCCCTCGCACAAGTCCCGACCGGGCCGTTCCGCGAATCTTACGGAAGCAAGCGTCTCTCAGGGAACCAGCGCCGCCCCGAGGGCACGGACGCGCGCCACGAGGGGCCGCGGGACACCGTTCATCAAGGTGCGCGCGACGCCGTCCGCGTCGGCCACGAGCGCTTCGCACTCCTCCATCAGCGGCTCGTCGACTGCGTCGCCGAGCACGCGGGCCGATCGACCGACGAGCTTGTCGATCCCGAGCGGGATCGACAGCGCCAGGCTGCGGGTCGGACCCGCGGCCGGAGGCTCGAGCCGCCCCGGATCGCGGTCGTAGACGAACAGAGCGATCGACCCCAGTACGAGCGCGGCCGCGAGCGGCGCCGGCCGCCGCCACAACGGCTTCGCGTCGCGCACGGGCCCGGCGCGCTCCGCGGCGTCGATCGCCGCCACGATGCGCGCGGCGCCCGCACCGCGGCGACCAAAGGGTCCGCTCTTCCCGTCGCGCAGCAGGCGCAGAGCCAACGCGTCGCCTCGCGGAGGCTCCGCCTCTCGCGCGGACGCCCTCGGGGGGACCGACTTCTTCGGGGTGTCTGCGTCGAAACTCATGGGTGACCTCCTGCCAACGAGCGCTGCACGGTTCCGGATGGACCGGGCGCCGCAGGTTCGGCGAGATGGAGAGCGAGTCGCTCGCGTGCGCGAAAGAGCAGCACGCGCGTCGTCGACTCCCGCCGCTCGAGGATCCGCGCGACGTCGCGCGCGGGAAGCTCCTCGACGTAGAACAGCCAGAGCGCCGAGCACTGCTCGACGCTGAGGACGCGGTGCGCGACGTGCCACACGTTCCGACCCTCGTCCCGCGCGCTGACCTCGAGCGCCGGGTCGCCGCGCGCCGAGGCGAGGTCGACGACATCCTGCATGCCCATCGGGAGCGAAGCGCGCCGCACGCGGCTGGCCGCGATGCGCTTGGCCACCGTGAAGAGCCAGGTACTGAAGCGCCAGCGCTCGTCGTAGCGCTCGATGCGTCGCCAGGCGCGCAAGAAGGCCTCCTGCGTCAACTCCTCGGCGTCGGCGTCGGACGCCGAGCGCAAGCGCAAGAAACGGAACAGCGGTCCCTCGTAGCGTTCGACGAGCGCGCCAAACGCCGCGCGCGAGCCCGCGCGCGCACGCACGGCGAGCGCCTCCGCGCTCTCGCGCGGTAGGGGCTCGCCTTTGTGCACGGGCTCACTCTTCATCGATGGACCGCCGAGCAAGCGTCAATCGTCGAGCGCGTCGAGCTCTTCGATCAGCGTCGCGCTGTCGTAGGACAGGTCGATCGTGACGAACGTTCCCGACACGTTGACCTGCAGCGCGTCGAGCAGATCCTGCAGGATCATCGGGACCTCACCGCCGGCGGCCAGGGAGACCAGCGCCTTGGCGCCGCTCACGATGTCGCCGATCTTGGCGGCGGCCTCGCCGCTCTCGGTCTCCAGCATCGCGTTGAGGAACAGCATCCCGCGGTTCTCGCCGATCTGCACCTGCAGCGAGCGCATCATGCGCGCGACCTTCGAGATCGGCTCGAAGTCCGGCACGCCCTCGAGGCGCTCGGCGATCTCGGCGTAGACGACCGTCCCGGGCTTGGGGTTGGCCTTGAGCGCGGGGCGATCAGCGCGGCTCAAGTTGGGCGCGTCGCCCTTCAGCACGCGGACGGCGTTCACGACCATGTCCGCGCGGTTCGACAGCACGACGATACGCTCGTCGGAGCCGCGCGGAGTGTGGATGTAGGCGATGGGCGAATCGTCGTACTCGCTCTCGCCGCCCCAGGTGTGCAGCGACAAGCCGCTGGAGGAGATGGAGCGGTACCCCTCCTCCTGCTGCAGGCGCGCGAGCAGGTCGTCGATCGCGCGGGTGCCGCGCACGATGAGCGCCCCACTCTCTTCCTTGATCGTCGGCGAGACGACCGTGATCGAGTGGAAGATCTCCAGCGGGTCCACGCCGAGCTCTTCGCGCATCTCGTCCAGGTTCTCGTCGAACTCGCCGCCCGAGCGCTCGCGGATCTCGCGGAAGACCCGGGTCGCCTTCAGGGCGTCGATGTCGAGGTGGGCGACGATGCGCGAGTCGGCGGGCACGAGGCTCTTGTCGAGCCCGTCGGCCAGCGTGGGCGCGGCGAGGAAGGTGAGGCCGAACGTGGCCAGAAGCGTTTGCCTGAGAGATAGCGTCGTTTTCATCGATAGCGTCTGTCTCATTTGAGTCTCCCGAGGACTCGCCGGGGTGGCACCTGTGCCACACCCAGTTCCTGGAGCCGGTGGATCGGGGGCGTATACGCTCCCGACCCGGCCTCCGTTTCATGCGACTCGACGATATCCGCGGCAGCGGTGTGGGCCGGCCCTGCAGGCGACCCCGACTGCCTTTCCGGTCCGGACGTCGAAGTGGTAGTTGTGGAGGGGGCAGACGGCCTGGTGGCCCTCGACGAGCGGCCCGGGGACGATCCGGCCGTCCTCGTGGGGGCAGCTGGAATCGAGGGCGTGGACGTCGACCTTGCGGGCCTCGCCCTCCTGAAGCTTGTCGGCTCCCGGAACCAGGACGCCACGCTTCCCGAACAGCTCTACGTTAGCAGTTGCGGTTGCCGGGAGGCCAACGGCGAACTGCTAACGTAGCGTCGCCATGAACCCCGTCCTCCTGCTCGACCTCGTCGGTCTCACCGCGCGCCAGATCGGTGAGGCGACCCCCAACCTGCGCGCACTGTCCGCCCGTGGCGGACACGCGCCGATGTCCGCCGTTCTGCCCGCGGTGACGTGTAGCGCCCAGGCGACGATGCTCACCGGAACGCAACCCAGCGTCCACGGCGCGGTCGGCAACGGGTGGCTCTTGCGCGACACGATGGAGGTCGGGCTGTGGCGGCAGTCGAATGCGCTGGTAGCCGGCGAGAAGCTGTACGAGACGGCGCACGCGCGCGATCCCGAGTTCACCTGCGCCAAGCTGTTCTGGTGGTGGAACATGGGCGCCGCCGTCGACTGGTCGGTGACGCCCAGGCCGCACTACCCGGCGGATGGACGCAAGATCCTCGCGGTGTACTCGTGGCCGACCGCGTACGCCGAGGAGCTGGAGAGCGAGCTCGGCAAGTTCCCGTTCTTCGACTTCTGGGGACCGAAAGCCGGGCTCGGCTCGAGCCGCTGGATCACCGACGCGACCATCCACACGCTGCGCACGAAACGCCCGACGCTGACGATGGCGTACCTGCCGCACCTCGACTACGACCACCAGCGCTTCGGCCCGAACGCGGACCGTTCGCGCGCGGCGCTCGTCGAGCTCGACGGCCTCGTCGGCGAGCTGCTTAGCTGCGCGGACGCCGTCGGCGCGGAAGTGATCGCGGTCTCCGAGTACGGCATCCTCGACGCTCCGCGCCCCGTCGCGATCAACCGCACTCTGCGCGAGGCCGGGCTGCTCGTGGCGCGCGCGACGCCGGTGGGCGAGATCCTCGACCCCTTCGGCAGCACGGCCTTCGCGCTCGCCGACCACCAGGTCGCGCACGTCTACACGCGCGATACGGCGCGTACGCGCGAAGTGCTCGAGTCGCTGCCCGGTGTCGCCGCGGTGCTCGGCCCGGAGGACAAGCGCGCCGCCGGCCTCGATCACCGCAACGCCGGCGACCTCGTCGCCGTGTCCGATTCCGATGCCTGGTTCACCTACTACTATTGGCTCGACGATACCGCCGCACCCGATTTCGCGCGCACGGTCGACATCCACCGCAAGCCGGGCTACGACCCGTGCGAGATGTTCGTCGACCCGAGCCTGCGGTTCCCCAAGCTGCGCGTCGCGCGCCGCCTGGCTCAGAAGTTCTCGGGGATGCGCTACCTGATGGACGTGATCCCGATCCAGCCAGAGCTCGTCCGCGGCAGCCATGGGCGCTTGCCCGACGACCCGATGGATGGACCGGTCTTCCTGTCGACGCTGTCCTTCGATGCTCCGGACGGCGTCGTCGAGATGACGTCGGTCAAGGACCGGGTGCTCGCCGCCCTGGAGCGCTGACCGACCACCTACGGAACGAACTGGATCTCGACCGCGTCGGAGGTCGAAAACCCCGCGCCACCGCCAGCGGGGTCGAGGAACCAGGCCTGGAACGACCACGTCGAGCCGGCCTGGATCGTCGTCTCCGGGTTCGGCGGAGCCGCGTAGTCGAGCGCCTGTTGGAAGGCGCCGGCGCCGCTGGCGACGAGCGGCGTCAGGCGGGCGACCTGGCGCGGTCCTCCGGCGACGCAGCGGACGCCGTTCCCGAACGGCACCTGCGTGCGCAGGGGCGCGTAGAAGAAGAGCCCGGTGGTCCCCGCGGGCAACCCGCTCGCGTGCAGGACGAGGTCCCCCGCGGTGAGGCTCTCGCTTCCGCTCGCCAGGATCGCGGCCGTGAGACCGCTCGAGTTGGCGTTCGTCGAGCAGAAGCTCGTGCCGGGGTCGCCGGCGAGGTCGACCTCGAGGTCGTCGAGCATGACGAGCCCGCCCGCGTGCAGGCTGTTCTCGATCTCGATCGTCGCGAACGGCGCGCCGGCGGACTCCCAGCCGTGCCAGGCCCAGCCGCAGCTGGTCGGCACGTCGGGCGTCGCGCGCCCGATCAGGTGACCGGCCGCGTCGAAGAAGCGGACCGTGACGTCCCCGTCGCCGCCGTTCGAGCCGAAGTGCCCGCCGAAACGGCTCACGGGCTCGTCGAACGTCAGGCGCAACCAGTCCCCCTGACGCGCACCAACGAACATCCCCCCGGCGTAGGGGAGCATGTTGCAATTGAAGTTCCAGGCTGGCGTGAGCAGCAGGTTGGCCCCCCCTGGGGTGCACAGATCCGCGGCTTGGCCAAAGAGACGGCCTGGGAGGCAGGCCGTGTAGCCCGCCGGAACTTGGGTCTCGAAGCTCTCCCGCAACTGGCCGGAGAACGGGCCGGTGGGGACCTGGCCCAGCGCCGGGGTGGCGGGGACGAAGAAGGCGATGAACAGTCGAAGAGCGGAAAGTCGCATTTGGAACCTCCGGTTGGAAAGGCTGCGGTGCATCACCTCATCCGCGAGCCGTTTCGCATCGGGGCTGAAATCACGGGCTTTCTTGCCCGCCCCCACTCGGAGCCCCCTACGCGTTGCGCGCTCGGTTCACCTTTGCGTCATCGTAAAACGTGACCCCGTGAGCCACCCCGGCGCGCCCCTTGGCGATCCACACCGCCTGCCCCGTGTGCCACGAGAAGTGCTCGACGACGTGGGAGACCGCGTAGAGCCCGGTCACGTCCGCCCCCTGAATGGAATAGGTGCGCTCCAGGGCGGCCGTGTCCATGCCCTGGATCACGGTGCACGCCTCGGCGACCGTGGCGGCGAGGTTGGCAAGCAGCACCTCGCCGCTCGGCCCGTCCATCGCGGCGAACTCGGCGGACCGATCACGGTGGTCCGGCGCTCCCCCGATCCCGCACACGATCCACTGGCGCACGTTGCCGGCCAGGTGCAAGAGGATCGTGCCTACGGTGATCACGCCCTCGTGCGGGCGCCACCACAGGTCACCCTCGGGGAGGACGGCGAGTGCCCGCTCGAGACGCGGGACGTAGGTGTTCTGGAGGTACTCGGCGGCGTCGCCGATGACAATCTCTGAGAGCGTGCTCATGGGCACGACTCTAACCCCCACGCGAGATTGTTGGGTGACCGCTCAGGCGAGCGGTGAGCACTCGAAGCGTTTGAGGAGCGCCGCCTGGCGCTCGTCGACGTACTTGTCGAGCGCGGCCAGCGTCTCGCGGTACGCGTGCGTCGGCTGGGAGAGGAACTCGATGCCGTAGTGCACCTCGCCCGGGACGTCGCGGCGGTGGCGGACGATGCCCATCACCAGCGTTCGCTCGTGCGCGCCGGGAAGGACGAACGACATCGAGAGCGACTCGGTCTCGTAGAGCCGCTCTTCCTCGGAGTGCGCCTCGACGTGGACCGCGGCACCGTCACGCGAGAGGTCGCGGAGAACGCCTTCGACCGGCGCGACGATGCCCTGGAGCTGGAGAGCGACGTTGACGCGTGCCCCGATCGGGACGCGGAACGACTTGCGGCGGTTGAAGACGTTCGCGAGTGCCATCCCGCCCTCGTAGTCGATCGTGAATCGGAACCTGCGGCGCTCGGCGCCGTCGTCGCGATCATCCACCTCGGCGGGGATCTCGACCGGCACCCGCAGGCCCCGGCCCGAGATGACGAGCGACGTGCAATCACCGTGAGTCAGTTCCGGTGCGGTGAGGATCGGGAAGTCGACCTCGAGCGAGGCGGGACCGGTGTCCACCATCATGCCCCGATAGAGCACCGACTCGGTGCGAATGCAAACCGAGAGCTCGGGGTTCGACTGTGTCTGACTCATAGGGAGAGGGCAGGGCAAGAAGCCGGATGGCCTCGCAAGGACCATCGGAGTCCCGCGCGGTGATTCTCAATCCTTTCCCGCTGAAGCCAGGCTCGAATCGATTCCGATCGACTTTTCTCGACTTGCGGGTCCACTCCGGCCCACCCCGGTCACTTGGAAGCACCGCGCGAGCGACCCAGTTCGAGACTCGAGCTGCTTCGGCTCACGCGGGCCTTTGTGCGAGCCACTTTCCTTTCGGCCACCTGCAACGAACAACGTCTGGGGAATATCCGTCATGCGACGAGCCATCCACGAGCAGCTCTTTCTTCGCGCCTGCGCCAGCACCGCGCTCGGCGCCATCCTGGCGCAGGCTTCATCGGCACAAGTCAGCTTCAGTATCGACAACGGCAGTGTCTCAGTCGGAGGCGCGGAAGCCTGGAGTCCGTTCCCCGTGACCGAAGCCGACATCCTCACGCCATCGATGCCCGGACCGGCCGGTCCGAATGCTCCGATGTTCGCGGCACCGACCCCGACGGGCATCACGCTGAGCGCGCCTTCGCTCGGCCTCTTCACGCACGGCGCGTGCGCCGGACACGCCGGCGGAACGCCGTGCCCGATCGAGCTCGACGCGCTCTCGTACGGCACGGACTACGCCGTCACGCCGACGCACACGTCCCCGGACACGTACTGGTTCTCGGTCGACGAGTTCGCGACGGGCTTTCCGGGCCCGGTCGCCCCGTCGGTCTTCACCGAGGGCTTCACCGGCGCCCTGGAGGCCGCCGCTGACGTCTTCACCGACATCGGTGTGTCCCCCGCTCCGGCGCCGCCCGGCATGTTCCCCGGCGGCAACGTCGCCGAGATCGACGGTGATGGACTGTTGAGCGCTTCGGGCTTCGTGTACCCCGGCGTCGGCCTCATCGAACCGATTCCCGCCCCGACGGCCGCCCCGGTCGGTGACGATCTGGACGCGGTCGACGTCGACTCCGCGAGCCTGAGCTTCCCGGTCTACTACTCGCTCGACTCCGCGTTCCCGACCCTGCAGGGGACCGCCGCGGTGTACGGCTTCAGCGGCGGCGACGTCCTGATGACGACGGTTGCGGGCGGTGCCCCGGCGGTGTACGCACCCGCGGGAGCACTCGGCCTCGACCTCCTGGGATTCGACAGCGACGACCTCGACGCGCTCGCGCTGACCGAGAACGGCGTCCCCGGCTTCCAACCGGCTTTCGGCCCGTACACGTGGCTCGGCGGTCCGGCGGGCCCGGGTGCGGACATGCTCCTGTTCTCGGTACGCCGCGGCTCCGCCGTGATCGGCATGCCCGACAGCATGTTCGGCTTTCCGATCGAGGAGGGCGACATCCTGTCGACGCCGATCCCGACCGCGATGGGCGGACTGTCTCCTTTCCCGAGCATCTGGATCGCCGCCGAGAACATCGGCCTGACGACCGTCCGCTCGGGCCTGGCGCACATCGGTGACGAGCTCGATGCGCTCGACGTCCTCTGCTACGACTGCCCCTCGGCTCCGGACTGCAACGAGAACGGAGTCCCGGACGACATCGACATCACCTCCGGCACCTCGACCGACGTGAACGGCAACGGAATCCCGGACGAATGCGAGCTGATCTCCACCTCGTTCTGCTTCTGCGTCGCCGCGCTCGCCCCGTGCGGCAACGACTACGCGGCCGGCGGCTGCGAGAACGCGACCGGCGTCGGCGCGATCCTCACCGCGACGGGCACTGGCAGCGTGGTCGCCGACGACCTGCTCTTGGGCGTGACGCAAGCGACGCCGGCGAACTTCGGCTTGATCTTCATGGGTCCGTCGATGATCGCGCCGACTCCGATGGGGAATGGTCTGCGGTGCGTCGGTGGTGGCTTGCACCGGTACATCCCGCCTTTCATCACCGACGCGGCGGGCGCAGCGACGGTCGGACCGATGGTGGGTTTGTCGTTGGGACTGCCGCCGGCGGGGAACATCGTGGCGCTCTCGACGTGGAGCTTCCAGGCGTGGTATCGCGATCCTGGCGGGCCGTGCGGGGCGACGTCGAACGTGACGAATGCGGTATCGGTGACGTTCACTCCCTGACAGTGCGTGAGCGGGAGCATACGAAGGGGAGAGACGATGGAAGCGCGGGCCTGCGGCCCG
>JAAELL010000326.1 GCA_024226735.1 bacterium | reverse complement strand
GCAGAAGTCTCCACGCCGGCACGTCGCGGTCAAGGTGCTGAGGAACTTGCTCGTCGACCCCGGCGCGCGCCGGCGCTTCGAGCGCGAGGCCGAGTTCCTGGGGCGCCTCACGCACCCCGGCATCGCCCAGGTGATCGAGTCCGGCCGCGTCGACGATGAGATCGGCACCGACTACATCGCGCTCGAGTACGTCGACGGACTGCAGATCACCGACTACGCCGAGGAGCAGGAGCTCGACCGCGACGCTCGGATCCGGCTCATCATCGAGCTCTGCCAGGCGGCGCAACACGCGCACTCGCTCGGCGTCGTGCACCGCGACCTCAAGCCCGGCAACGTGCTGGTCACCAGGGAGGGCCGGATCAAGGTCATCGACTTCGGCATCGCCCGGGCGGTCGGGGCCGATGAGCAGCTGTCGCAGCAGACCCAGGCCGGGCAGATCATCGGCACCCTGTCGTACATGAGTCCCGAGCAGATCTCAGGGGACTCGACCGCGATCGACATGCGCAGCGACGTCTACTCGATCGGCGTCATGGCGTTCGAGCTGCTGGCCGGCAGCCTGCCCCGCGACTACAGCACGGAATCGCTGGCCCAGATCGTCGAGCAGCTGACAAAGGGTAGGGCACCGAGCCTGGGCGCGGTCGCGCCGCACTGCCGGGGCGACCTCGATCTGATCGTGTCGAAGGCGCTCGACCCCGAGCGCGAGCGACGCTACCAGTCCGCCGCCGAGCTCGCCACCGACCTGCAGCGCTTGCTCGACTTCGAGCCGATTCACGCCCGTCCGGTCAG
>JAAELL010000325.1 GCA_024226735.1 bacterium | reverse complement strand
CCGCCCCCCCGCCCGGCCGGGGCGGGGGCACCGAGGGGGGCAGTGGGGGGGGGGGCGGGGGGCGTCGGATGCCCCCGGGGGGCGGGGGGGGCGGGGGGGGCGGGGGGGGCCGGGGGGGCCGGGGGGGCCGGGGGGGCCGGGGGGGCCGGGGGTGCCGGGGGGGCCGGGGGTGCCGGGGGTGCCGGGGGTGCCGGGGGTGCCGCTGGGAAGCGAGGCGACCTGGAACGTGAGCTCCTCGAAGGACGCTAGTGGTGTGATGCAGACAGTTGCGGTCTTATCCCGAGTTCGCGTGCATGCGGGCCGGGATACGACTGCGAATGTCTGCATCACACCACTAGGACGGCCTCCGGCTGCAGGTTCGCAGGCTCGAGCTTGACCTCGAGGCACTGCGCGGTGGTGGCGGATGTGAGGATCGCGAACGTCAGTGAGGTCGTCAGGGCGTGGGGCATTTCACCCCACCAGGCCCCGACGTCCGACGGGTATCACTCAGGCGCCGAGACGCCGCACAGCGATGTCGATCGGCAGGAGGAAAGCGGCCGCCAGGAGCCACCACCACCACGTGTCCTTCGGCGTGCGCGCGGGGTCGCCTTCGAACTTCCAGACCGCGTCCACGTCCGCCGGGGCGAACGTCCCGCCGGTCTCGTGGGCGACGAGCTCGAGCAGGTCTTCGTCGGGCAGGGGCGTGCGGAACTCGGGTGAGTAGGACTCGGTCACGCCGAGCGCCTTGATGTCGACGACGTCGTCACCTTGCTTCTGCACGACGAGCAAGCGGTAGAACTCGCCGTACTCCTCGATCGGGAACGTCGCGCGGTACAGGCCCGGGCCGAGGTGCTCGGTCTCGAGCGTCACCGGATCGCCGTCCTGGACCAGGATCGAGACCTCCGGCGTCACGTCGTCGCGGAACGCGCCGCGGCGGTCGCGCACGTCGAGGGTCACGCGCGCGACGCCCTGCTCGACGTCGATGCGCGTGCGCGTGCGCAGCTCCTTGTGAGCGCCGGTGCTCATGACCGAGCGCACGAGCTGGCTCCAGAATTTTGGGTAGCTCTCCCAGCCGATCCAGTCGCCGGCCCACTTGGCCTTGGCGTCGGACGTGAACGCGGCGGCGCGGCCGAGGCCGTAGTTCCACGTCGCGAGGACCGGGTCGCCGTAGTCGGAGACCATCGCCGTCGTCGCCGTCTCCTTGGCCTGGGTCGCGACGTAGCCGAGTAGGAACGGGATCGCCTCGGGATCGATGCCCTTCAGGGCCGGTGCTTGCGCGGTGACGGTGGGCACGAACGGCTCCTCGACCAGCATCGACTTCGAGGCGCGCATCGTCTCGCGCGTGAAGATCTGCGGGATCGTCGCGAAGTCGTTGGTGAAGTAGGCCTCGCCGCCGCCCCAGCTCGCCATGTCCTCGAGCAGGGCCTGGTCTGCGCCTTCGCCGATGCCGACGGCCGAGACGGTGATCGCGTCGGCGGCGATGTGCCCGACGAGCGTGTCGTAGCCGCCACCGGTCGTGTGGCCGTCGGACAAGAGGATGATGTGCTTGAGCTTGGCGTCCTCGTCGACCAGCGCCTGCCACGCGGCGTGTAGCGCCGGGTAGATATTCGTTCCGCCGCCCGGCACGAGGCGGGCGATCGTGTTCGTGATGATGCCCGACTCGGACGAGTCAGTGATCGGCGTGATCCAGTCCTCGCGGCTGTCGAAGGCGACGACGCCGAAGCGGTCGTTGCCCTTGAGCACCTCGGCGGACGCGATCGCGGCCTCCTTCGCGAGCTCGATCTTGTTCCCGCCCATCGAGCCCGACTTGTCGATCACGAGCACGAGCGCCAGGTTCGGCTTCTCGATGTTCTTCTTGATCGGCATCTTGACCGGCAGCGTGTCCTCGATCGGCGTGCGGTAGTAGCCACCGAGACCGAACGAGCGCTCTCCGCCGAGCATCACGAGCCCACCGCCCATGTCGTGCACGTACGTCTTGACCGCATCCATCGCACCTGGCGAGAAGCGGTCCGCCGAGATGTCCGACAGGATTATGACATCGTAGTTCAACAGGTCGTTGAGGTCCTCCGGCACGCCGGATTCGGGGCGCACCTCGACCTCGATCTCCTCGCCGGCGAGGGCCTCCTCCAGGTGCCGCGCTTCGCGTTCGATGCGCTCGATGAGCAGGACCTTGGGGCGTCCGGCGACGCGCACGACCGCGCGTGCGACGTTGTTCTGCAGGACCGTGTCCGTCTCGGGCTCGACGACGGCCTCGAACTCGTGGAAGCCCTCCTCGAGGCGCAGCTTGTCGATCGAGAGCAGCGCGCGGCCCTCGGTGATCGGGAAGTCCTTCTCCTCCGAGATCAGGTACTTGTTGCGGTAGATCTTGACTGTCGCCTTGGTCTCGACGTTCGCCGCGATCGCGAACTCGAGCCGGAACGCGGCCTTGACCTGAGCCTCGGCCGGCACGAACAACGCCTCGGCGATCACCTCGGGCTCCGAGCCGCGCTCGAGCATGCGCGTGTGCGCGGTGAAGCCTTCGCGCTCGAGCTCGCCGAGCTCGCGCATCAAGTCGCCGCGGTTCGTGTTGCCGTCCGAGTAGATCATCACGCGGCGACGGGACTCGAGCGGAATCAGGCCGCGGGCGAGGCGGCACGCGGCTTCGAGGTCCGTCTCGTCGCTGCCGATCTCGTCGCGCCAGGCCGTGATCTCCGCGAGGTGAGAGCGCAACTCCTCGAGCTCCGTGCGCGTCTCGTCCGTCAGCTCCGAGCGCTCGATCTCTTGCACGCGCGTCTGGATGCGCTCCTCCTCGCTCTCGTGCAAGAGCTTGCGCTTGAGGTCGCCTGTCAGCTCGAGCTCGCCCGCCTTGGGCGCGACGACGAGGGCGGGGTGCTTGCCGAACAGGACGACGCCGGCCTTTTCACCCGACTCGCGGTCTTTCGTGTAGCTCTGAATCTCGCTCCACGACTCCTCGAGCGCATCCGCGGTGACGCTGTCGGACACGTCGATCAAGAACAGGATCGTGCGGTCCGAGTTTTCGAGCAGCAGCACGGGCTTGGACAGCGCCAGCACGAGCATCAGTAGCGCCAGCGAGCGCAGGGTGAGCGCGACGCGCCCGCGCGTGGGCGCGAGGTCGGCGTAGCTCTTCCAGTACCACCACGCCAGGAACGGCACGAGCGGTACGAGCCAGAGAAGCTGGAAGGGGCTCTCGAACTGGATCAAAGCCAACTACTCCGTGATCCTGCGGTGGTAGAACGCCCACTCGAGGCTCCAAAGGATGAGCCCGAGCAGCGCGAGGAGCGTCCAGAGGTCGCGGTTGAACAAGTGTCGTCCCTGCTCGGCCTCGAGGGCGTCGCCTTTGGCTGGGTCGAGCTCGTCGGGTGCGATGCGCGACTCGCCGGCATCGAAGAGGTTGACCGAGACCGGCACGTTGACGCCGGACACGCGGAACAGGTAGCCGCCGGGTTCGTCGGTCTCGTTGAAGTAGAACATCCCCTCACGCGTGTCGACCTTGCGCGTCGTCACCTGTCCGTCGCGGAAGAACGTGACGCCGACCTGTTGATCGGGGATGCGGCGCAGGGGCTGAATCGTGTCGCCGACCGCGTAGTCGGCTTCGATCAAGAGGTCTTCCTCGACCTCGAACCACGCGATCGCGTTGCGCAGGAGCATCGGGAACGCGAGGCGGAAGGGGAAGAGCTTGGCGGTCATGTCGAAAGCGACGTAGACGGCCATGCGGTCCGCCATCTCGAAGGCGGAGATCAGCGGTCCTTCGTAGCTCGAGACGAGGGCCGTGCCGGTCCCGGCCTGCATTTTGACGATGTTGGCCGGGGGAATCGGCAGATCGCGCCAGTTGAGGTAGCGGTTGAGCAGGTGCTCGCGGTCCCAGTCCCAGACGGCCGGCTCGCTCTCGGTTCCCGTGATGCGCGCCGGGATCGAGTCCGGGATCGGCGAGTTCATCAGGATCAGGTTGCCGCGCGCCGGAAGGTCGTCGGGGATCGCGTCGACGCAGATCGTGACGTCCGCGAGCTTCTCCTCGTCCGAGAGCGATCCGTAGTTCGCCGCCGTGACCGCGAACGTCTCTTCGGACACCACCTCGCGCATCGCCTGGAGCGCGATCATGAAGGGCTGTGCAACAGCCTCGTCGGCCGCGACGAGCACGACCTTGCGCAGGCGTGTGGGCCGGACGACGGCCCACGCTTTGTTGTCGATCGCCAGCGCATCGTCGTTGTCGATCGTCAGCTGGATCGTCGCCCCTTGGTTGAGGACGAGCTGTTCCTCGATCTTGAGCTCCTCGCCGGGCGCGAGGGTCTTGGGGACGACGCGCTCGGTCGCTTGGTTGATCGCGATCTCGTAGCGGAACTCGGCCTCCTCCTCGCCAAAGTTCTTGATGACGCCCAGGATGTAGTCGGTTCCGAGCGAAGTGTTCTTGCGCGCGCTGAAGCGCACGATGCCGACGTTCTCGGTCGCCTCACCGACGGGTACGAGATCCGCTTGATCGTCGCCTTCGATCGCTGTCTGCACCGCGCCCGCGGCGCCGTCGGACAGGAAGAGGATCACCGGTTCGTCGCGGTTCGCGGTGACCTCACGCGCGAACGAGTAGGCCTTGTCGACGTTGAACGGTCCGTTCGACGGAGCGATCTTTTCGAGCGCGTCGCGCAGCTGGATCGTGTTGCGGTTGAACGAGCAGAGGACGTCGATGCGGTCGGACACCGCGACGACCATCATCTCGTCCTCGAAGCTGCGTCCCTCGACGAACTCCGACGCTCGCTCGACCATCGCGTCGAAGCGGGTGCGGCCCGTCTCGACATCCTCTAGCGCCTGCATGCTGGCGGAGGTGTCGAGCAGGAGCACGATCGACTCCTTGTTCACGCTCGACAGCTCGACCGCGGGCTGGGTGAGCGCCAGCATCAACGCGGCCAGGATCAAGAGCTGCAGGAGCAGCGAATAGAGCCGCTTCAGCCGCTTGAACAGCGAACGCGCGCGAGTCTCGACGAGCAGCTGTTCCCAGAGGCGCAGGTACGGGATCTGCACCTTGCGGCGCTTCACCTTCAGGATGTACAGGACGAGGATCGGCGCGGCGAGCGCGGCCAGACCGAAGGCGAGCGGTGCGGCAAAGTTCATCGGACGTCTCGCTCCTTGATCCGACCCTTCATCCGACGATGCCTCCGCGCCGCAGGATGCCGAGAACGAGGTCGTCGAACGGGATGTCCGTCCGCGCCCGCACGTAGCCCATCTCGTTGCGGATGCAGAAGCGTTCGACGTCGGTGGCCAGCTTCTCGAACGCCTCGCGGTAGCGCGTCATCAGGCCGTCGGTGACGTTGATCTCCTTGAAGCCGTCAGTCTCCGCATCCATCAGACGTAGATCGCCGCGCAGATCCGGCTTCTCCTCCAGCTCGTCCACGACGTGGATCACGTACACGTCGTGCTTCTGGTAGCGCAGGTACTTGAGCGCCTGCTCGTACCCGTCGAAGTCGTAGAAGTCGCCGATGACGAGCACGACACCGCGTCGGCGTTCGCGGCCGACGAACTCCTTGAACGCAGCGGCCATCGTCGTCTCGCCGCTTGGCTCGACGTCCTTGATGAAGTCGAACAGCTGGAAGACCTTGCCGCGTCCCTTCATGCCCCAGCGTCCTTCGAGCAGGCGCGTGTTGAACGGCAGAACGTTGCACGAGTCCATGTTCGACATGCCGATGTAGGCGAGCGCGGCGGCGACCTTCATCGCGTAGTTGAGCTTGTGCTCCTTGCCGTAGTCCATCGACGTCGAGGCGTCGACGAGGATGGACATGTGCAGGTTTTCCTCTTCCTTGAAGAGCTTGAGGAACACCTCTTCGAGTCGCCCGAACAGGTGCCAGTCGACGTGACGCGGATCGTCGCCGGCGACGTACGGGCGGTGGTCAGCGAACTCCGCCGAGACCCCCTTGCGGATCGACTTGCGGTCGGCGCGCAGGAGCCCCGCCATGATCTTCTTGGCGATCACGTTGAGAAGCTCGAGCTTCTTGAGGAACTCGCCGTCGAAGACGAGCTCGGGACGCGCGGCCTTGGTGGCGGCCTCGGCCTTGGACTGCGTGGGCGGCATGCGGCGCGCTGATCAGGCGGACGCGGCCTCGGGCATCTCGCGCACGGCCTCGAGGATCTCGCGCAGGATGTCGTCGGTGTTCTTGTCCTCGGCCTCGCCCTCGAAGTTCAACAGCAGTCGGTGGCGCAGCGCTGGCAGGAACACCGAGCGGACGTCTTCGCAAGCCAGGTGGAAGCGACCTTCGATCAAGGCGTGCACCTTGCCGGCCAGCATCAGCGTCTGAATCCCGCGCGGGCTCGAGCCGAACTTGACGTAGCGCTTGACCGACTCGGTCGCCACTTCGCTGTCGGGGTGGGTCGTGCGCACTAGCCGCACGGCGTAGCGCTTGACGTGCTCGGCGACGGCGACCTCGCGCACGAGCGTGCGCATCTGGTTCACCTCGTCGCCGGTCAGGACGGCGTTGACCTCGGGCACCTTGGCGGTCGTCGTGCGCTCGACGACCTCCATCAGGTCTTCCTCATCGAGGTAGCCGACGTTCAGCTTGAACAGGAAACGGTCGACCTGCGCTTCGGGCAGAGGGTAGGTGCCCTCCATCTCGATCGGGTTCTGGGTGCCGAGCACGAAGAACGGCTGGTCGAGCGTGTACGTGGTGCCGCCGACGGTGACGCGGTGCTCCTGCATCGCCTCGAGCAGGGCGGACTGCGTCTTCGGCGTCGCGCGGTTGATCTCGTCGGCGAGCAGCACGTTGGCGAAGACCGGCCCCTGCTGGAAGCGGAACTCCTTCTGCCCGTCGTCGCCCATCACGAGCACGTTCGTGCCGACGATGTCCGCGGGCATCAGGTCGGGGCTGAACTGCACGCGGTTGAACTTGACGTTGAGCGCTTTCGACAGCACGCGCACGAGCGTCGTCTTGCCGATGCCCGGCACACCCTCGAGCAGCACGTGGCCACCGGCGAAGAGCGAGATCAGGACCTTCTCGACCTCGTCGGAGTACCCGACGATCTCCTTGCCGATCTCGGCCTTCAAGAGGGCGAACCTCTTCTGGAAGTCCTCGACTCGCTCACGGGCTTCGGATGCGTCGGCGATCATGTTCGGGTGGCTCGGGGAGCTTGTCGGAGGTTGGCGAGAAGGTGCCCCGATCGAGACGGAGCTCGATGACTCCGAGACAGCCCGCAACCGGCTTTTCTTCCGGGGAGCGGGCCGTTTTTCCGGCGAAGGACAGTTGTTTCTAGCGCTCGGGGCGGCGGACAAGTTCTAGACGCCGAGCCTCGGAGGGTTACGACCCCTCCGAGGCTCACGCATCATGATGCCCAGGGTACCACGGGTGCCTAGATCACGGACGCGGCCGCGTTCATTACTCGGATGCTACATCCAGGTGATCGAGAGCCCGTCGGACGTGTTGCTCGTGGGCGCCGGGTTGGCGTCGCGGAACCAGCACTGGAAGTTCCAAGTCTCGCCCGGTTGAAAGACGAGGCCCTGGGGCAGCGCTTCGACGTCGACGCCGTAGTGGAATTCGCCGGCGGGAGTGGACATCAAGGGATCGGCATCGAAGCGCACGATCGGAGTGCCCCGTTGCTCCAGACGCCTGCTCCCGGGTAGCTGTCGGGGCCAGAGAAACTGAACTGAATCGTGCAGCGCTCGAGCGTGCCCGAGGAAGCGCCAAGGCTCACGCCTCCGCCGTGCCCGAGGTAGAGGTTCGAGGATACGAGCGTGTCGTACATCTCGAGCGAGCTGGAGGCGTGCGCGGCGACTCCCCCGCCGTCCTGCCACGGTGCTTCGTTCGAGCGGATGATCGAGTCGCGGATGACGAGATCCGTGCTCCAGGCGTAGATGCCGGCGCCCGCCATCGAGAAGCCGGTCACGATGTTGCTCTCGATGATCGTCGGCGAGGCTCCGACGCAGAAGATGCCGCCGCTAGCGGGGCCTGTGCCCCGGTGCGTGCTCGTCGTCTCGCCGCTGCCGCCGGTGAGCGTGAGGCCGCTCAGCACGGCTTGCGCCGTCTCGCCGCTCGTGAGCCGCACGACCGGGTACGTGGTCGTGCCCTGGGGCGGGGGCGCCGTCAGGATCGTGCTGGCCGGCCCGCGCCGATCACCGCGACGTCCTTGCCGAGGAAGTCGACGCGCTCGTTCGCGTACGCACCGGCAGCGACGAGGATCGTGTCGCCCGAGGCGGTCGTCGGCTGCGCGAGCGCGAAAGTGAGGCTCGCGTACGGATCGTTCTGCGTGCCCGAACCCGGGGCCGCGTTGCTCGCGTCGACGTACCACGTGGTCTGGGCGGCGGTGGCCGTGAGGGCGAGGGACAAGAGGCCGGTCCGGGCGAGGTGCTTCATGGGCGTGTCCTGGGCGTCGTGAATCGATGGCTGGATGGCTCTAAGGGCCCGTCCGAGAATAAGTGTCAGGTTTCGGCGAGCCATCGTCGTTCCTGGCAAGGCGCGCCGCCGACGCGTATTCGCTGGATACTCGGAGAAGGCGCAACGTAGCCAGGGGCGGCGAGGGCCGGCGAAACGTG
>JAAELL010000324.1 GCA_024226735.1 bacterium | reverse complement strand
GGCGTCAGCCGTTGAACCAGAGAGCAGCCGACGTCTCAACGGCGTCAGCCGTTGAACCAGAGAGCAGCCGACGTCTCAACGGCGTCAGCCGTTGAACCAGAGAGCAGCCGACGTCTCAACGGCGTCAGCCGTTGAACCAGAGAGCAGCTCCAATAGTCATAGGTCGAGGACGTCGTCCTGCAGGTCCGCGAGCATGCGGATCACGAGCCGCACGACGTTGCGCATCTTCTCGTAGTTGATCTTATCCGGCGTATCGGTCGGCTGGTGGTAGTCCTCGTGCACGTCCGCGAACAGGAACGCGACCGGCAGGTCCATGTTGACCGAGAAGTTGTACTGGTCCGAACGGCGCCAGTAGTTGTCGGCACTCTTGAGGCGCGTGAAGCCCTCGGCCTCGGCGTTCGCCTCGACGACCTGGGTCAGCTTGCTGTACGCGTCGTGGTTCTTGGTCGGCGTGATCAAGAGCTCATTCGTCGCGTTGCGGCCGATCATGTCGATGTTGACGTTGCAGATCGCCTTCATGCCCTCGGGTAGCCACGGGTTCTTCGTCCACGCGGCCGATCCGAGCAGGCCCTTCTCCTCCGCCGAGACCCACATGAGCATCACCGTGCGGCGCATCGGTCCGTACTCGGTCAATGCCTCGGCGAGGGCGAGGAGCCCCGTCGTGCCCGAACCGTTGTCGTCGGCGCCGTTGTAGATGTCGCCGTTCTCGCGCTGACCGACGTGGTCGTAGTGGGCGGAGATGATGATCACCTCGTTCTTGAGCACCGGATCGCTCCCGGGCCAGAGGGCGCAGACGTTCTCGAGCACGGTGCCGTCGGTCTGCCCGTACGCGCACGACTCGGAGAACTCGAACCCCAAGTCCTGGCCCGGCTTCAGCTCACCGGCGGGCGCGAGCGACATCAGGTGCCGCTCGGACTCGGCCGACATGTAGAGCACCGGCGTCGCGTTCTTGCGCGCCATGCGGCGCGCGGACGGCTCCTTCATGCGCGCCATCCAGCGGCCGTGCACGGTCTTGAACGGCTCGCCGTCGTACTCCGGCCCGGGGACGACAATCACGCCGAGGGCACCCTGTGCGGTCGGACGGTTCAGCCGGCGCCGCGACAGGCCGCCGTTGGTCTGCGCGAGGACCCACTTGCCCTCGAAGTCGACGTTCTCGGTGTCGTCAGCGGAGAGGCCGCCGCCGAAGACGACGGGCCCCGAGACCTCGCGCGTGCCGAGCGCGCGGAAGGACAGGAAATAGTCGTCACCGAACGTGAAGGACTTCCCCCCGACGCTGGCCGACGTCTTCTCGACGTCGAGCGCGAAACTAGGCAGCGAGTACTCGTAGAAGAAACCGTTCTCCGCGCCCGGCGTCATCCCGAGCCGCACGAGCCGCGCACGGATGAAGCGCGCCGCGATACGCAGTCCGGGCGAGGGCGAGTCGCGACCTCCCAAGGCGTCGGACGCGAGAAAGTGCAGGTCGGCACTGAGCTCATCGATGTCGACCGTGTTCAGCGCGCGCTCGAGCGCCACGCTCGGCGCCGCGGGCAGCTGCCTGGACTCGGCGATCAGCCGCGCATCTTGCGGCGCAACGCTCAGAAGGGCCGGCGCGGCCGCGAGAAGGACGAGGGAGGTTGAAAGCTTCATGAGGATTGCGTAGCGGTCCGATAGACGGGTCTAGGGCAGCAATTCTAGGGGCCTCTCGCTCGAGTGCTCGTCCGCGGAGCGAAAACAACGCACGGCTTACGGCCATACCGGTTCGAAACTGTGGCTACAGGCCTCGAGGCCGATCGGGCTGCCAGGCGGCGCGGGAGCGGGCGCGGCGTCCGGAGTGTCGACACCGGCTTCACGCGCGAGGAAGCGCCGGATCTCGGCCGCCAAGAGCGCCAGGTGAGCCGCGTCCTCACGCGATTCGCTGCCGTCCGGCCCCATCTCGACGAGCAAGGCCGCGAGCCGCGCTTCGACCGCGCCGCGCACCGCCGCCGAGGCCGAAGAAGAGGACGCGAGCCGCAACAGCTCGCGCGCGCACACCGCCTGCACCTCGCGCTGGATCGCCGCGAGCCGCGGATCGGACAGTGCCGCGGGCGGAAACACCGCGCCGCACACACCCTCGAGCACCTCCGTGAACGACAGCGTGCCGGCGTCGCGCCGGTGCTGGTCGACGAGCCGCTCGCAGCGTTCGGGATGGAGCAGGCCCGCGAGCGCCTGCCCAGCGGCGGTCGCCGCCAAGCCCAACGCATCGAACACACGTCCTGTACGCCCCTCGAACAGCTCGCGATTCGAGCCATGACCCGGCGGCCGCGGCAGCAGCCCCCCGAGCACGGACTCGGGCACGTCGAGGTTCTCCGCGCGCAGGAAATCGAGCACGGCGATCAGCGCGCGCTGCTGGTCGACGGCAAGCACGGGCGCGAGCGCGCTCGGCTCGCCCGAGCCGTTGACCGTGTAGTCGTACGTCGCCCCGCCGATCATCTTGACCGCCGCGTCGAGCTGGTAGCGGTAGTGAAAGTACACGGGCACGAAGACCTCGTGCAGCCGCGCGAGCGGCCGTCCCGCGTGCAGGTTCCCCGTACCGAAGCGCGCGAGCGCGTGCCCGCGCACGCGCAGCGCCTGGGCCAGTCCCTCGACCGGATCGGCCCCGTTGTCCCACAGGTTGGCGTAAGGATGCGCCGCTCCCGAAGCGCGCGCGTCCGCGTCCGTGTGGTAGCGCAGTCCGTCGCGCGCGGCGCCGGCGAGGATCTCCTCCAGCTCGCGCGCCGTGTCGCGCTCGGACGGCACGTCGGAGTACAGCCAGCGGACCGCGACCTTGTCCCAGGCCCCGATCCCGACGGCGTACGCTTCGGAGAAGTCGAGCCCTCCACTCGAGTCGACGTCGACGAGCGGCGCGGGATAGTCCATCACCGAAGCGCGGTCGTTCGTCGACGCGGAAAAGTTGTGGGCGAAGCCGAGCGTGTGCCCGACCTCGTGCGCGGAGAGCTGGCGGATGCGCGCGAGCGCGATCTGGATCGGGTCGTCCGCCGCCCCCGTCCCGGTGCGCTCGACGCCGGCGAGCCCTTCGAACAGGAGTCGGTCCTGGCGCACGCGCAGCGAGCCGAGGCTGACGTGCCCCTTGACGATCTCGCCCGTGCGCGGATCGCTCACCGCGCGTCCGTACGACCACCCGCGTGTCGAGCGGTGGACCCACTGGATCACGTTGTACCGCACGTCGAGCGGGTGCACGCCCTCGGGCAGGAGCTCGACGCGGAACGCATCCTCGTACCCGGCCGCCTCGAACGCCTGCGCCCACCAGCTCGCGCCCTCGACGAGCGCGCTGCGCACGGGCTCGGGCGCGCCGCGGTCGACGTAGTAGACGATCGGCTCCTTCGCGCGCGAGCGCGGCGCGCGCGGATCGACCTTCTCGAGCCGGTGCCGCACGGCCCAGCGCACCTCGAGCGGCTCGTCGAGCCCCGACGCGTAGTCCTGGAAGCCGATCGAGAACGCCCCCGAACGCGGATCGAACGGCCGCGGCTCGTAGCCGCCCGAGGGCAGCCGCACGAACGAGTGGTGCTGCACGAGCGTCACCGCCGAGCCGTCCGGCGCCGTCGCCCGCACGTGCCGCCCAGGCTCCGAGCCGGAGAAGGTCAAGATCGCCTCGAGCTCGATGTTGTCGGGAAAGGCGAGACACCCCCCGGGGTCGAGCGTGCTGCGCTCCTTGTCGAGCGAGAACGAGCCCTGCCCGCTCGAGCGCAGGGTTCCCGCGACCCCGTGCGCGTCGCGCACGACGAACGGCGTCACGTCGACGAGCACCCGCCCTTCCGCGTCAGTTGCAAGCACGTCGGTCGCCCACACGATCGACGTCGCGAACGACTGCTCGGTCGCACGCCGCTCGTCCGGCCCGGCGTCGAGCGCTCGGAACGCGAGGTTGGGCTCCTCGAAGAACACGCGCTCGCCGAGCCGGCGCATGCGCAGGAGCTTCGTCCCGCCGATCTTGCCGCGGTCGAGGCCAACGGGGTTCGAGCCGAGGCCGGTGGCGAGGCCTTCGATGTAGAGGCACTCGGCGAGGAGGCCGTCGTCGCCTGCCGCGGGAAGTGCGAGGAAGATCTCCGCGGCGCCCTGGTCGACGTAGACGTCGAAGAGGCCAGCACGGTGCTCGAGCCCCGCGATGCGTGCCTCGAAGCCGCTCTCGTCGCTGCTTTCGCTCGCCGGCGTAGAGTCGCTGGAGCTATCGAGAATCGAGCATCCACCGAGGATGACGAGCGGCAACAGATGGCTGAAACGGATCATGGCGGAATGGCAGGGGGCTGAGGAGGTCGCGCACCTTAGCGCGCGGACTGCGAGAGCCGGAAGAGCCGATGTGCCTCCTTGGCATTCCCGGCCCTGCGTGGACTGCGCCACACGAGCTCGTAGCCTTCGATCTCCGCCAGCTCCGTGTCCGATCCCAGCAGCAGCGCATGCGCCGCCGTCCCCGGCAAGAGCCGCGGCACGTCGCGCGGGATCCCGCCGACGTAGCGCGCGTCGGCATTGTGCAGGAGCACCCAGCGATCGACGACGAGGTAGCGGCAGTCGAAGCGCTCGAGCAACAGCCGTCGCAGGTCCTCGGTCGTCCCCGCGTACAGCGCCTCCCATAGAAGGCGCACGCGCTCGCGGCTCTCCGCGCGCTCCCATTTGGGCTGCACGACGATCGGGCGCCGCGCCTGGGCGAGGATCGCGGTCGAGGTCATGAAGTCCGCCGCGACGGCCTCGCCCTCGGGGACGTGGTCGGGTACGGCGGCGACCAGCGCGGAGAGCTGCGCCTGCCGCTCGGGGTGGTACCAGCCGACGTGGTGGCCGCGGAACCAATCGGCGAAGAACCAGCCATGCAGGCCGAGGGCGACGGCGAGGGCGAGCGCGGCGGGAGCTCGTGACGACGCCGCGCGGACCGCGAGCGCCGCCGCGACGCACGCCGCGAGCCCCGACACGACCATCATTCGCCCGACGAACCACGTCGCCAGCAGCGACGTCACGACAAGGACCGCGGCGAGCACGGCCCCGCTGTTCTCGCGCTTGCGCAGCGACACGAACGCCGCGAAACCGAGTGCGAGGGCCCCCGAGACGTGCAGCACGCGCGCCATCACGCCCGGCGCGAGCGTCGCGAACGGACCCTGCCACATCAGTCGCGCGTCGAACGAGAGCGAGCTCGGGTCGTTCGGCTGCTCGCCGAGGTAGTAGAGCTTCGCCGTCAGCACGTCGACGACGTGCGCGAAGTCCTGGGTCGCGACGAGGCGCGAGCCGACGAGAAGGAGCACGAGAGCCCCCGCGCCGACGGCACGTGCTCGCGCCCCGGTGCGCGACGCGATCCAGAGCGCCAGCGCGACGAGAAAAGGCGCCGCGAGAAACGCGCGCTCGGCGCGCAGGGCCGGCACGAGCACACAGATGACCGCGGCGACGAGCGGCGCGATCCAAGCGCGCGAAACTGAGAGCGGGTTCGTGCCGCGCCACAGGAAACACGCGAGCACGCACAGCGCCTCGAGCGTCACGACGAACTGCATCGCGTGCCACGTCGCCAACGCCGCGCCCAGCGCCAGGCCGCACGCGACGTACGCCACCGTCGTCCGCACGCGCGCCGCGCGGGCGAAGAGGCCCAAGTGCAGGGCGAACAGGGGCACGCTCAGGTCCTCGCGCATGAAGACGAATCCGATCGTGCGGTAGTTCGCCGGCAACAGGACACAGAACGCCGCCGCAGCGAGCCCCCAGCGGCGCGCGCGCCCCAGCTCGGCGCCGGCGAAGTAGGCGCCGATCACGATCAGGCTCGCGACGAGCCCCATCACCCACGTCGCGACGACGTGCAGCCGCACGCGCTGGCCCGCGCTGATCGATCGTGCGGCCCAGGCGACGAGGAACTCCTGGCCGACCGTGTAGGTCGCGGGGACGTCGATCGTGCCCGGGTGCTCGATGTTCGGATCCGCGCGCCAATCATCCGGAACGCCGCCGCTCTCGAAGACGCGCTCGGTCAGGTAGTAGAGCAGGCCCGGATCGCTCTGCATCATCCCCACCGCCGAGTCCCGGTCGAAGCCCGAATCGGCAAACGCGAGGTGGACGCGGACCCAGGTTCCGAAGAGCGTGAGCGCGATCAGCGCACCGACGATCGCCGCCCTCATCGCTCGGCCACCTGCATGCGCTCGACACGACGTCGCGCGAGCTCGCGCTGCAGCCTCGCACGGCCGTCGTCGGCCGCGGCCGGCTCGGCTGCCTGCGCGCGCGACCAAGCCGCCCGTGCTTCCTCGAAGTCGTCCGCCGCGTACGCCGCGTCGCCCAGGAACAGGAGGTTCAAGGCGCTCGGCTCGAGCGCGACGGCGCGCGTCAGGCTGTGCACGGCGAGGCTGAGAGGTGGTCGACGGACCACTGGGCCGTCACCGGACCGATACAGACGAGAGTGGGCAGGACGCGAATCATGGGTTTCTCGCTTAGAGGAACGTGACCGAGACCGCGTTCGTGAAGTTGCTCGAACCGACGTCGCGGAACCAGCACTGGAAGTTCCAGGTGTCCCCGGGAAGGACGGCTTGGGTCGGACTCAGCGGAAGCGCGGTCAGGTCGATCGGGATGCTCCCCGATGGTCCCTGGATGATGTTCCCGGCCTGGTTGTAGCGGCCGATGCCCGTGCAGCCCTGGAAACCGCACGCGAGGCAGAGGATCCCGTCGCTGCCCGGCGGCTGGAACTGGCCGGAGTTCGAGCCGACGAGGAAGTAGCCGAACTCGCCAGCCGGGAGGCGATCTGCGGTGAGCGTGAGGTCGCTCTGCAGCACGAATGGCGAGCCGGTGGCGAAGATGCGCGCCGAGTTGCCGCTGCTGTTCGGGACGGCGGGTCCACAAAAGGGCACGCCCGGGCCTGCATCGAACACGTCCACGACCGAGAGCCGGGTCGCGAACTGACCGCCACCGATCATGACCTTGTCTCCCACGCCTGTGGCGGCCATGAAGTGCCGGGCCACGGGAAGCGTCGACACGCTCCAGGTGTCCGTCGCCGAGTCGTAGATGTCCACGACGTCCGACGTATAGACCTGTTGCTCGTGGCCGCCCACGAACAGGGCGTAGCGTCCAGCGCTCGCGGCGACCATGTTGCGCCGGGGCACCGAGAGCGTGGCCGTGGACCAGGTGGCCGTCTCCGCGTCGTAGATGTCCACGACGTCCGTTATCGAACCGGTGCTGCCGCCCGCGAAGAGTGCCTTCGTGCCCACGGTGGTCGCGGTGAGGTCGAAACGGGCCAGACTCATCTGTCCGACTCTCCAGCTGCCCGTCGACGAGTCATAGATGTCGACCGTCGCATTGGTGTACGTGCCGCCGGTGAAGAGCGCGATGTCGCCGATCCCGGTTGCAGCGAGCCGGATCCTGGGCGTGGCCATCGTGCTGGTCGTCCAAGTGCCCGTCGCCGCATCGTAGATGTCGACGAGCCCCTCCGGAACGTTGGCCCCGGCCGTCCCGCCAGCAAACAAGGCCTGCGTTCCCGCTGTCGCCGCCGCGAAGTCCTCACGAGCGAGTGACAGGGTGCCGACCGTCCAGAGTCCGGTCGTCGCGTCCCAGATGTCGACGCGGTCGACCAGCGCCGTCTGGGGTCCTCCGCCGGCGAACAGCGCCTTCGAGCCGGCCGAGGTAGCGACGAGGCTGTGCCGCGCGATCGACAGCGAAGACGTCGCCCACGATTCGGCGGCGGCGTCGTAGATGTCGACCGTCGCGGACGCATTTGGCGCCCCTCCGTTCGCGCCTCCCCCGAAGAGTGCGTACTGGCCGACGGACGTCGCCGCGAGGGCCGAGCGCGGCTCCGAGAGCTGCTCGGTCGACCACTGCGCCGTCGCGGGGACGATGCACACGAAAGCGGGCAGGAAGCGGATCATTGGGAGACTCCAGGAGAGGCGGTCCGGACACCCAAGTATTGCCGCCGCCGCCAGGAGTGACGGGTTTACCGCGCCCGCACCGGGAACGGCGGCCGCTCGCGCTGGGCCGGCGGATTCGCCTCGAGCTCCGCGAGGATCACCTCGATCGCCTTCTCGAGCTGTGGATCGCGGCCGGCGATCACGTCGGCGGGCAACTGCTCGACCTCGATGTCGGGCGGGACGCCGACGTTCTCGACGATGAAGCCCTCCTCGGTCCAGATCGCGATGTTGGGCGCGGTCAGGCTGCCACCGTCCATCAGGACCGGGAAGCCGAGGACACCGACCAGGCCGCCCCACGTCGGCCGGCCGATCAGCTTGCCCATGCCGAGCTTCTTGAACATCCACGGCAAGAGGTCGCCGCCGGAGCCCGCGGTCTCGTCGATCAGCATCACCTTCGGGCCGAAGATCGCGCCCTGTGGGGTCTCGAGGTCGCCGCCGTAGCGCATCGCCCAATCGCTGATGTGCGGTCGGCGCAGGACGTCGATGTAGTAGTCGGCGACCTGGCCGCCACCGTTGTGGCGCTCGTCGACGATGATCGCGTCGCGGTCCGACTGCGGAAAGAAGTAACGCTTGAAGTAGACGTGACCGAGCCCCGCGGTGTTCGGCACGTACACGTAGGCGACGCGGCCATCCGTCGCGGCGGTCACCTTCGCGATGTTGCCCTCGACCCAGTCGCGATTGCGCAGCGCCGCCTCGTTGGCGATCGGCACGACGCGCACCGTGCGTGAGTCGGCACCGCCGGGGTCCGCGCCGACGGTGATCTCGACGATCTTGCCGGCGGTGTGCTCGAAGCGCGCGAACAGGTTCTCCGGCGGTGCGAGGTCACGCCCTTCGACCGCCAGGAGATACTCGCCCGGCTGCACGTCGACGCCGGGCTCGGTGAGAGGCGAACGCAGCTGGGGATTCCAGTTGAGGCCGCCGTAGACCTTGGCGAAGCGGTAGCGCCCGCCGTCGACGTCGTAGTCGGCACCCAGCAGGCCACCCGGCACCGAATCGACGTCGGCCAGTCGCTCGCCGCCGCCGACGCGGTGGTGGCCGACCGCCAGCTCGGAGCACATCCAGCGAATGACGCGGTTGAGGTCGGCGCGCGTCGCGAGGTGCGGCAGGAACTGCGCGTACTTCGCCTTCATCGCCGGCCAGTCCGCGCCGTGCATGCCCGGGTCATAGAAGTAGTCGCGGTTGACGCGCCAGGCTTCGTCGAACATCTGCGCCCACTCGGCGCGCGGCTCGATCCGCACGCGCAGGGCATCGGCTGCCAGCTTGCCCTTGCTCAGATCGAGCTTGTCCCCGGCCTTGACGATGTGCCAGTTCGAGCCCTTCGAAACGAGCAGCTTCTTCTTGTTCGCGGAGAGCACGAAGGCTCCGACGCCCTCGGCCAGGACCTTCTCCTCGCGGCTCTCGAGGTCGAAGCGGGCCAGGCTCTGCGTGCCCGCCTCGGAGCGCAGGTAGTAGAGCTGACCGTCTTCCCCGGCCTGCAGCGACCGGTACCGACGCGTCCCCAGCGGGAATGCGACGATGCGGTGCGAGAAGCCGTCGAAGTCGATGTCGGTCGCGTCTTCGGCCCCGTCTTCGCCGTCGCTTTCATCCTCGGAAGGATCGCCGTCCTCCTCGTCCTCCTCGTCCTCCTCGTCCTCCTCGTCCTCCTCGTCCTCTGCGTCGGACGCCTCCCCCTCTTCCTCGTCGCTCTCCTTCGCCAGCGGCGAGACCGTGCCGCGCGCCAAGACGGCGAGGTACAGAGCATTGGACACCTGCGTGTCCGCGTTCGACATCGCGAACCACGTGCGCGCGGGGCCGGCATCCGTCGACGCCGAGAAATAGAGGTAGTCGCCGCTGGCGTCGAACACGGGCTCGGCGACGTCGCTGAGGCCGTCGGTGATGACGTGCGACGTCCCCGATGCCACCTCGAACAGGTATGCGCGCTGGAAGTTGGTCTCGGTGTGCAGCGTGTAGGCGAGCCAGCGCGAGTCGGGAGACCAGGCGTGATGCAGCGTCTTGCGCGGGCCGTAGAGCGGCTCCGACGCGACCTTCTGCACCGTCCCGCTCGCCACCTCGAGGACGTAGAGAGACCAGGAGTTGTCCGTGAAGCTGATCCTCTCGCCGTCCGGCGACCAGTGCGGGTCGTCGTAGAAGCCCGCGCCGTCGAGCGCGAACGCGCGCACCTCGCCGCGGCCATCTTGCGGTGCGACGTGTAGCGCGTACTCACCGCCCGCGTCCGAGAAGTACGCGATTGACTTGCCGTCGGGCGACCAGGCGGGGAAACGCTCGTGGACGCCGGGCGTCTTGGTGAGCTGCCGGGGGTCGCCCTTCTTCGCGGGTACGGTGAAGATCTCGCCGCGGTAGCCGAACGCGGCGCGCGCGCCGGAGGGCGAGAGCCCCGCGCTGCGGATGTGCCGCGCACCGCTCGTGAAACGCGGCCGGACCTCGACGAGGTCCGCGGCGACACCGAGGGCGAGGCGCGAGCTCAGGCTCCGCTCCGGATCGAACAGGTGCAGGTAGCCCGCCTGCTCGTACACGACGCGTCCGTCGCCGGCCGACGCCGAGAGGATCGGAAAGTCCGAGTGCTCGGTGAGCTGCACGACGCCCTCCGCACCGGGTGTGAACGCGAACAGGTTGAACTCGCCGGCGCGGTCGGAGCGAAAGAAGACGCGCCCGCCGATCCACATCGGATCGGTGTCGTTGCAGCGACCTTCGGGCTGGGGCACCTGCTCGACGGAGTGATCGGCGACGTCGTAGATCCAGATCCGCGTCGACGTCCCGCCGCGGTAGTTCTTCCACTGCGTGAACGCCTCGTACAGCGGCGTGTACGCGATCTTGCTCCCGTCGGGGGAGTAGGCCGCCTTGAAGGCGGTCGGCGGCGGGAGCTTGGTCGGGTGCCCGCCCTCGACGGGAACCGTGAAGAGCTGGCGGAAGCGGCGCGTGTACACCTCGCGCGACGACGCGAACAGTACGGCGGAACCGTCCGGCGTGAAGTCCTGGACGAGGTCGGGAGCGGGGTGCCACGTCAGCCTCTGGGGCACGCCGCCGGCGACCGGGACGATGAAGACGTCCGTGTTCCCGTCGTACTGCGCGCTGAACGCGAGGCGGGTGCCGTCGGGCGAGAAGCGCGGCTGCGTTTCGGAGCCCGGGTGGGACGTCAAACGTCGCACGCCGCTGCCGTCGCGGTTCGCGATCCAGAGATCCTCGGCGTAGACGAACGCGACGTGCTCGGCGCTGAGCGCGGGCCGCGAGAGCATCCGCGTGTCGTCGATGTCGACGCCCTGGATGGGCGGCGGGAACGAGACGGACGCGGACAGGCTACCGACCAACGCGGCAAGAACGGGGATCATGGAAGCTCCGAGGGGGCAGGCGGGCGGGGATCCCCCGAGGCTAGCAACTCAGGTCCGCGCGCACGCAAGCAGCACGTCAAACTGTTTGGGGCTCGGGCGCAGTCCACTCGCCTTCGCGCACGCTCGCACCGATGCTCAACAAGTCGTGGCCGATCGAGATCAACACCGGCACGACGAACAGCGTGAACACGGTCGAGACGATCAGCCCGCCAACGATCACCGCACCGAGTCCCTGGTACAGCTCCGCGCCGGCGCCGCCGCCGATCGCGAGCGGCAACATCCCGAATACGGTCGTGACGACGCTCATCAGGATCGGCCGCAGGCGCGAGCGCGCCGAGTCCGCCAGAGCGCGGCGCGGGTCGAAGCCGTCGCGGCGGAAGTTGCCAGCCTGGTGCACGATCAAGATCGCGTTGTTGACGACGAGCCCGGCGAGGATGACGAAGCCGAGCATCGAGATCACGTCGAACGAGGCCTCTCCGTTCGTCAAGTGGCTCGCAACGCGAATGCCCAGGATGCCGCCGGAGAGTGCGAGCGGCACGCTGACCAGGATCACGAGCGGCGTCCACCAGCTGCGAAACAGCGAGACGAGCAGCAGGTAGACGATCAACACCGAGAGGCCCAGCCCCCCCGTGAGCGAGTCGAGCGTCGACTTGAGCTTGTCCGCGGAACCGCCGACCGCGAGCGTGTAGGCGGCGCCGAGGTCGGCGGCCGTCGCGGGGAAGACCTCGGACTCGACGGCGGTCACGACCGACTCCAAGGGCGCGTCCTCGCCGATGTTGACCGTGAGCAACACGTTGCGCTCGCGCTCGAGACGGCGGATGCTCTGCGGCCCGGTGGTGCGCGTCACGCGCGCGACGCTGCCGAGGGTGATCTCTTCGCCGCCGCGCGTGCGGAACGTGATGCCCGCCAGGTCCTCGGGTGACGACACGCGCACCTGCGGCGCGAGCACGTTGACGTCGACCTCGCGTCCGCTGTCGATCATCGTCGTCAGGCGCACGCCGGCGACGACGGTCTCGACGACGCGACCAATCGCAGCGACGTCGAGATCGACGTCCTTGGCCCGCTCCTCGTCGACGTCGACGTGCAGCTCGGGGCGACCCGTCACGAGCGACGATCGCACCGAGGTCACTCCGGGCACGGCGCGCAGGCGCCCGGTCAAGAGGTCCGCGGCATCGCCGAGCGCCTCGAAATCGGGACCGGAGAGCTCGACCTCGAACTGCTTGCCCGGATCCTCGAACAGGCTCGCGCGCACGGGCACGAAGAACAGAAACCCGGGCAGGCTGGTGCCCCGGAAGAGCTTCTGGTGGAACGCCTTGAGGCCCTCGGCCGTCGCGTACTCGTTCTTGAGGATGATCCCGCCGCCGTTGAAGCCACCGGAGACCGTGAACATGCGCTCGAACTCCGGCTGCGCCATGACGAAGTCCTCGAAGGCGCGGTAGTTCTCGCGGACTGCCTCCGGGCGCGTGCCAGGGATCGACTGGCAGAAGAACATCACGAGATTGCGGTTGCCCGTCGGAAGGTACTCGGCCGGCGGCGCGAGCCGCACGGTCGCGATCGCGGCCGCGACGATGACGAGCACGAACCCGAGCTTGACGCCGATCGCGCCCGGCGTTCGGTGCTCGAGCAGGCCGCAGAATGCTTCGTACGGGCGGGCGAGCAGCGGCGGCTTCGAGCGCGTCTTGCGGCGCCTGGGACCGCGGAACAGGATCGAAGCGAGCACCGGCACGATCGTCAACGCGGCAACGAGCGAGAGCGCCACCGCGGCGGAGATCGCGATCGCGATGTCCGCGAAGAGCTGGCTCGCCTCGTCGTCCTGCAGAAGGATCGGAATGAAGACGGCGACCGTCGTCAAGGTCGAAGCCAACACGCCGCCCCACACTTCGCGCCCGCCGTCGATCGCCGCGCGCCGCCGGTCCTTGCCCAGCTCGAGATGCCGGAACACGTTCTCGAGGACGACGATCGCGTTGTCGACGACCATGCCGCTGGCGAACGCGAGGCCGGCGAGGCTGATCACGTTCAGTGTCCGGCCGAGCGCCTGCATGACGAGGAACACGCTGACCAGCGAGATCGGGATCGTCAGCGTCACGACCAGGATGCTGCGCGGGCTGCGCAGGAACGCGAGCAGGACGGCGATCGCCAGCAGCGCGCCGAGCAGCAGGTTGTCGCGCACGAAGCCCATCGCGGCCTGGATGTACGTCGTCTCGCGGTAGATCGGGTCGAGGAAGATGTCGATCCCGCGCTCGGCAAACGTCTCGTTGACGTCCGCGACGACCGCATCGATATCCGCAATGACGTCGACGACGTTCGCCCCCACCTGGCGCCGAATGCCGATCGCGACGGTCGGCTTGCCGTTCATGTTGACGAAACCGGACTGCTCGCGGTAGCCATCGACGACCTCGCCCACCTCGCCGAGGCGCACGCTTCCGCCGTCGGTCTCGGCGACGATCAGTTCCTCGAGCTGCTCGGGCTCGACCGCCTTGCCGACCGTGCGCACGACGATCTGGCGCGAGCCCGTCTCGACCGTGCCGCCGCGCACGTTCTGGTTGCCGGAGGCCAGGGCGTCGAGCAGGCCGTTGATCGCGACGCCGCGCGCGACGAGCAAGTCGGGATCGATCCGCACCTGGATCTCGCGCTCGGAGCCGCCGGCGAGGAAGAGGCCCGAGACGCCGGGCACACGCTCGAGGCGTGCCTGCACTTCGTCCTTGAGGACCCGTCGCGCGTAGTCGGTCTCGTAGCGCGAGCGGGCCACGATCCACATCACGACCGCGGTGTCGCTC
The DNA here is from genome assembly GCA_024226735.1 of bacterium. GTDB lineage: Bacteria > Planctomycetota > UBA1135 > UBA1135 > JAAELL01. Next base: position 7,958 of record JAAELL010000324.1, on the reverse strand, counting down.
GCGCTCGCAATGCTGACGACCGGTTCATCGGCCTCCAGGGGCAGGCGCGGCACTTGCAGCAGCTTGTTGACGACGTCGACGACCGCAAGCTGCTTGTCGGTGCCCTGTGTGAACTCGAGCGTGATGTTGCTCGAGCCCTGCGACGACGTGCTCGTCATCTCGAGCAGGCCCTCGACGCTCTGCAGCACGTCCTCGAGCTCGCGCGTGATCTGCTCCTCCACCTCGACCGCGCTCGCGCCGCGGTAGCTCGTCGCGACAGTGATGCGCGGCGTGTCGACCGAGGGCTTGAGCTGAACCGGGATGCGCTGAAACGCGAGGTAGCTGAACAGCACGACCAGAATCGCGCCGACCGCGACGGTGTGTGGGCGCGAGACGGCAGCCTGGATCGGGTTCATTTCGGTTCCGCGGCGTCGCTCGCGGCGGGCTGAGATGCGGCGCGCGGCAACAGGACCGCGCCCGGGAAAGTGAGGTCGACGCCGGTGACGACGACCTCGTCTCCGGGGCGGACCTCCGTCGTGAGTCCCTGGACGACCGCACGCTCCCCGTCGCTTGCCAGCACGCGCACGGGCACGAGCTCCGCCGTGACGGCACCCTCGTCGCGTCGCGCGAGCGAGACGATTGAGCCATGATCGGCGGTGCGCACCGCATCCGCCGGAACGACGCAGCCGCGCTGCGCCTGCATGTACAGCTCGACGCGCAAGAACATGCCGGGCTCGAGGCGGCCGACGCGCGAATCGTCGGCGCCGAGCCGGATCAGCCCGAGCGAGTTGCGGCTGCGTTCATCGGCGACCGGCAGCTTCGCATCGAGCTTGGTGTCGAACTCGAGGCCCTCGATGTCGTCGGACCTCACCGTCACGCGCGGCTCGTCCCCCAGGCGGGTGGCGAACCGGCTCGGAATCTCCACCTCGATCTGGAGCTCGGTGGAATCGACGACCTCGAGGACGGCGTCGCCGCGCGAGAGGTAATCACCCACCGCGGCGCTCCGAGCGAGTACGACGCCGCCCGACGGCGGACGCAGCTCGGTCTTCTTCAGCTCATTGCGAGCCTGTTCGACGCGCGCGGCCGCGAGCGCCACCTTGGCCTCGGCGATCGCGATGTCCTCGACGCGCGTCCCGGCGCGCGCCTCGAGGTAGGCCTGTTCCGCGGCGCGCGTGCGCGCCACCGCGGCCTGGTGCGACGCCTCGAGCCGGTCGAGCTCGGCCTCGGAGACGTTGCGGTCGGCGAACAGCTTCCCGCCCCGCTTGACCTCCGCCGCGGCGAGCGCCTCCTCGGCGACCGCGACGTCACGCTGAGCTGCGAGGCGCTCGACCTCTTCCTCACGAGTGCCGGCCTGGAGCCTCTCGAGCTCCCGCTGTGCGAGGACGTGGTCGGCCTCGGCCTCGGCGACGAGGAGCTCCTGCTCGGTCGCCTCGAGCCGCGCCAGAACGTCCCCGGCGGCGAAGCGGTCGACCTCGCGCACGGCGAGCTCGACGAGTACGCCCGGCACGGCGAAAGCGAGCTGGGCACGCGCCGGCGCCCGGACCGTGCCGGTCAGCTGGGCACGCGGGCGGACCTCGCCCTCGGTCGCGGTCGCGAGCGTCACCGGCAGCTGAAATGCGCGCCGCCCTTCGGCGGGCGCCGCGGAAGAATCTTCTGCGCGCAACCAGAGCACCGCCGCCACGACCGCGGCGATGCCGATCAGCGTCGCGAGGCTACCCACCAATCGTCCCATGGCGCGGGCATCCTAATCGAGCCCGCCGGACAATAGGGAGAAACCGCGGGCGAAGTTCGATCCCGCCCGTTCGGATCTTGTGGTATCCCTCGAAGAGCATGGTGCACCCGTACGAGATGCAGCCCAGTCCGCTGGCCGAGCTCGCACAGGGCCGCCCGCTCGGACAGGGGATCCTGCTCGGCGTCGGCCGCTCCGGGTTCGTCTTCAAGACGACGGACGCCGAGGGCCGCGCCGTCGCGCGCAAAGTGTTCGATTCGAACGCGTTCAACCGCGCGATCCAGTACGCGTTCCTCGGCTCCGCCAACCCCTACGCCTGGAACCACGACGCCGTGCGCTGCGCGTTCCTGCGCCGCAACCTGGCGGCCGACCTCGTCGAGCTCTGGTTCGAGGGCAAGCTGCGCGTCGCGCGCGCGCTGGATGCCGGCTGGAACGAGGAGTATCGCGCCTACGAGCTCGTGTGTGAGCTGGTCCCTGGGCGCGCGCCCGCGCTGCACCATCCGCTCAACCGCTCGCGCGAACGCGAGGTCGACGAGCTGCACGGGGTGCTCATGCCCAAGCTGCGCGCCCACCTGAGCGAGGCGGGCTTCGAGGGCGCGCTCTGGCAGGCTGGACTAGGTAACCCCGTCGCCCTGTCGAACTTTCTGCTGGAGGAGGACGTTGCGGGCGTTGAACGACGCTGGGCGTGGATCGACCTCGAGTCGGGGGTGCCGGCGCTCTTTCCGGCCTACCTGCCTTCCCTGTGGCGCTTCTATCTGCCGCGCGCCGTGCGGCTCGGCCGCCCGCTCTTCGACGACGTGGATACGAGCCGCCTGGCGCGCTACGTCGCCGCCCACGCGGCCGACATCGACGCGCGACTCGGCACCGGCAGCGCCGAACGCATGCGGAGCGAGGTCGCTGCACTCGAGGTGCACCAGCGCGCGTGGAAGTCCCAGCCGCGCCTCGAACGCAGTCTGGGCGCGGCGATCAGCAAGAACCGCATCGATGCCGAGCGAGCGGCGTTCTACCGGCGACGGCCGCTGCGCTGGTACGCGCGCGAAGCCTTGCGCGGGGTGCGCGGAGTGCTCGTGCGGGCGCGCCGCTGGAGCATGCGCAAGTGGGGCCGCGTATACGCGCTCCCGTGGCGCAAGATCGCATTCGGCATGCCACGCTTCCTGATCTCGCAGACGTTCCGCGCGCGCCTCGCACGGGGCTTCGTCGCGCACCGCATCGAGTCTTGGCAGCGCCGCGGACAGCTGACGGCGTCCGAGGCCGAGTCGCTGCGCGAACGGCTCGAGGCCGAGGACTCGTCGTCGTATCTGACCGACTTCGGGGTCCACGTGGCGATCAAACCGATCGTCAAGACCGCGGAGTGGGCGGTGCTGCCGACGCTGTTCGCGACCGGCCGAGTCGACGAGGCGACGCTCGGTCTCGGCATCCTGTTGGGCGGCTGCCTGGCCCGGACCGCGTACACGCTGGGCCGCATGATCCAGGCCTGGCTCGTCGGGCACGAGCTGCCTTGGATCGCACTCTGGACCGGCGCACTGCCCGTCGTCGGGAACCTTGCCTACCCGCTCCAGATCGTGTCGTCGAGCCGCGACGGTGACGACGTGTTGGCACAGTTCATTCTCTACGACGGATGCACCGCGATCGGCGCGCGCATGCCCATCTGGGGGGGGCGGGACACGCTGTCCGAACACCTCATGAATCACGTTCCCGACCGCATCGTGGACGGAAAACGAAAGTGAGGGCCTAGGCAGCGTCCTCGACGTCGTCTTCCTCGCCGAGCGCCTCGCGGCACGCTTCGACCCAGGCGGGCAAGCGCTCGGCGAGACCGATCGAGCTCAGATAGTCCATGTCGAGGAACGCCTCGACAGTCTCGATCGTGTCGATGGCGAGGGCTTTCTCGATTCCGTCCGCCGCGTGCAGCGCCGTGAGCTCGCAGAACCCGCGGCGGCTGGAGAGCGAGGGCTCGTGGTGCCAGGCGATCGCCTCGACGACGGTCATGGGCAGACCCCAGATCGAGAAGATGTAGGCGCCGATCTGGGCGTGGGAGACGCCGATGACCCGGCGCTCGAGCTCGTTGCCAGGTAGGTTGAACTTGCCGGAGATGCGGATCGCCGCGATGAGCCTGTCGGGCATGTTCATACCGAGTACCAGCTTGCCGGCGTCGTGCAACATGCCCGCGAGGAAGCTGTCCTCGACGACGTCCCGCGGCTCGCCTTCGAGCCGCGCGATCGTGCGCGCCAGCGAGGCGACGCGCATGCTGTGATCCCAGAGTCGTTCCGGGTCCACGCCGCACTCCTTGCCCGGCCTCAGCTGCCCGAACGTCTCGAGCGAGACGACGAGCGACTTCACGGCGTCGAGCCCCATGACGACAGCAGCCTCCTCGGGAGAGGTGATCGTCTTCGACAGGCCGAAGTGCGCCGAGTTGACCAGCTGCAGGACCTTGGCCGTCATCGCCGGATCGTGGCTGACGATCGCACCGACACGCTCGAGCGAGCTCGTGGCCGAGCGCGACTCTTCGAGAATCTGTGCGTAGATGCCCGGCCGGCTGGGGAAGCTCGTCACGTTGGCCGTGAACTGGAGCACTCGGCTGCCGTCGAGGAGGTCCCGCAGAAACGTCCCCGAGGCGATCACGTCGCCGACCTCACCCGGCTGGTAGGGCTTCTCGACGTAGCGGTGCGCGACGCTCATCGCCTCGAGGAAGTGCTCCTCGGCCAGGCCCCGCGACGCGAGGATCCGCACAATCTCCGGGTGCTCGCCCTTGATCTGTTTCATGAGATCGATCCCGGACATGTCTGCCAGGTCGAGCTCGGACACGACCACGTCGACTTCGAGCGGGCCGAGGCGCTCGAGCGCCTCGGCACCGGTCCCGACGAACGAGACGTCCCACTCCGACCGCCGTGGCCGCAGGGCGGAGCGGAGGTCTTCGAGCGCTTGGGAATCGCCGTCGATGAAGAGGACACTTAGCATTCGCCCTCTTCTCGCCCCTTCCGGCCCGCTCCTGAGCCGTCACGGCCGCAAACATGAAGAACCTGCTAGTCTCCTGCTCCTCACCGTCCCATTAGGGAATCCACGGTCACGCGTTCTCGGTTTAGGGACTCCGGAATGTCCGCCAACAACCTCAGCCAACGCCCCCCACACGCGCCGATCGTGCGCGACGACCTCGATCAGATCGACGACGACGAGACGATCGTCGAGGCGCCCGAGATCCGACGCGCCAAGCTCCTTCTGTTCGGCGTCGTCATGCTCGGCGGGATCGGGTTCATCGTGACCGTCCTGACCTTCTTCCAGCCCGAGGGCCAGCTCGTCGTGACGGGCTGGCCGAACGGCTACCGCAAGACGCGGACGGAGTTCATCTCGGACGGTAAGCGGGGCCGCATCGAGCACGGCAAGCACCGCGCCTGGTTCGAGAGCGGCCAGATGCAGGAGGAGGGCCGGTACGAGCATGGCCGGCGCACCGGCATTTGGCGCGTCTTCCAAGAAGATGGAACGCTCGACGCCAGCCGCTCGGGGCACTACGCCGCGGGCGAGCGCGTGCGCCCACTCGGCGCGTCAGGAGATTGAGCCGGGGGCGCCGGTAGGCGTTCATCCAGTAGACGACGCACGCACGCACGCACGCACGCACGCACGCACGCACGCACGCACGCTTCGGCTCGATGGGAGCGCCGTTCGCGGAACGGATGCGAACCTCGGGAACGAGGGCCATGGTCATGCGCGCTTGCGAAGCATCAGCTCCTTGGGGTGCGGATCCAGGTAGAGCTGGTCGGACAGGTACGGGATCTGGTGCTTCTCGACGTGGAAACGCATGAGCGAGAGCGGGACGAGCATCGGCAAGAGCCCGAGGCGGAAGTCCTCGATCGCCGCGAGGATCGCGGCCTTGTCGCGCCGGTCGAGCACGTCCTTGAGGTAGCCGAACGCGTGCTGCATCACGTTGACGTGTGCCATGATCTTCGGGAGCTCCGCGAGCGCAGCGTGGAAGAGGCGCTCGTACTGCTCGAACAGCTCCTGGTCGGGCAGCTCGCCCGCGCTGCCCACCAGGCGCCCGAGCGCCGCGTAGTTCACCTCGCCATGGCAGCGCAGGAGGAGCTTGTGCGCGGTGTGGAACTCGACGAGGCGCTTGCGCGACAGCCCGTGCACGCACAGGACGCGCCAGCGATTGCGGCAGAAGACGCGCTCGACGAAGTTCGCGCGCAAGAGAGGGTCGTTGAGCCGTCCCTCCTCCTCGAGCGGCAAGAGCGGCGCGCGCTCGGCCAGCACGCGCGTGAACATGCCGACGCCGTCCTTGCGGGAGCCGTGCTCGGTGTAGACCTTCAACCGCTCCAGCGCACACGAAGGTGAGCTCTTCTTGAGGACGTAGCCGTCGAGTCCGTCGCCGGTCACGTCGTCGACGCGGCGTTCGGCGAGCCCCAGCATCGTGTCCGTCCAGTCGTGGCCGGACTTGGGCTCGACGAGGCGCACGTCCCCCTCCTGTTCGACGAGCCGGATCGCCGGGCGCGGCGTGCTCATGCCAGCCTCTTGCTCGGGGCAAACGGCGCGCCACTCGACCCACGCGCCGAGCTGGTCGACGAGAAAGCGATCACGGCAATGCCCGCCGTCGTAGCGCACCGACCGCCCGAGGAGACAGCTCGAGATCCCGAGGCGAACCGGAACGTCTTCCGACTGCCAGCGCGACCACAGGCGGTTGTCGATCATGCCGTGCTCGCCGCGCGCGCCTGTGTCTGGGCGTTGCGCCCGAGCACGTGACGCAAGGCACCCTCGAGGTCCGGCCAATCGAAGCGGTAGCTGGAGTCCAAGAGCGCATTCGGCCGAACGCGGGCGCTCGATAGAAGCAGCGCATCGGCCATCTCCCCGAAGGCCACGCGCGCGGCAAAGGCCGGCATCGGAAAGATCGTCGGTCGACCGAGGACCTTGCCGAGCGTCTTGGTGTACTCGCGATTGGTGACGGGATTGGGCGCGACCGCGTTGACCGCGCCGCTCAGACCGTCGGTCGTGAGCGCATGGTGGACCGCGCCGACGGCGTCGTCGACGGCGATCCAGCTCATGAACTGATCGCCGCTCCCGAGGCGCCCACCGGCGCCGAGCTTGAACGGCAGGAGCATCTTGGCGAGCGCGCCGCCGCGCGCGCTCAGGATCACGCCGAAACGCAGGTGAACGACGCGTACTTCGGCGTCCGCGAGCGGACTCGAAGCCGCCTCCCAGTCGCGGCACAGGCCGCTCAGGAAGTCATCGCCCGTGCCGCTCTCCTCGGTGAGCACTTCGTCTCCGCGGCTGCCGTAGAAGCCGATCGCCGAAGCGCTGACGAACACGCGCGGCCCGTTCGTCAGCTTGCGAAGAGAGTCGACTAGCGCGCCGGTTCCGAGCACGCGGCTGTCGCGGATGCGCCTCTTCTGCGCCTCGCTCCAGCGGCGGTCGGCAATCGCCTCGCCGGCGAGGTGCACCACGGCGTCCAGACCCTCGAGCGGCGCGAGGTCGTGCACACCGCGTTCGACGTCCCAGCGCACCTCGTCCGCGCCTCGCGGCTCTCCACGCACTAGGCGCAGGACCTCGTGGCCACCCGTCTCGAGAAACGCCGTCAGCTCACGGCCAACCAACCCACTCGATCCTGTGATCAGTACCTTCATCGGTTTCTTCCCTCGGGAGGTTCGTGGCGGGCGAAGTCGCGCTCCGTCACGGTGTGCCGATATTGGAACATCCGCTCCAGGCGTCTGCGGACGAATCCCCCGCCGAACCGGCGCGAGAACGGCTCGAGCGGCAGCGAGTACTCGACGTGATCGACGAGCACGCTCGAGCTTCGTGCCCGGGACCAGCGCGACACGGCGCAGGGACGTGCTCGGCTTCAAGCGCTCTCGCCGTGGGCGCGCCGATCCACCGTGCGCCGCAGGGAGCGCAACCAGCGCTGCGCATCGGCGATCGAGTGCAGGACCTGCGTCCCGGCGGGCGAGCGCCGGTAGCGTCGCGCTCCATCACCCCCGACGATCAGATCGATCTCCTTCGGCAGCGCGCGACGCAAGTCGGTCAAGCGGCGGAACGAGGTCGGACCCGCTGAGGCGAGCGAGACGGTGATCGCGACGGCACTGGCGTTCGTCTCGCACGCTCCCTGGACGATGTCGCTCAGCGGCACGTTGGGGCCCGTCCGAGAATAAGTGTCACGTTTCGCCGGCCCTCGCCGCCCCTGGCTACGTTGCGCCTTCTCCGAGTATCCAGCGAATACGCGTCGGCGGCGCGCCTTGCCAGGAACGACGATGGCTCGCCGAAACCTGACACT
>JAAELL010000323.1 GCA_024226735.1 bacterium | reverse complement strand
ATGACCGGCATTTGGGAACCCGAGAACCGGTTCCAGATCTGGTTGGAAATCGAAACCCTAGCGTGCGAGGCCCAGGAGAAACTGGGCGTCATCCCCAAGGGCACGGCCAAGGCGGTGCGCGCGCGCGGCGCCTTCGAGATCGAGCGCATCGACGCGATCGAGCGCGAGGTCAAGCACGACGTCATCGCGTTCCTGACCAACCTGGCCGAACATGTCGGCGAGGAGGCGCGCTTCGTCCATCAGGGTATGACCTCGTCGGACGTGCTCGACACCTGCCTGGCGGTGCAGCTGACCCAGGCGGCGGACCTGTTGCTCGCCGATCTCGATGGCTTGCTCGCGGCGCTCGAGCGGCGCGCGGCCGAGCACAAGCTGACCCCGACAATCGGCCGCAGCCACGGCATCCACGCCGAGCCGACCACGTTCGGCGTCAAGCTGGCGGGGCACTATGCCGAGTTCGCCCGCTGCCGGGAGCGATTGTTGTTCGCGCGGCGCGACATCGCCACCTGTGCGATCTCGGGCGCGGTCGGCACGTTCGCCAATATCGATCCATCGGTCGAGGAATATGTCGCGGAGAAATTGGGTCTGGCGATCGAACCGGTCTCGACCCAGGTCATCCCGCGCGACCGCCACGCCATGTTCTTCGCGGTGCTTGGCGTGATCGCCGGCGCGGTCGAACGGCTCGCCGTCGAGATTCGTCATTTGCAGCGCACCGAGGTGCGCGAGGCCGAGGAATATTTCTCGCCCGGTCAGAAGGGCAGCTCGGCGATGCCCCACAAGCGCAACCCGATCCTGACCGAGAACCTGACCGGGCTAGCGCGGGTGGTGCGCGCGGCGGTGATCCCGGCGCTGGAGAACGGCGCGCTGTGGCATGAGCGCGACATCTCCCATTCCTCGGTCGAGCGGACGATCGGACCCGACGCGACGGTTACCCTCGACTTCGCGCTGGTGCGCCTGACCGGCGTGGTCGACAAGCTGGTGGTCT
>JAAELL010000322.1 GCA_024226735.1 bacterium | reverse complement strand
GTTCTGTTGGCCTGGGCGGCGCTGACGGTGTGGGCCCTGTACCGCTGCGCGTGGCCGGTGCTTCGACACCGCGAGTCGCTGGTCGAATTGGCGTTGTTGGTTGAGCAGCGGCAGGGGATCTCGTCGGAATTGGTTGCCGCGCTCCAGTTCGACGACGCTCGTCGGCGACAGTACGGCCTCGCGGAGCTCCGCGGCGCCGTGATCGCGGATACCGCGGAGCTGTCCGGCGAACTCAACTATCGACCCGCCGGCTCGGGCCCCGCGGTGATGCGAAGCTTGGCCGCGGCAACGGCCGTCGTGCTGCTGGCGGGGGCGATCTATCTTCTGGCGAGCGACCATGTTCGGGCCTTCGCGAACCGGTTCCTACTGGGCGATGCCACCTTCCCGACCCGGACGCAGATTCGCCTCGTCTCGCCGGGCGACCGTGCGGCGTACGGCCAGCCGGTCGCGTTCCGCGTCAAGGTCGGCGGCGAGCGGCCCAAAGGCGGCAAGGTCCGCCTGGTGGGCGAAACCTCCGGCGAGGTGGCGATTGTCGATCTCGCGCCCGACGCGCACGACGAGTCGATCTTCGCGGGCCACCTGCGGCGTGCGTTAGAGGACTGCACTTACGTGGTCGAGGTCGGCGACGCCCGCCTGGGTCCGTTGCCCCTAACCGTGATCCCGCTGCCGAAGGTAGACGTCGCGATGCAGATCGAGGCGCCCGCCTACGCGGCCGGCCGGTTCGCCGAAGCTGCGGCCGGGCAACCGCAGACCGCGGCCTTGGCGGGCTCGCGCGTCACGCCGATCGTGACCGCGGACAAGCCGCTCCGCTCCGCCACCATGCGCATCAACGGCGAGACGTTTTCAATGCGGCGGGATGGGAGCCGGTTCACGCTCGAGACCGAAAACCCGCTCTTGGCCCGTGTGTCGAACACCTTGCGGTACGAGGTGGAGGTGGAAGACGAGGACGGCCTGAGTCTGGAGCGGCCGGTGTCCGGCGTGCTGCGTGTGCGCGACGACCGTCCGCCTCGAATCACGGCCCGAACCGCAACACGCCAGGTCCTGCCCGGCGCTTCGCCCGCGATCGAGTACTCTGCAACGGACGACTTCGGGCTCGCGCGGGTCGTGTTGCAGCGGACCGTTCTCCGCCGCGACCCCTCGGCCCAAAGTAGTCTTTCGCTCCGCGAAAGTTCTCAAGCACACTTTCGCGGAGCGAAAGGCGACTATCCGCTGCAAGTCGACCGAGGTGTCAGCGTGTCGCTCTCTGACCTGACGCTGGGCATCGGCGATCGTGTCATCTGCACGCTCCAGGCAGTCGACTACCGGGGCCCGAGCGAGGGGCAAGCCGCCCAGAGCGAGCCGCTCGTATTCGAAGTCACCGACCGCGATACCTTGATAAAAGGTTTGGCCGAAGCGGACGCGAAGATCGACCGCGACCTCGAAAGCATCATCCGAGCCGAAAGCGGATTGGGAGGGAAGCAATGACTAGCGAAATTGTGGCCTTTCGCTCCGCGAAAGTGCGCCTGGGCTGTTCGTCCGAGCGCAGCACGACTACTAAAGCTACTTTCGCGGAGCGAAAGGCTACTCTCGCACTGGCAAGCCTCTGTCTGCTGCTGCCCTTGGTTTCGACCCATCCGGCTATCGCCCAAGCCGACCGGGCTGTGGTGCGCGAGTACGCCCAGCGGCAAGAGCGTGCCAAGGCCCTTACCGAGCGTTTGATCTCGCGGCTGATCGACCTTCATCTCCAACGGATGCGCGACAACGGCTTGACCGACTTGCCGCTGTACGAGGAGTTGTCCTCGATGCGCGACCGCGTCGACGAGATCGCCGGGCGGCACATGCCGCGCGTTCAGGAGATGCTCGCCGCGGCCGCGGTGGCCGACGACACGCAGCGGAAACAACTGCTCATCGACGCGCAGCGAGAGATGCAGGCCATCCTGCG
>JAAELL010000321.1 GCA_024226735.1 bacterium | reverse complement strand
TCTACTTGCAGCGAAGTCGCGTCGTCGCTGCGCCTTGCAGCGAACGCGTACGCACCGACCAAAATGCCGCACAAGAGTGAATCACACCACTAGCAAGAGTCGCCGATTCGATCGGTTCGATCGCGACGAGGCGGTCCCGCAAGGGGCCGCCTCGTTTCTTGTGTGCCTGGCATGACTGTCGACTTGGAGGTGAGAATCCTTCCGGAACCTGGCCGCAGGGACCGAAGGGAAGCGCAAGGGCGTGACCGCGAGGGAGCGTCTGAAGGAAGCGTGCGTGCCGCGCAACGCGCCGCTCGGCTGGGCGGCGCGCGGCGGTCAGGTGGAGTTCGTCCGGTTCCTCTTGGGGCGTGACGCCGGGCTCGTTCGCCAACCCGATGCCGTCCCGGAATGGGCGGACCCGATCGAATGGGCCCGGCGCAGCGGGCACGCGGAGATCGTCGCGCTCCTCTCCTGACTGGACGCGGGCCGGGAGTTCCGTTCGAGCAGAGTTCGAGCAACCCGTGCGCAGACCGATTGCCGCGGGCGATTTGAGGATCTTCCGGCTACTATTCTGCGCCCCCCCGCTAGGGAAGGGCGCCTCCTGCCCGGTAAGGGTCCTCCTACCCGAATCCCCCGCCCCCCCCGATCTTCGTTGAGCCAAGACCTCGGTGACATCCTCCTCGCCTCGGGTGCCCTGACCCAATCGGACCTGCGCGAGGCCATGGCCTACCAGCGGAACGGGGACCTGTCCCTGGCCGAGGCCGTCCTGAAGCTGAACCTCTGCGACGAGGCCACGGTCTACCGTGGCATCGCCAAGCAGCAGGGGATGCCCTTCGTCGACCTCGACAAGGGCAAGGTGGCCCAGGCGATCCTCGACCGGCTGTCGGGCGAGATCGCGCGTGCCCAGGGGCTCCTGCCTCTGATGGAGAAGGGTGGCAAGCTGATCGTCGCGATCGCCGATCCGTCGAGCCGCATCCTCGCCGACCAGCTCTCGTTCGAGCTGGGGGCCGAGGTCGCCTGCGCGCTGACGACACCCAAGGGGCTCGAGCGTGCGCACGACCGCTACTACGGTCCGGCCGGCGAGGACGAGGTCGCGGCGTCGATGGGGGCATCGATGGGCGACGAGGGAGACGATGCTCCGATCGTGCGCCTGGTGACCCAGACGTTCCAGCGCGCGATCGAGGCGCGCGCGAGCGACATCCACGTCGAGCCCGGACACGGCCGCGTGCGCGTGCGCTTCCGCGTCGACGGCATGCTGCGCGACATCGACGAGCACCCCGAGCACCTGTCCGCGCCGCTGATGAGCCGCCTCAAGATCATGGCGCGCATGGACATCGCCGAGAAGCGCAAGCCCCAGGACGGGCGCATCGGTCTCAAGATCGCCGGCCGCAACATCGACGTGCGCGCCTCGATCCTGCCGTCGAATCACGGCGAGACGATGGTCATGCGTCTGCTCGACCGCTCGGCCAACCTGATCGCGCTGCGCGAGCTCGGCTTCGGCGCCGAGGACTACAAGTGGTTCCAGAAGACGATCAAGCGGCCGAACGGCATCTGCCTCGTGACGGGGCCGACCGGGTCGGGCAAGACGACGACGCTCTACGCGGCGCTGCAGGAGCTCAACCGGCCCGACATCAAGATCATCACGGCCGAGGACCCGGTCGAGTACCACATCAGCGGCATCAACCAGGTGCAGGTGAACGAGCGCATCCACCTCTCGTTCGCCCGCATCCTGAAGGCGATGCTGCGCTGCGCGCCGAACGTCGTGCTCGTCGGCGAGATTCGCGACATCGAGACGGCCGAGATCGCCATCCAGGCCGCGCTGACCGGACACCTGGTGTTCTCGACGCTGCACACCAACGACGCGGTCAGCTCGCTCACGCGCTTGGTCGACCTCGGCGTCAAACCCTTCCTCGTGTCGGCCTCGGTGCAGGCCGTGGTCGCGCAGCGCCTCGTGCGGCGCCTGTGCCCCGAGTGCGCCCAGGGCTACCTGCCCGACGAGTACGAGATCCGCGCGATCGGTCTGGACCCGGGCGTGATCGGCGACAAGGAGTTCAAGAAGCCGCGCGGCTGCCGCTCGTGTGAAGGAACGGGCTACCGCGGCCGGATCGCGCTCTACGAGACGTTGAGCATGGACCCGACGATCCGCGAGCAGACGTTCCGCGGCGAGACACTCGAGACGATCCGCGACACTGCGATGTCGATCGGCGCACTGCGGCCGCTCGTGACCGACGGCGCGCGCAAGGTGATCGACGGGACGAGCAGCGTGACCGAGATCCTGCGCGTCTCGCGCATCCAGGGCTGATTTACCGAACGGAATGCCAGCATGTCGCGATCCCAAGAGTTGATGACCACTGCCATCGAGGTCGGTGCGTCGGACCTGCACCTCAACCCCGGCCGTCCGCCCGTCGGCCGCATCAACGGGCAGCTCGTCTCGCTCGGCACCGACGTGCTCGACGACGCGGCGGCGGAGCAGCTCTGCCGCGAGCTCTGCGACGACACGCACTGGAAGGAGCTGCAGGAGATCGGCACGACCGACATCGGTCTCGCACACCCCTCCGGCAACCGCTTCCGTGTCAGCTGCATGCGTCAGCGCGGCCGGCACAGCGCCGTGCTGCGCCTGATCCCGGACAAGCTGCTGACCTTCGACCAGATCGGCCTGCCCGACCTGGTGCGCGAGCTGCTGCGTCGTCCGCGCGGGTTGGTCCTGATCACGGGTCCGACGGGATCGGGTAAGACGACGACGCTCGCGACGATGGTCGACTGGATCAACAAGAACCAGGACCGCCACATCGTCACGATCGAGGACCCGATCGAGTACTACCACTCCCACGGCCAGGGCTTGGTCACCCAGCGCGAGGTTGGTAGCGACGTGCCCGACTTCCCCGAGGCGATGCGCCGCGTGCTGCGCCAGGACCCCGACGTGATCCTGCTCGGCGAGATGCGCGACCTCGAGACGATCTCCGCCGCGATCACCGCCGCCGAGACCGGACACCTCGTCTTCGGCACCCTGCACACGACCGGTTCGGCGCGCACCGTCAACCGGATGATCGACGCCTTCCCCGCGAACCAGCAGGAGCAGATCCGCGCGCAGCTCTCGGTGTCGCTCGTCGCGGTCGTCTCGCAGGTGCTGATGCCGCGCGCCGGAGGCAAGGGACGCGTCGCCGCGTTCGAGGTAATGATCAACACGCCCGCGATCGGCAACCTGATCCGCAAGAACGAGACGAACAAGATTCAGTCGACGATCCAGACCTCGCGCCGGATCGGGATGATCACGCTCGACGACTTCCTGCTCGACCTGGTGAAGAAGGGCGACGTCACGCCCGAGGTCGCGCTGGACTTCGCGCAAGACCACAAGGACCTGGAGTCGCGACTGTGAGCTCGACCGCGAATCCCGGCGGAGGGCGCCAGATGATCGGGCAGGTGCTCAAGGCGCGCGGCGTCGTGCGCGAGGGCGACATCCAGCGCGCGCTCGCCGAACAGCGCAAGCAGGGCGGCCTGCTGGGCCAGTGCCTCATCGAGATGGGGCTCTGCACCGCGGCCGACGTCGCGATGGCGCTGGGCGAGCAAGCGGGCATGGAGACCGTCGATCTGGAGCGCGTCAAGCCCGAGCCCGACGCGATCGCGCTCGTCGACGGGAGCACCGCGCACACCTACGGCGTTCTGCCGCTGCGAATCGACGGCGGCGCGCTCGTCGTCGCGATCTCCGATCCGCTCAATACGGCGGTGCTCGAGGACCTGTCGTTCACGACGGGCTCGGAGGTGCGCGGCGCGGTCGGCGACGCCGATGCGATCAAGCGCATCGTCGAGGAGCACTACGGCGCCGAGGCGAGCCTCGCGGACGCGATCCAAGACGCCGCGTCCGCCGTCCAGGGCGCCGACGCCGAGACCGCCGCGCAGAGCCTGCCCGTCGTGCGTCTGTTGAACTCGATCCTGCAGCGCGCGATCAAGGACCGCGCGAGCGACGTGCACTTCGAGGTGTACGAGGACCAGTTCCGGATCCGCTATCGGGTCGACGGCTCGCTCTACGAGGTCGAGGCACCACCGCCGCACCTGGCGCTGCCCCTGATCTCGCGCATCAAGGTCATGAGCGACCTCGACATCACCGAGACGCGCATGCCCCAGGACGGCCGCATCGAGCTCGCGATCGACGGCCGACCCGTCGACCTGCGCGTCGCGACCCTGCCGGGGCCGACCGGCGAGGGGTGCGTGATGCGTGTCCTGGACCGCTCCGCCGTCAGCCTCGACCTCGTCGCCCTCGGGCTCACCGAAGAGGACGAGACGGCGTTGCGTGGTCTGACCGAGCTGCCGCACGGCATCGTGCTCGTCACCGGTCCGACCGGCTCGGGCAAGACGACGACGCTGTACGCGATGCTGTCCGAGGCCAACGATCCGGCGGTGAAGATCATCACGGTCGAGGATCCGGTCGAGTACGACATCCGGGGCATCGTCCAGGTGCCGATCAACGAGGACATCGGAGTCGGTTACGACGCGGTCCTGCGCTCGATGCTGCGCCAGGACCCCGACAAGATCCTCGTCGGCGAGATCCGCGACAGGGACACCGCGACGACGGCGGTCGAGGCGAGCCTGACCGGCCACACCGTCTTCGCGACGATCCACACCAACGACGCACCCTCGACCGTCACGCGCCTGATCGACATGGGCGTCGAGCCGTTCCTGATCACGGCGACGCTCGAAGCCGTCGTCGCGCAGCGCCTCGTGCGCATGATCTGCCCCGACTGCCGGACGCCCTACGAGCCCGACGACGAGGTGCTCATGGAGCTCGGCCCCGACGCCGACCGCCTGCAGGGCGCGACCCTGTTCTTCGGCAAGGGCTGCGCGCGCTGCCACCACACCGGCTACTCGGGCCGCACGGGTATCTTCGAGATCATGACGATGAACGACGACCTGCGCGGCGTGATCCAGTCGGGCGGCTCGATCGGCGAGATGCGATCCGCCGCGCTGTCCGCCGGCATGCGCAACTTGCGCGAACGCGGCTTGGCGGCGGCGACTGCCGGGCGGACGACGATCGAGGAAGTCCTGCGTGAGACGACTCTCTAGAGCGACACTCAATCTGTAATGGCCAAGCGAATCCAGCGCAGCTCAACGAAGCCCAAGAAGGCGGCCCCCGCGGCTTCGGGACCGGCTCCGTCCGCGTCACGCTCCAAGAGCGGCGGACGGGTCAAGACCGACCTGATCACGGACTTCACGATTCAGCTGGCGACGCTCAGCGAGGCGGGGATTCCGATCGTCAAGGCGCTGACGATCCTCGAAGGCCAGATGCGGCCCGGCCCGTTCAAGGGCGTGCTGCAGGAGCTGACCGAGGACGTCGCCGGCGGCACGCCGCTGTCGGACGCGATGGGCAAGCATCCGCGGTGCTTCGACTCGCTGTACTCGTCGATGGTGCGCGCGGGCGAGGCTGGCGGTGTGCTCGACCGCATCCTCAATCGCCTCGCGGCGTTCCGCGAGAAGGCAGCCGAGATCAAGTCGAAGATCGTCGGCGCGATGATCTACCCGATCGTGCTCGTGTTCGTCGCGACCGTCGTCGTCGCCGGGGTGATCGTGTTCGTGATCCCCAGGTTCCAGGACATCTTCACGTCCTTCAACATCACGCTGCCCGGGCCGACGCAGATCCTGCTCGACTCGAGCGCCTTCGCGGTCAAGTACTGGTACATCGTCTTCGGACTGCCGATCGTGCTGTTCGTGCTGCACCTGATCCTGCTCAATCGCAGCCAGCCGTACCGCTACCGGATGCACAAGATCCTCCTGAAGCTGCCGGGCGTCGGGCCGGTCGTGAACCGCTCGATCACCGCCTCCTTCGCGCGCACGTTCGGTACGCTGGTCCAGGCCGGCGTGCCGCACCTCGATGCGCTGGCGATCGTCCGTGATGCGACGCCGAACGAGGTCTTGATGGAGGGAGTCGAGTTGATCCGCCGCACCGTGCGCGAGGGCGAGGGCATCTCGCGCCCGATGGGGGAGACGGGCATCTTCGACGACCTCGTCACGAACATGGTCGACGTCGGCGAGGAGACCGGTGAGCTGGACAACATGCTGCTCAAGGTCGCGGACGCCTACGAGACGGCCGTCGACCGCAAGATCGACGCGATGTTCAAGCTGCTCGAGCCCCTGCTCCTGATCGTCATGGCGGTCTTCGTCGGCTTCATCGTCATCGCGCTCTTCTTGCCCTTGATGGAGATCATGAACTCGATCAGCGCCGCGGGATGAAACCTCCAAGTCGAAGAGCTTTCGCGCTGGTGGAGGGCTGCGGGTGAGGTTCTCGCTGCGCACGTCCGTCATCCTGCTCGTCTTCGCGGCGAACGTCGCCGTGTTCGCAGCGGGCCTCGTGTGGGTGACGCGTACGGCGACCGAGCAGCGGCGCAACGTCGAGACTGCCTACGGCGAGCTACTCGGAGCCCGGCTACAGTCGCTGCTCGACTACCAGGGCAATCTGCGTTCTGCGGGCCTGCTCTCCTGGGACCGTTGGGACCTGTTCGAGGACGTGATCATCGTGCACCTGCCCGAGTTCGGCACGCGACCGGGCTCGTCCACGCGCGGAGTACGCCTCAATCCGGTCGGCCTCGCGCACCGCACGCCCATCTTCGACGAGGAAGGTGTCCTCGCCGACATCCGGCGCGCGGCGACGGACGGACGTGAGGTCTCGACTGCGCGCGGCCTGTCGCTGCCGATCTACATGTCGGGCGGCGGGCTGTGGGGCGGGTGCTGGGTCTTCACGCGCTGGGACTCGGGCCTGCGCGGGCCGCTGCTGCAGCTCTTGCCCTGGTTTCTCGTCTCGACGTTGGTGCTCACGCTCGTCACGTTCGGCTCGGTGCGTCATCTCGTGCTCGACCCCGTGCGTGACCTCGCGCGTGCCGCGAAGAGCATCGCCGGCGGGACCTTCTCCGATCGTGTTCCGGAGCGTGCGCGCAAGGACGAGCTCGGGGAGCTCGTGCGCGGCTTCAACGCGATGGCGCAACAGGTCGAGGACTACAACGGTCACCTGTCCGAGCAGGTCGAGCGCGCGACGCTCATGGCGCGCGATGCGGAGGCTGCCGCGATGACCCAGCGCCGACTCGCGGCGACGGGCGAGCTCGCGGCCGGCATCGCGCACGAGATCAACAATCCGCTCGGCGGCATGCTCAATGCCGTCGAGGTGCTCGGGCGCGAGGACCTCGATCCCGCGCGCCGCACGCAGTACCTCGAGCTCGTGCGCGGCGGGCTCGAACGCATCCGCGGCACCGTCGGGCGCGTGCTGCGCCTCGCGCCGCGCGAGGCGCACGCCGAACCGACGCGCATCGCCGGGCCGCTCGGCGACGCGCTCGGTCTGATCGAGCACCGCGCGCGGACGCAGGAAGTGCGCGTCGTCGTGCACACCGGCAAGCGCGAACGGTCGCTCGACGAGCCCGATCCAGTGGGCATCCTGGCCGGCCTGCCTCCGGTCTTGGGTGAGGCGAACGAGCTGGGACAGGCGATTCTCAACTTGCTCGTCAACGCGCTCGACGCTCTCGACGGGGCCGAGGGCGGCTGCATTGACATCCGCGTCGAGGAGCGTGGGGCCGAGCTCTACATCGCCGTCGCCGACGACGGCCCGGGCATGACGCCCGAGGTCCTCGCGCGCGCCGCCGACCTGTTCTTCACGACCAAGGACGCGGGCAAGGGCACGGGCCTCGGCCTCGCGATCGTGCACAACGTCGTCGCTGCGCACGGCGGAAGGGTCGTGCTCGCGCAGCGCGAGGGCGGCGGCCTCGTGGTCGAGCTCTACTTCCCGGTGCTCGCGACATGACCGAGGCGCTGCCCTGGATCGCGCTGGGATCGCTCCTGTTCGCCTCGGGCGTGTTCAGCGCTTCGGAGACCGCGCTGTTCAGCCTGAACGAGGGTGACCGGCAGCGCGCCGGTCGCAGGGTCGAGGCGCTCTTGCGCACCCCGCGCGGACTGCTCCTGACGATCTTGCTCTGCAATCTGGTGATCAACCTCGCGTTCTTCACCGCGGCGCCGCGCATCGCGGGCGCCGGTGCGACGTCGAGCTTCCTCGCGCTCCTCGCGGTGCTCCTGTTCGGCGAGATCCTGCCCAAGACGCTCGCGTTGCGCGCGCCCCTGGTCGTCTCGCGCATCGCGTCGCTGCCCCTGTCGATTGCGGCACGCGCGGTGCGGCCGATCCAGAGACTGGTCGGCGGGTTCCTCGACGTCGCGTTGCGCGCCCTCGGCGAGGCCGAGCGCGAAGAGCGCGTGATCACGGCCGAAGCGCTCGCGAGCGCGCTCGAGGCGAGCGCCGCCGAGGGCATCATCGGCCTGGGGCAGGCCGAGCTCCTGGCCGAGATCGTCGAGCTCGGAGAGCAGCGCGTGCGCGAGATCATGACGCCGCGCGTCGACATGGTCGCGCTCGATCTCGATGAGAGCGACGAGGAGCGCGAGGCCAAGCTCCAGGAAGCCTACCGGCGCCGTCTGACGTGGCTTCCGGTCGTGCGCGGCGGCGCCGACCAGGTCGTCGGTGCGGTGAAGATGCGCGAGGTCCTCGGCGCCGACCGGCCGCTCGAACAGCTCGTCATGCCGGTCAAATTCGTGCCGGAAGTCGCGCGTGTCCTGACGCTCCTCAACACCCTGCGCGAGGAGCGCATCGCGGAGGCGGTCGTCATCGACGAGTGGGGCGGCACCGCCGGCGTCGTCACCCTCGAGGATCTGTTCGAGGAGATTGTCGGCGAGATGCGCGTCGAGGGCGAGCCGGTCGAGAAGCCGGTGATCCCGCTCGGCGAGGGGTGGTACCGCGTCTCCGGTGGGCTCTCGGTCCACGAGTGGAACGACCGGCTCGGAGACGAGGTCGTGCCGAACGCGTTCGAGACCGTCGGCGGCTTCGTCACGGCCCTGCTGGGGCGCCTGCCCAAGGCGGGCGACCGCGTCGAGCTTCCCGGGGGCCTGGTGTGCGAGGTGAACGAGGTGCGTGGGCGCCGCGTTCATCAGCTCGACCTGTACCTCGCGGGCGCGCGGCAGAAGGAAGGGGAAGCCTGATGGACCTCGTGCTGCAGCTTTTCCTGCTCGGCCTGTGCGTCGCTGCTTCGGCCCTGTTCTCGGGCTCGGAGATCGGCTTCTACTCGCTCTCGCGCGTCCAGGTCGACCTCGAGGCGCGGCAGGGCCGGCGCACCGCGCGCATCGTGCGTTGGCTCGTGCGCGACGAGTCCGCACTCCTGATCACGATTCTGATCGGCAACAACCTGGCGATGGAGCTCGCGACGAAGGTGGGGGACGCACTCGTCGGCGAGCGCTACGACGCCGGCACCGGCGCCGTGGTCGTGACCCTGATGCTGACACCGATCCTCTTCCTGTTCGGCGAGGCGCTGCCGAAGGAGGTCTTCCGCCGCAGGCCGCACGCGCTGATCGGGCTCGGCGCCCATTTCGTGCTCCTGGTGCGCGCCGTCTTCTGGCCGCTCGAGCGCTGCCTGTGGCTGCTCTCGACCGGCCTCGAGCGGCTCCTCGGCCTGTCCTCGGGAGTCGGCGCCCACGTGCGTGGGGCGGAGGCGGTGCGTGCCTACTTCGAGGCGGGGCGGCAGTCGGGGGCGCTCTCGGAGCGCGCTGCGCTGCTCGCGCACAACGCTCTGACCCTGCGCACGACCCCGGTCGAGCGCGCGATGGTCCCATGGGAGGACGTGCAGACCCTCGCGGCGGACGGGGATCCGAGCGAGCTCGTCCAGCGCGTGCGCGAATCGCGCTTCACGCGCCTGCCGGTCATCGAGGCGAGCGGGGAGGTCACCGGCTACGTCCACCAGCTCGACGTCCTGTTCGCGCGCGGGGAGGAAGACGCGCCGGGGCCCCTCGACGCTCTGCGCCCGGTGCTGGTCGTGGGGGCGGAGACCCCGGTCGACCGCGCTCTGCAGGCGCTGCGCGGCGGCGGCCAGAGGGCGGCGATCGTCGGATCGGCCGAGGCTCCCCTCGGCTGGGTGACGCTGAAGGACCTCGTCGAGGAGATCTCGGGGGATCTCGTCGGGCTCTAGGAGGCTGCGCGATCGATAGCGGAGTGGCAGACGGCCCTGGGATCGCGCTGGCACTCCGCTATCGATCGCGCAGCCTCCTAGCCGCTTTTTGTTCTTTGCTTGGCCCCTTGGTCGCAACCGCCGTTCGCCGGTAGGATAAGCCCCCCTCAAACGGCCCCGCCGACACCTGAGGTCCCCTTCATGTCCGATTCCCCCTCCTCACCCGCGACCTGGATCCTGGCCACCGGCCTTGGACTCGCCCTCCTCGGAGTGCTGCTCGAGCCCGGCCGCGCGTTCGCCCCGCAGGGACCGGGCCTCGGCACCCAGCAGTCGAACGTGCCGAGCGCCGCCGCCGGCGGCAACGCGGACTCGAACAACCGCATGATCGCGGTGACCGGTGTCGACGTGACCGGATCGTCGATCCTGTACTTGGTCGACACCCATACGCAGCAGCTCGCCGTGTACCAGGCGAACGGCGGCAGCTCGAGCACACAGGGCGTCAAGCTCGTGGGCGCGCGCCGCATCGACCTGGACCTGCGGCTCGACGGCTTCAACGACAAGACCGAGTCGAGCGGCAAGGCGCTCGGCTACAAGGACCTCAAGCGGGTCTTCGAAGGACAGGGCCACGACGTCAACGACGACTGAGTCGCTCGCGGTGGCGCCAGTAACAGAATCCCCCCGGCTAGACCCCCCAAGCCCTCCGGCTAGACCCCCCAGTTAGAAGACAGGAGACTCCCCGTGGCCGACGAATTCTACAGCTTTGACGAGGCGCTCGACGAGTTGCGCTTGAAGGAGGAGGAGCTCAAGCGGCTCGTCTCCGAAGGTGAAATCCGTGCCTTCCGCAAGGGCGACACGATGAAGCTCCGCAAGAGCGACGTCGAGAACCTGCGCGCCGAGCTGTCGGGCGGCGAAGTCGTCGATCTCGGTGACGCGACCGAGGAGCTGGTCTTCGAAGACGACGCCGGGCTCGACGACGAGGCCGGAATGGCGACCCAGGAGATCGCCGACGTCGACACCCTGATCGAGGACGACGTCGAGGACGTCGGCGAGCTGGAGCTGGAGGACGACGATGACGACATGCCCGTCGCCGCCGCCCGCCCGGTGCGCCGCCAGGGCGCCGCTGACGCACAGGAAGACGAGGAAGAGGGCATGGGCCTGCGCGTCGCGATGATCGCGACGGCCGCGATCCTCGTGATCACGATGCCCATCATCATGTCGATCACCACCGGCAACGCGACGGACATCGCCAAGAGCATCGCGGGGATCTTCGGGGCCAAGTTCCCGGTGAACTGACCGGGTAGTACCGAGCCCGCGCAATCTCCACCACTTACGGAGGGCGCGAATCGGATGGAGGCGCGCTGGGCCTGTGGCCCGGCGAGC
>JAAELL010000320.1 GCA_024226735.1 bacterium | reverse complement strand
CTGGAGGAGATAGGTCAGTGCCAACGCTTCGAGCGTCTTGATGGTAATGGGGTGGTCCTCGCCCACAGCGGTTCGCAGGCCCTCGAGGGACTCTTCCAGTACCTCACGCCCATCGGCCGGCCGTCCCTGGCGGATGAGGCACGAGCCAATCAGGTGGAGCATGTCGAGCGTGCTGGGATCCTGCTCCCCGTAGATGTCCGCGTACGCGGCGTACAACTCACGCCGAATCGACTCCGCTTCGCTGAAGCGTCCCGCTTCGATCATCGTCGACGCGAGACCGCTCAACGAGTGGAGCGCTTCCTCGCTGCGCGGATCGGCACCCTCGAGCGCCCGGCGAAAGAACTCCTCCGCCCGTTCCTGATCGTGCAACCCGCTGCCAACGATCGAGGCCATCGTGTAGAGCCACTGTCGCGTCTTGTCCGAGTCCTCGCCAGCCAGGGCGATCGCATCCGCGAGCCCGATCTCGGCCTCCTTCGCGGCCTCCTCGACGCGTCCGAGCGAGAACAGCGAGCGGACGATTCCCTCGCGCGCGCGCAGAACCTGAAGCTCCCTGCCCTCGAGTGTCCGGTAGCCATTGAAGGCATGACGGTAGGCCTCGATGGCCTTGGTATGGAGGCCGTAGTCGGAGAGCGAGTCGCCTAGCGTGAGGTACAAGCTGAGCTGTGTCTGGGAGCCAACCTCGAAGCGCTCGCCCAACGTCTTGAGCGCGCGATCGAAGAGCGTCCGCTCGAGCGTGTCGATCGCTACCTCTGTCGTGCTGATCGCCGCCAGCGCGCTCTCGAACGAAGCGACCTCGCGAGCGATCGTCTCCGTGTCCGTTCCGGCGCGTTCGAGTGAGCGGCGGTGGCTCTTCAAGAGATCCTCGCGAAGGCCCTCGCCCATCGTGCGTGGGTCGATCTCGTTGACGATCTCGGACTGGAACGAGCTGACCGCGTAGAGCTCGTCGGCGCGCTTCTCCGCCTCATGGCGAAGCGTGCGCGCCACCTCCGCGTTGCGCTCGGCGATGGCGGTCTGCTCCCTGGCGTCGCCCGCGGCGTGGTCCGCATCCTCGCGAGCTTCGCGCTCTTTTATGACGAGCTCCGCGTTCCGCACAGCGTACGTCACGGCGACCGTGATTCCGATCATAAGAGCGATGATCGTCGCCAGCGTGCCGCCTACCAACGCGCGGTGACGTCGCGCGACCTTGCGCAGCTGGTAGATCGCGCTGGCAGGGCGGGCCAAGACCGGCTCGTCATCCAGGAATCGGCGTAGGTCATCCGCGACCGCTGCCGCGGATTGGTAACGGCGGGCAGGCTCCTTCTCCATCGCCTTGGCGACAATCTGCTCCACGTCGCCCCGGTGCTCAGGCGTACTCGTGCCCAGGAGCGGCGCGTCCTCATCGCAGACGACGCGCGCCGCGGCCGTCAGCGTGAGCTTGGCCAGGTCGAACGGGAGCTGACCCGCGAGCAGCTCGTACGCCATGACCCCGAGCGTGTAGACGTCCGCGCGGGCGTCGATGTCGTCGATCGCGCCACGCACCTGCTCCGGGCTCATGTACGCGACGGTGCCCACGATCTGGCCGGTCCGCGTCTGCAGCGAGGCGTCGTCGTCGGCGTCGAGCGCGCGCGCGACACCGAAGTCGATAACCTTGACCTGCCCCTCCTCCGTGACGAGCACGTTGCTCGGCTTCAGGTCGCGGTGGATCACGCCGCGCAGGTGCGCGTGATGGACCGCCTCGGAGAGGTCGATCAGGAGCTGGACGCGGCCGCGAGTATCAAGCGCCCTCTGGCCTGCGTGCTCGGAGAGCGGGAGGCCGTTCACGTACTCCATCGCGATGTACGTGGCGGCGTCGGGCG
>JAAELL010000319.1 GCA_024226735.1 bacterium | reverse complement strand
TGCCTCTCTGGAGCATCACCTCGACGTGTTCTCGCGGCCTCCCCGGGTTCGGGAGATCGAACGGGCTTCGGAGGATGATCGCTTCGTCTCGCGTCACGTCGCCGCGATGATGAAACGAACCGACCGCGATCGGGACTGGCCGATCGTCGACGCGCTGGGCTTGCAGTTGCGCCGCAGCGAGCCCGCGCTGGCCTTGCTCCACGTTCAGGACGCAGAGTTCCTGCTCGCGCTGTGGTCCGACGCCGACGCCGACGCGCGGGCGTCGGCGATGGCGCGCCGGCCCCTGTTGCGGCTCTTGCCCGCGATCCACGACCCCGATGCCCTCGATGCCTGGATCCGGCTCGAGCGGCTCATCTGGGAGACCGTCAACAAAGAACGCTATCGTCCGTACCAGGCGGCTTGGAAAGAGTTTTATCGTCGCTGGCGCACCGATGACGCGTTCGAGTGGCCGACCGTGGAACCGATTCGCGAGCAGCACGAGCGCCTGGTCGAGGCTGCACGCCGGTTCGAGCTTGTGCCCGACCCCCTCGGCGTCGAGGGCCGTGAGCGTCTCTACGAACGCGCCCTCGAGAGAGTCCTGGTCCGCGGGCATTCCGACATGGCGCGAGTGACCAGGGTGCGGCCTCCGATCGAGGAGATCTTGCCGTGAACCACCCGACGAACACGAACGGCGCCGGGCAGCCGGAGTACCCCGACGACTACTACGAGCATATCGCTCGCACTCTCGGCGAGGAACAGGCGGCCTGGGCACGGCTGCCCCGAGCCGAACGGGAAGCGGAGCTGCGGCGGCTCTACGAAACCTCGAGCTCACCGGACGATTGGGCGATCTGGCCCCCTGAGCTCGGCGGCCGGCCACGCCTCTCAAGGTGCCGGCCTAGAGATCGTGGATCTGTTCGGCGTGGTGGTGATGGTCCTCGATAAGCCAGTCGACGTTCTGCCGAATGGTCATCTCTTCCCCCTCCGCCAGCACACCGGTACCGCCACGCCACTGCTCTTTGGAGAGTGAACGCAGGAACTCGGCCAGCTCGCCGGCCGCCTTGTCGAGCTCGGCGAGGATCTCGACGCGATCCTCGGACGCGTACTCGGCGACCAGGCGGGCATTGACCCGGCTGTAGTC
>JAAELL010000318.1 GCA_024226735.1 bacterium | reverse complement strand
CGGGCCGCCGTGGCCAACGGGCTCGTAACGCTGCGCGCGGACGGTCTGCGCAAGGCGCGCACGGGCCAGACCTCGCTCTCCGAAATCCTGAGTGTCACAGCGCGAGGCTAGAGCGACGATGAGAGAGATATTCCTGGTCCACGACGAGCTCGAGACACACTGGATTCGCCAGCACTTCCTCGAGAGCTCGGGCTACAGGGTGGTCGCGCTCAAGAGCGGCCAGGACTGCCTCGACGCGATGAACGACCACAAGCCGGACCTGATCCTGATGGACATCCTGATCGACGGCCGCAACGGCTTCGAGATCTGCCGTCAGATCCGTCGCGAGTTCCTGGCCGAGGAGCTGCCGATCATCCTCTGCTCGGAGATCTACCGCTCCAGGTTGTTTCAGGACGAGGCCATCAACGCCGGGGCCCAGCGCTATGTCCTGAAGCCGTGTCGACTGGACGAGCTCGCGCATACCGTCCACGAGGTCCTCGGCCTCGACACGGCCGGTGTCGAGCCGGATGCAGCGGCCTGATCTGCCGGAAACGCCCGCCTACTCGACCAGCCCCACCTCCCAGGCGCCCTCGCCCAGGAGTTCGATGCTGGCATCCAGCTCGTGGGCTTCCCCCGCGAGGTCGACCTCGATGTAGACGTCGGCCAGAATCTCGAAGTCGGAGGTCATGTCGAACGACGTCATGTGGCCGGCCTCGAGGTCCCACACGAGCGTGGCCTCACCATCGACGTTGATGCCGACCACGGCCTCGTCGACGTTCAGGTCGAACTCGAAGCCGTCGGGCACCTGCAGCGCGGCGATCTCCTCGATGAAGCTGGTCAAGTCGATGGAACCCTCGCCCTGGAGCGACACGCCGATGGTCCCGTCCCCTTCGTACGTGCACTCGGTGATGAACCCATCCAGCATCGACTCGAACTGCGGGTAGAGCTCGGACTCGATCAGGGCGGTGGTGTCCGCGTCCTCTTCGTCCCCGATCTCGAGGTCCTCGAGCTTGCTGCCGAAGAAGAAGATCGCGCCCAGGTCGGTCGCCTCGACGGTCCACGTGTCGCCCTCGGATACGTCGCCCTCGGGAAGCAACACGCGCAAGTCCATGTCGGCCCCCAGGCCCTGCAGCAGATCCTCGTCACCGTCGCTCTCGTGGAAGGTGACCTGGTAGGACTCGTCCTCTTCGTCCCAGTCGAACTTGACCGACTTGCCCTCGAGCTCGCTGAACTCATCCACCTCGCCGCTGTCGTCGTCCGCCTCCCAGTAGAGTTCCAGCGAGTCGTAGGTGCGAATGAACTCGTGGGGCACGCCGTCGACCGTCTCGAGATACTCGTCCGTCACCAACATGGCCGCCTCGGCGGCCAGCTCGAGGTCGGCCGGGATGCCCTCGCTCAGGTCCTGACCGTCGATGAAGGCCGTGATGTCGCCCACGGAGAGCGTGAATTCGATCGAGAACTCCTTCGCCAGCGACGAGCCGTCCTCGGGTTGAAAGTGGACGGCGTCCGCGCGCGGCTGCAGGGCCAGCAGGAGCGGTGTGGCGATCAGGGCGGTGAAGAGAAACCGGGAGGTCATATTGGTCCTTGGGGCTGGTTGCGCATCAGGGAGCATAGCCCCACTCCGGCGTTGCTACGAGGGGGGTACTCACGATCGACCGGCTAGAGCCCGCAATCGATGTCCCAGGGCGGATCGTCGGGCGCTCTGCTCGGTGTTGTCGAGTGCCATGCGCAGCGCCCGTCGCGAACCGACGAGGACGAGCAGCCGCCGCGCCCGTGTGACGGCAGTGTATAGCAGGTTGCGCTGCAGCATCATGCGATGACGCGTCGCGAGGGGGACGACGACCGCCGGGTACTCGCTGCCCTGGGAGCGGTGCACGGTCACCGCGAAGGCCGCCTGGAGGTCGGAGAGCGCGTCGAACCCGTATTCCAGCTCGCGCTCGGGGAACGCCACGCGCAAGCCGACGCCGGTCACGGAGACGACGCGTCCCATGTCGCCGTTGAAGACCTCGCGGACGTAGTCGTTGCGCGTGTGGATCACGCGGTCGCCCTCGCGGAAGACGCGCTCGCCCAGACGCAGCTCGCGGGCGTCGCCGAGCTCGTCGCGCAGTCGTTGATTCAGCGCGTCGACGCCGCAATCACCCTTGTACATGGGAGCGAGGACCTGCACGTCGCGCGCCCAGTCGAACCCGAAACGGTCGGGGATGCGGCGAGTGACCACGTCGACGACGCGGTCGCCGCAGTGCTCGGCGTCATCGACCGGGAAGAAGTAGAAGTCGGCCGAGGTGTCGCCGCTCTCGGGCAGCTCGGGCTCGAGCCCCTCGAGCATCCTGTGCGCGTTGGTCACGATCAGGCTGTCGCGACCTTGGCGGTGGATGCGCGTGAGGCGGAAGACGGGGATGCTCCCGCTGTCCAGGAGGTCACCGAGCACGTTCCCCGGGGCGACCGACGGGAGCTGGTTCGGGTCGCCGACCAGCAAGACGCGCGCGGGCGGCTGCACGGCCTTGAAGAGGTGGTGCGCGAGGGCCACGTCGAGCATCGAGACCTCGTCGACGACGACCAGGTCGGCCTCGAGCGGATTGCGGTCGTCGTGGGCGAAGCCGCTGCCCGCCGCGTCGTAACCCAGAAGGCGGTGGATGGTCGACGCCGGGCGACCGGTCGCCTCGGCCAGGCGCTTGGCCGCGCGCCCGGTCGGGGAGGCGAGCCGCACGCGCGCCCCGTCGGCCTCCGCCAGCGCGACGACCAGCCGCACGATAGTCGTCTTTCCCACGCCCGGCCCGCCCGTCAGGAGCGCCGCCGGGCTGCGCAGGATCCCGAGCACCGCCTCGCGCTGGTCGTCGTCCAGGGACAGGCCCGTATCGCGCTCTCCGCGCGACAGCCGCTCGGCGTCGGTCCAGGGTCGCACGTCGTCCGCGTCGATCAGGCCGGCGAGGTTCTCGGCCAACCGTCGCTCGCTCGTGGCGAGCCACGGCAAGTAGATCGCGCGCTCGCCGTCCGTGGCCTCGCCGACCTCGTCGTCGGTGACGATCCGCTCCGCACGCGCGAGGTCCTCGATCGCTCGCTCCAGCCGTTCGTCCGGGCAGGTGCCCTCCAGGAGCTCGTGCGCGGCCTCGATCAGCCGGCCCAAGGGGAGCAGCGAGTGCCCGTCACCGGCCGCGCGCTGGAGCACGGTCAGGACCGCCGCCCGACAGCGCTCGGGCGCATCCGCCTCGATCCCGAGGTTGGAGGCGATGCGGTCGGCGATGCCGAACCCGATCCCGGGCACGGCGCCGGCCAACAGGTACGGGTCGGCGCGCAGGGCCTCCTCGCACTCCGGCCCGAACTTGTGCACGACCGCCGAGGTCTGGCGCGGACCGAGGCCGATCTCGCGCAGGAAGGCCTGCAGCCGGTGGTGCGCGAACTCGGTCGCGACGACCCCGGCCAGCCGCTCGCGAACCTTGGGCGTGAGGCCCTTCACCCCTTCCAGCCGCTCGGGCTCGGTGCGGATGATCTCGATCGCCCCGGGGCCGAGAGCGGCCACGATGCGCCGCGCGAGCACCTCGCCG
>JAAELL010000317.1 GCA_024226735.1 bacterium | reverse complement strand
GCCCATGGCGTGCTCGTACACGCTTTGCTTGCCGAGGAGCCCGTGGCTTCCGACCGCGAGCCCGTGGTCTGCGGTGAAGACGACGATCGTGTTGTCTTTGCGCCCCGACTTGTCGAGCGCGTCGAGGATGCGCCCGATCTGGTCGTCCATGTGCGTGATCAGGCCGTAGTACTCGGCGAGTTGATCGCCGATCACTTCCCTGGTGC
Organism: bacterium; assembly: GCA_024226735.1. GTDB lineage: Bacteria > Planctomycetota > UBA1135 > UBA1135 > JAAELL01. Next base: position 618 of record JAAELL010000317.1, on the reverse strand, counting down.
GCGGCCACGGGGCGAGGCCCTCGTCGCGACCCGCCATCCAGCCGTTGTGGAAGGGGTGCTGCGGCATGTAGTTCTTCGGAAGCGGCGGGCGCTTCTCGTAGTACATCTCGCGGTAAGGCACGGGGGGCTGGCGCGGATCGTGGGGCGCCGTGAAGGAGACGTACGCGAAGAACGGCTGCTTCGAGGTCCTGTCGAGGCCGTCGAGGAACTCGATCGCCGCGTCGGCGAAGAGCTCGCTCGAGAACCCCGCGCCGATGCGGCGCTGCGAGAGCTCGCCGTCGGGCTGGACGTGCTGGATCGGGACCTCGAGGTGGTTGGACATGCCACCGAGCATGACGTTGCGGCCCTGCTCGAAGCTGCGCAGGAACGAGGCGTCGCCGTTGTGCCACTTCCCCGTGCCAAAGGTCGCGTACCCCGCCTTGCGCAGGGTCTCGCCGAGCGTCGGCGCACCGCTCATGTTCATCTTGACGCGATAGAGCGTGCGTCCGGTGTTGAGCATGGCCCGGGACGGCTGACACACGGCTCCGTGGATCGAGCCCATGCAGTAGTTGCGTGCGAAGCGAAACCCACGCTCGGCCAACGAATCGATGTTCGGGGTCTGGATGTAGGGGTTGCCTG
>JAAELL010000316.1 GCA_024226735.1 bacterium | reverse complement strand
TTCGCTGCAAGGCACAGCGACGACGCGACTTCGCTGCAAGTCTCGGAGGAGGCGCAACGCAGCAGCGGGCGGGTACGGGCCGACCAAAATGCCGCACAAGAGTGACTCACACCACTAGCAGGCTGTCGGAAGTTCTTTCCTGGCGCCAGAGCGAGACTGCGCCAATTCACGCCCGCGGTGATTCAGTCTCGCACAGGGGACATCCGAAGAGGACCGACCGAAGACCCTTACTTCGTCTCTGGCCAGGACTCGATGGACCCGCTCTTCCCTGATTCTCCCCGACGGCGCCGGGGCATGACGCTCGTGGAAGTCATGGTGGCACTCGTCATCATGACCGTCTCCGTCTACCTGTTGACGTCCACGATCACCGCGACGATCGCCCACACACGGGGCAAGCAGGAGCGCGCAACCGCGGTCGACGCGGTGATGAACTTGTTCGAGCACATGCGCAGCGAGCCGTTCGAGGAGCTGTTCACCCTCTACAACATCGACGATTCCGATGACCCGAGCGGGCCGGGGAGCGCGCCGGGCGCGAACTTCGCCGTCCCAGGGCTCGATCCGGATCCCGCCGATGGCGACGGGTTCGTCGGGGAGATCATTCTGCCCTCGCAGGGACCGCAGCTGCGCGAGGACGTGACCCAGACGAAGCTCGGCATGCCGCGCGATCTGAACGGCGACCTGCGTGCGGACGCGCGCGATCACGCGAACGACTACATCGTCTTGCCGGTCACCGTGCGCTTGCGCTGGCGCGGCGCCGCGGGCTCGCGCAAGTTCGAGATGTCGACCATGTTCGCGAACATCACCAAGCTCTAGGCCCGATGACCATGACACCCTTGGCCCCTAGGCGCTGCTCTCTCCGTACCGCGGGCCGCAAGACCGGATTCACGCTCGTCGAGATCGTGATCGCCATGACCATCCTGACCCTGGTCGTCATCAACATCAGTATGGTGACGGAAGGCGGCTCACGGGCGGCGCGCGCGGGAGCCTTCCACTCGAAGCTAGAGGACGAGGCGGACTTGACCCTCGACCGCATCTCGCTCGCGCTCATGTCCTCGAGTGCAGCAAGCGTTTACCCGCAGACGCCGGCGCCCGCGTACACGTCAGAGGTCAACTACAGCATCAGCCTCGGTGTGGGTGCCGGTGGAGAGATGATCTCGGGCGACTTGGAGCGCATCCAATGGACTCGGAAGCCCGGTGTTCCCGGCCGGGTGATGTGGATCGAGAACCCAGGCCTCGCGAACGAGCGGCACGTCGTGTGGTCGAACTGGGTGCCGGCGGTCTACCAGGACGAGATCCTGAACGGCAACGACGACAACGGCAACGGCATCGCCGACGAGACCGGGTTGGCGTTCGACATTGACGGCCCGGAAGTCAACATCCACCTCACCGTGGAGCGCCTCGACCCGAATGGCGTGCCGACCCCGACGCAAAGACGGGTGAACGTCACTTGCCGCAATTGACGGGACCTCGTCTGCCCGACCTCTAACTCGGACGTCGCGCGCCACCGGACGTAGATCGAGCGCACCGACGACGCCGGGTATCGCGCCGCCTCGATTCGAGACATCGAGGCGCGAAAAGCGGGAGCTGGTTCAGCTGCTCGGCTGGGCCTTCCGACAAGTCTCTCGCGATACCCGAGAACGTTCCTTTGCCCCACTTCCGCCCCACGAAAGCGACCGTGCATACCGCGGCCAGCGTCCTGCTGTCGATCGCGGCGGCGCTAGACGCTGGCGGGATGAGCCCTCGCCCATCGGACGACCAGACGATCGAGCAGATTCTGCTCGAGGTCCGCAAGGGCGAAGCGTTGCCGGTCGTGGGCTTCGTCGACCTCCTGCTCGAGCTCGGACCGGGAGGCGTCGCCCTGCTGGTCGAGACGGCCGAATCCAAGGACGCGCCCGGCGGCGCCTTGCATCCGAGCCAATGCGAGGGACTGAAGCGCGACTTGCGCGGCGTACCCGCGGAGACCGCGCGACGCCTGCGCGACGAGTCTCACGTCGAACGACGCGTGCTGCTCGCATCGATCGGCCTCGAGGTTCTGGCGCGCGCCGGAACGGCCCGGGACGTCGAGCTGACCTTCGAGCTAGCCGCGCCGCACCCAGCTGTCTCACGTCGCGACCATCGCCGCATCCAGGACGATCTCGTCGCCACGTTGGCCGAGATCCTGCGCCGCGAGGACGCCTCGCACGCACGTCTGTCGCGCCTCTTCCGCGAGATTCCGTCGGTCAATCAGGCATCGCTGCTCGAGGCGGTCGGTGACGCCCCCTCCCCCGCGAGCATGCGCTTTCTCGCAGCGCGCCTCGGCGAGAGTCCGCTCGATGGGCTGGTCTTGACCCAGCTCGGACTCGTCGCCTTGGACGTAGCGACTCCGCTCGACGAGATGAGCCTCGTGCGCGTCCGACCGTTCCTGCGCCACGAGACGGCGACCACTCGTAGTCAAGCCGCCCAGGCTCTCGGACGACTCGACGACTACGGCTCGATCGCCGGCCTGATCGAGCTGCTGGCGGACGAGCACGCTGGAACGCGCCGCATGGCGCACTGGTCGCTGCGCTCGATCACGGCGATGACGTACAGCCTGGAGCCCAACCGGTGGCGGATGTGGTTCCAGAACGAGAGTCGCTGGTGGGAAGAGAGGTCGCCGGCGGTCCTGGAACGCCTCAACAGCCGCCGCGTCGTCGACGTGGTCGCGGCAATCAACGAGGTCGCCAAGAAGCGGCTCTACCGGCGCGAGTTGACGCCGCTCCTCGTGCCGCTGCTCCGCGACCGAGACGAGCGCATCGTGCGCATGGCCTGCAGCGCGCTCGAGAGCCTGCGTGCGGCAGGAGTCGAGCCCGATCTCGTCGAGCTGCTGCGACACCCGGAAGCGGGCGTCCGCGAGCACGCACACAGGACGCTGGTCCGGCTCACCGGCAATCGGCTCCCCCCCGATCCCAATGTGTGGCACCAGGAGTACCCATGATCGGCACGGGCAGCACGATTCGCGTCGGCTGCCTAAAGAGTCCGGCGATACGAATCCGATGCCTTCATCCCCGGCGCGCCCCCTCCCCATGGAACAGAGCAAACGCAAGAACAAGCTGATCCAGCCCGGGATCCAGCTGAAGATGACGATGACGTTCGTCGGGCTGAGTGCCCTGGCGTTCACGCTGCAGTTCGTGCTGTTCACGAACGCGCTGTCATCCTTGACCGCGGAGCTCCCGAACGACGGGCCGCTCCTGATGACGCGCATCAACCCGATTCTGATTCGAGTCATCTCGGTCTCATTCGCGCTGTTCCTGCCGCTGACGTTCATGGTTGGCGTGCTGACGACGTTCAAGATCGCCGGGCCGCTGTACCGCATCGAGCTGTTCTTGACGGAGCTGCGCGACGGCAAGCGCCCGGGCGACGTGCGCTTGCGCAAGAACGACGAGCTGCAGCACATCGCCGCGCTGCTGAACGACGCGACCCGGTCAATGCGCGAGAGCGACCAGCCCGCCGAGCCAGCGCCCTCCGAGAGCGAAGTCGATTCGCTCGTGCCCGAGGGAGCTCAACAGCCCGCGTCCGACTCCCCGCAAGAGTCTCCGCGCGCCTGACCCCCTCTTTCACCTCCCTCTTTTCCCTCGCCTCCCTCCCTCGCCTCTCTCCTCCGGCTCGATGTCTCTCAGCTCGAAGATCGCCCTGATTCTGACTGCGGTCATCGGCATCTATGCCGTGGCCAACGATCAGATCCAGCAACACATCTTCTTCCAGCGCTTCGAGGACGTCGAGGAACGTCAAGCGCTCAAGGACATCGCGCGCGTCGAGGAGGCCCTGCTGGAAGAGGTCGCCAAGCTCGACCGCGTCAACCTGCGCTGGGCACACTGGGACGACGCCTACGCCTACATCGCAGATCACAACGAGGGGTTCGAGCGTGCGAACCTGACCGAGACCGTGCTCGGCAACCAGGGCGTCGACCTTCTGTTCGTCTGTGACATCGAAGGCCTCGTGCTGTGGAGCAGCATCACCGATCCCGACCAGCCGGGCGAGCCGATCAAGCTCCGCGACTTCCCGACGGGGCGCCTCTACCTCTCGCATCCTCTGCTCACGAGCGACACCCAGCTCGACGGCGGCACGTCCGATCCGGAGCGGCGGGGCAACCACCGCTCCGGAGTGCTCTTGACCGAGCACAAGCCGTTGCTCGTCAGCGCGCGCTCGATCCTCGACAGCCGCCAGCGCGGCCCTGCCCGCGGAACGCTGATCACCGGCAGGTTCCTCAGCGGCGAGCTGGACCGCGAGCTGACGGAGAAGACGAAGGTCGACTTCGACTTCTGGCAGATCGACGGTCGCCATGACCTCGGCCACGAGATCGCGCAAGTCGTCGACGCGGCAACATCGTCGCCCGAAGCGCTCGTCGAAGAGCAGGACTCCGGCACCCTGCACGTCTACAAGACGTTCAATGACCTACGCGAACGCCCGGAGATCCTCCTGCGTGCCAACGTCGAGCGCGACATCACGGCCACGGGAAAGTCCGCGTTCAAGTTCGGCTTCATCTCGACGATCGTCGGTGGCCTCGTGCTACTGCTCGTCCTGATGGGCCTACTGAAGCACATCGTCCTGGGACCGATCTCGCGCCTCACGCACCACACCGTCGAGATCGGACAGAACGAAGACTTCCGGGCCAAGCTCGACCTCGACCGTCAGGACGAAGTCGGCACCCTGAGCCGCGAGTTCGACAACATGATGGAGAAGCTCGAGCTCGCGCGTCAGGCCATCGTCGACACGGCGCGAACCGCGGGCATGTCCGAGATCGCAACCGGCATCCTCCACAACGTCGGCAACGTCCTGAACTCGGTGAACATCTCGGCTTCGATCGTGGCCCAGCAGGTCGACAGCATGAGCCTCGAAGACCTGGCCAAGGTCTCCAAAGTGCTGGAGGACAAGGGTGAAGACCTCCCGCGCTTCATCGCGGACGATCCCAAGGGCCGCCACCTGCAGCCCTTGATCTCGGCGCTCACGACGCAGCTCGGAGACGAGCGCGAGACCATTCTCGGTGAAGTGACGTCCCTGACCGAGGGCATCGAGCACATCTGTGAGCTCATCAAGTCCCAGCAGAGTTTCGCGGTCAAATCCGAGCTGATCGAGCCCGTGATCCTGTCCGAGAAGATCGACGAAGCGTTGAGCATCACCGACAAGGCGATCACGCACGACACGGGCCTAGAGGTTGTTCGCAGCTACTGCGCGCTGCCAGAGCTCATGATCGAGAAGCACAAGCTGCTCGAGATCCTCGTCAACCTGATCCAGAACGCCAGACAGGCCATGAGCGGCGCCGGGATCGAGCAGAGGCAACTCGAGCTCGTCCTCGCGACGGAGAACGATGACCGATTCCGTATCGAAGTGCGCGACAACGGCCCGGGCATCAGCGAGGAGAATCTCGTCAAGGTGTTCAACCTCGGATTCACGACGAAGGCGTCCGGGCACGGCTACGGTCTGCACACCGCCGCCAACGCCGCAACCGAGATGGGCGGCACGTTGAGCGTCCATAGCGACGGTCCCGGCCACGGCGCGCGCTTCGTGCTCGACCTCCCGTTGAACGTGGTTCCCGTCGCGGAGGGAGCGCAATGAGCTCGGACAACCGTCGGATCCTGCTGGTGGACGACAGTCCGTCGATCCACGAGGACTTCCGCAAGATCCTCGAGGGGGACAACAGCAGCAAGGCCGAGCTGGGCGACGCCAAGGCCGCGTTCTTCGGCGAGGAGTCTCCGACCGACGACGACCTGCCCACCTTCGAGCTCGACTCGGCGCATCAGGGGCAAGAGGGCCTCGAGATGCTCGAGACGGCGATCGAGGAAGGTCGCCCGTACGCGATGGCGTTCGTCGACGTCCGCATGCCCCCGGGCTGGGACGGAATCCAGACGATCAAGCACATGTGGGAGGCCGCTCCCGAGCTGCACGTCGTCATCTGCACCGCTTACTCGGACTACTCCTGGGATCAGACGATCCGCGAGCTGGGCCAGTCCGAGCGCCTCTTGATCCTCAAGAAGCCGTTCGACGCCGTCGAGATTCGCCAGCTCGCCCACGCGTTGACCGACAAGGTCAATTCGTCCAACCGCGAGCGCCTGTTGATGGCGGAGCTGAAGCAGGCGGAAGCCGAAGCTCGCTCCTACGCCGCATCCGTCGAGACGATGAACCAGGCGCTGAAGACGGCCAAGGCAACCGCCGACAAGGCGTCCGAGATGAAGAGTGAGTTCCTGTTGCACCTGTCCCAACAGGTCAACACGAACCTCACGACGATCCTCGCGCGCGTCGACCAGCTAGAAGCCATCGAGGGCCTCGACGTCGTGCTCGACTCCAGCCGGCAGCTGATGCGTGCCCTGAGCGAGATCTTCGACATCACGCAGATCGAGTCCGGCAACATCGAGATCGACTCGGGCCCGTGCAAGATCTTCGAGGTGGTGCAGGAAGTCGTTCTGGTCCACGCGGAGCAAGCTCGCGTGAAGGGCCTGTGGCTCGAGGTCGGTCTGCCCGAGGCGATCCCCGAGATCGTCGAGACCGATGAGCAGCGCTTCCGGCAGGTGCTCTCGGAGCTGGTGGAGAACGCTCTCCACAACACGTCGACGGGTGGTGTGCAGGTGACCGTCACCATGACGCCGACGAACGACTGGCAGCACTCGATCATCTGCTGCGACGTGATCGACACGGGCCGCGGGGTTCCGGACGAGATGCACGGCAAACTGTTCGAGCCGTTCGCGGGCGCCGGCAAGATCGGCACGCGCGGCCCCGGACTGGGCCTCGCGCTCGCGAAACAGATCGCGCGCATGCTCGGCGGCGACATCGTGCACGAGCACAACACCGACCGCGGCAGCACGTTCCACCTGACTCTGCACGTCGGCAACATGAGCGGCGTGCGGATGGTCGGTGGGCAGGATCGCTCGGATCCGTAGCCGCTGTTCTCAGATGGGGACGCGCTCCGGGGGCCCCGCGAGGGTCGCCATTGGGACGGTCCCGGAGTAGACCGAGGGTGGCTCAAGGTCAGGGTTTGTAGCAGTCGAAGGAACGACTGCTCCTCACCCCCAGGCGGCTCTCCGGGCCTCCCCCATGACGACCCCCAAGAACTCTCCCCCCCTCGTGCTCGTTGCCGCGCACGACGAGGTATCCCTCAAGCGCCTGCAGGGCATGGTCTCCGATCTCGGGGCACGCTGCGAAGTCGCCCGCACCGACCTCGAGTGCATCGGTGCCTTCCAGGCATGCGACGTCGATGTCGTGCTGCTCGCATCCGACCTGCCCGGCCGCAGTCCGGTCGAGCTGCTCGCATGCCTCGATCGGTCGAACGAGGGCGACGCGGTCCTGCGCGCCGCGCTTGCGGTCACGCACGACGAGCCGATCGAGATCGATCGGCTCGAGCTGCTGGGCGTTGAGCACTTCCTGCAGCGCCCGATTCACGACGGTATCGCACGCCACACAATGGCGCGGATGCTCCGCTCGATCGAGCGCCACGACCGACCGGTCACGGCGGGCGCCGAGTCGATCGTCGAGTACCTGCACGCCGCCATCCCGGTCGCGCAGTCGAACGGCAAGCAGATCGCCGTCCTCTACCTGTCGATCCAGGAGAGCATCTCGCACTCCACCGACTTCCTGACGACGCTGGACCAAGCGTTCCGCAGTGCGATCCAGGAGCTGGGCAGCGGACTCGTGATGGAGATGCCCTCGAGCAAGGTGCGCCTCGCAGTCGAAGGCGATGACTTCATCGCGGTCGTCACGGGTCTCGATCGCGTCCAAGATGCCGCGAAGGTCGCCGGTCGCGTGCACGATGCGATCGACGGAGACGCGTACCCGCGGAACACGATCGGCATCGCGGCGTTCCCCCAGGACGGAGCGGACGCCGAGCGCCTGATCGACTTCGCCAGGGATGCGGCGACGCGTGCCCGACTCGAGGGACGCACGAGCCTGGAGTACTACACCGAGTCGATGAGCCGCTGGGCGCTCGAACGACTGACGCTCGAGAACAGCCTGCGCAAGGCGCTCGAGAACGACGAGCTCGTTGTCTACTACCAGCCGCGGGTCGACATCTCTTCACGCCGGATCCTGGGAATGGAGGCGCTCGTGCGCTGGATCCACCCCCAGCTCGGTCTCGTGTCCCCCGGCCAGTTCATTCCGCTCGCGGAAGAGACCGGCCTCATCGGCCCGATCGGCGAGTGGGTCTTGCGCGAGGCCTGCAGGCAGAATCGCGAGTGGCGTGACATGGGCTATCCCGAGATCCGCGTCTCGGTCAACCTGTCGCCGCTACAGTTCCGGCAGTCGGACCTCGCGGAGCGGATCTGCGGAGTCTTGGACGACACCGGGCTGCCGCCCTCGGGCCTCGAGGTGGAAGTCACCGAGAGCATGCTCATGCACGATCCCAAGGCGACGATCTCCGCTCTGGAGAAGATCAAGCATGCCGGGATCACGATCTCGATCGACGACTTCGGCACGGGCTACTCCTCGCTCAGCTACCTCAAGCAGTTCCCGATCGATGCCCTGAAGATCGACCGTTCGTTCGTGCGCGACATCACGACGAACTCCGACGACGCGGCGATCGCCACGGCGATCATCCTGATGGGCAACAGCCTCAAGCTCGAAGTGGTCGCCGAGGGCGTCGAGACTGAGAGCCAAATGGCGTTCCTCCAGGTCCTGCAGTGCGACGAGATCCAGGGCTACCTGATCAGCCCGCCCGTACCGAGCCAGAAGGCCGAGCGCTTGCTCGCCGCTCGGACGCAGCTGGTGTCGTGATTCCGGGAGCGGGTCGCATGTCGGCCCGCTAGAATCGCTGGAGCAGGCGTCCTAGAGGGGGCCCCGCAAGGACGCCACATCCCCTCCAGCCTCCCCTCGGATATCATGAGCAACGCGATCGTCTCGGCTCTCAACCTCCTCCAGGCCGACTACGCCGTCTTCTACCAGAAGCTGCGCGGCTACCACTGGACCGTAACGGGCCCGATGTTCTTCCAGCTGCACCAGAAGTTCGAAGAGCTGTACCTCGACATGGCCATCAAGGTGGACGATCTCGCCGAGCGCAGCCTCACGCTCGGCGGCAGCCCGGTCACGACGATCAAGGGGATGATCGAGCTCTCGCGCCTCCACGAAGACGCCGAACCGCCGAACGCGGCCGCGATGGTGAGGACCGTCTACACCGACCTCAACCTCTTGACGGTGTGGAACCGCGAGGTCGCCGCCCTTGCAGCGAAGGAGGACGACGTGGCGACGGCCAACTTGCTCGAGGGCATGGCCGACACCCAGGAGAAGGAAGCGTGGATGCTCCGCGCGTTCCTCGAGAGCTGAGAAGCCCGATGAAGCTCTTCGCCGCACTCCTCACGCTGCTCCTGGCTTCCTGCGCGGCGAGGGGCCACCGCTTCTTCTTCCAGCCGAGCCCGCTCGAGGTGCTCGTGCAGGAGAGCGATGGCCCGCTCCTGGCCCGCACGCTGCTCTCGGTGCCGGGCGCCGTCCGCGACGACGAGGACTGGCCCGAGATGCATGTGCGGATCCTGTTCGAGAACAAGGTCGGCACTTCGTTGTTCCTGGACGCCACGAGCGTCCTGCTCGTCGGCTCCAATCTGCAGTCGTTCGGGGCACCACGCAGCCCCGCCGGCGACAGGATCGAGCTACCCGCCGGCGAGTCGACGACGGTCGAGCTCTTCTTCCCGTTCCCCGACGGGATGAGCATGAAGGCGCCCGAGCTCGACGGCGTCAACCTGCAATGGACCGTCGAGCACGCCGGCCGCAGCCTCGAGACGAGCGCGACGCTGCAGCGCGTCCCGCCGCCGGTGTGGCCGCACGACGACTACGGGCGCGGCCGCGTGTTCATCGGATTCGGCTACCACGACTGTTAGAGGAGTACGGCGGCCACGAATCCGTTGGTGCGGTGCCGCCGAACTCCTCAGAAGCCCCAGCTGACTCCGAGCACGACTTCTTCGTTCACCGCGCTCACCGCGAGCTGGATCTCGCGCTGCTGCCATTCACCGAGGAACGCCTCGTTGACGAACACAGTCGCGAAGTTGCCGATCGCCATGCCCGTGAGCACGTCCATCAGACGGTGCTCGCCCGCCTCGACGCTGGCCCAGGCGGAGCCGAGGGCGAGCGCGGCGGCCCCAGCGCCGGCCGTCCGGTTCGACTGGCGGATCCAGCTCGCGTGCGTGAAGGCTTCGCCTGCGGAATCGGAAGGGGAAGCGCTCTGGCTGTCGCCGTCGGGGGACGACTCGCCGATCGCCTGACTCAAGCCCTCGACCGCGAGCACGGTCATCCCCGACGAGAGGATGTGTCCCCCCAGGTCCTCGTTCTTCTCGCCTGACCACGACAGCACCTCGTCGCGTCCCTCGAGCGACACGGTCGAAGCGATCGAGGCGATCCGGAGCGCGGTGAGCAGGTCGCGGCTCGCGTCGTGCGCCGCGTCCTCGGAGCCGAATACCGGCTGGTCGCGATGCGCGCGCTCGGAGATCTCGTCGTCGAACTGACTCGCGTCGAGCAGCACACCCGCGACGATCGGCCGCCACGTCCACGGGTCCTCCACCGCCTTCACGAGCGCCGCCTGCGTGCGCTCCGGGCTGGGGAGGAACGTGAAGTCGCCGTGGTACGCGCCGTTCAGCGGCCCGGGCTCCTCGAGCGTGAGGCAACCGGTCGCGAACAGACCGAGGATCGAGGTCGCGAGGGCCTTCAACTCTTCGCCAATCGCCGCAGGACGTACTGCAGAATGCCGCCGTGGAGGTAGTAATTCGCCTCTTCGGGCGTGTCGATGCGCACGACGGCGCGGAACTCTTTGACGCTGCCGTCGGGCGCGGTCGCCTTCACGTCGATCTCGCCCCCCGTCGGCGTGCCGGCCGCGAAGCGCGCCGCCAGACCCGAGATCGCGAACGACTCCTCGCCCGTCAGACCGAGCGCGTCGATCGACTCACCGGGACGGAACTGGAGTGGCAGGACGCCCATGCCGACGAGGTTCGAGCGGTGGATGCGCTCGTAGCTCTCGACGATCACGGCGCGCACACCGAGCAGCGCGGGCCCCTTGCCGGCCCAGTCGCGCGACGAGCCGGTGCCGTACTCCGTGCCACCGAGCACGACCGACGGCACTGAATCCGAGCGATAGCGCATCGCCGCGTCGTAGATCGACATCTGCTCGCCGGAGGGCATGTGCCGCGTCACGCCGCCCTCGACGCCGGGCACCAGCCGGTTCTTGATGCGCACGTTGCCGAACGTGCCGCGCATCATCACCTCGTGGTTGCCGCGCCGCGAACCGAACGAGTTGAAGTCGCTCTTGTCGATGCCCAGACCCTTCAGGTAGAGGCCCGCAGGGCTGTCCTCGGGGATCGCGCCGGCCGGCGAGATGTGATCGGTCGTGATGCTGTCGCCGAACAGGCACAGGACGCGCGCGTCCTCGATGTCGGTGACCTCGCCCGGCTCGGCGCTCATGTCCTGGAAGTAGGGCGGGAGCTTGACGTAGCTCGAGTCGGGATCCCAGGCGAACGTATCGCCCGTCGGCACCTCGATCGCGCGCCAGGCCTCGGGCCCCTCGAAGACGCTGTCGTAGCTCCTGGCGAACATCTCCGAGTCGATCGTGCGTCCCACGATCTCCTGGACCTCCGCCGAGCTCGGCCAGATGTCCGCGAGGAACACGTCCACGCCCCCCTCGTCCTTGCCGATCGGCTCGGTAGTCAGGTCAATGTTGACGTCGCCGGCGATCGCGTAGGCGACGACGAGCGGCGGCGAGGCGAGGTAGTTCGAGCGCACCTTCGCGTGCACGCGACCCTCGAAATTGCGGTTGCCCGAGAGAACGGACGAGACCACGAGCTTGCCACCATCGATCGCTGCCTCGATCTCGGGCGGGAGCGGACCGGAGTTGCCGATGCACGTCGTGCACCCGAACCCGACGACGTCGAAGCCGAGCTGGTTGAGGAACGGCGAAAGCCCGCCCTCGTCGAGGTAGTCGGTCACGACCTTCGAGCCGGGCGCGAGACTCGTCTTCACCCACGGCTTGGCCTTGAGGCCCTTGAGTGCCGCCTTCTTCGCGACGAGACCGGCGGCGACCATCACCGACGGGTTCGACGTGTTCGTGCAGCTCGTGATGGCCGCGATGACGACCGAGCCGTGGCCGAGCTCGAACGCCTGTCCGTTGCGCTCGACGGGCATGTGGGTGTCGACGTCCTCTTGGCCCGTCGCCGCGAGAATCTCCTTGCGCGCGGTCTGGAACCCCTTCGCCATGTCCTTCAGCGCCACCCGATCCTGGGGACGCTTCGGGCCCGCGAGAGCCGGCTCGATCGCGCCCATGTCGAGTTCGAGCAGATCGGAGTACTGCGCCTCGGGGGTGTCGTCCGTGCGGAACATCCCCTGCTCCTTCATGTACGCCTCGACGAGCGCCACCTCCTCGGCCGGCCGGCCCGAGAGGCGTAGGTAGTCGAGCGTCGCGTCGTCGACCGGGAAGATGCCGCAGGTCGCTCCGTACTCGGGCGCCATGTTGGCGAGCGTGGCGCGGTCGGCGAGCGGCAGGTGCGCGAGGCCGGGTCCGCAGTACTCGACGAACTTGCCGACGACGCCGTGGGCGCGCAGCACCTCGGTCACGCGCAAGACGAGGTCGGTCGCCGTCGCGCCCTCGGGCAGCTTGCCGGTGAGCTTCATGCCGACGACCTGCGGGATCAGCATCGACACGGGCTGGCCGAGCATCGCGGCCTCCGCTTCGATCCCGCCCACGCCCCAGCCGAGGACGCCGAGACCGTTGATCATCGTCGTGTGCGAGTCGGTGCCGACGAGCGTATCGGGATAGGCGTAGCCCCCCGCGCCGTGCATGACCGTGCGCGCGAGGTACTCGAGGTTGACCTGGTGGACGATCCCGGTCTCGGGCGGCACGACGCGGAAGTTCTCGAACGCCGCCTGACCCCACTTGAGGAACGCGTAGCGCTCGCGGTTGCGCTCGAACTCGCGCTCGGAGTTGATGCGCTGCGCATCCGGGCCTCCGAACGCGTCGACCTGCACCGAGTGGTCGATCACCATCTCGGCGGGCTGCAGCGGATTGATCTTGCGCGGATCGCCACCGAGCGCACGCATCGCGTCGCGCATCGCAGCGAGGTCGACGACGGCCGGGACGCCCGTGAAGTCCTGCATCAGGACGCGGGCCGGCCGGAACGCGATCTCTTGCGAGGGCTTGGCCTTCGGGTCCCAGGCGATCAGCGCCTCGATGTCGCTGGCGGGAACCGAGACGCCGTCCTCGTGGCGCAGCAGGTTCTCGAGCAGGATGCGCAGCGCAAAGGGCAGCCGCTGGAGGTCATGGCCGCGTTCGGCCAGCGCCGAGAGGCGCGCGATCTTGTAGCTCTTCCCGCCGACCTCGAAGGTCCCGCGGCATCCAAAAGTGTCTTGCATCGTGCTCCGATCCGGTCCGAGTCGCAACGAGGGCAACTAGTCTAACGACCGGGCGCAGCGATCGATACTGCTTCAGCGACCTTCGACCGCACACTCCGACAAGAGGTGCGCCGCATCGAGCTCGGCGCCGCCCAAGAGCACGACCGACGTCGGGCAGGCTCCGAGCCTGTGGTCGCCGCGCCCGAGCGGATCGCGCGCGACCTGCATGACGACGCCGTGCAGCGTGCCGCGCGAGACGTTGTAGAGGCCCGCGCCCGTGCTCCGCAGCAGAACGTCGCGCAACACGACGTGGGCCGAGCGCGCGCCTTGGATCACGGTCCGTGATCCGGAGTCGACGATGCAGCGCTCGAAGTAGAGAAAGCCCTCGTCCCCGGGCATCACCGTGCCGCCCTCGAACAGGGTGTTCCTGGCGAGCACGACGCCCCCGCCCGTCTGCCGCAGCGACCAGCCCGACGGCCGCTCCGGCATCGCGTTCGACAGCCGGCAGTCCGACAGCTCGACGTCGGCGTCTTGCGCAGTGACCGTGCCCTGCATCCCCGCGAGGTCGCAGTCGACGAGCGTCACCGAGCCGCGCGTCGTGAAGATCGCCGCGCCTTGCGTGTTCTGCACCGCGATCCCGTCGAGCACCACGTCGCGCGCGTTCTGCACGCGGAAACCGCCGCTCACGCGCACGTCCGAGTTTCCGACCAGCCGCAGCCCGTCGAGCTCGAGGTCGACCCAGCGGTCGGTCGCGTCCGCGCCGAAGGTCCACTCGCCGGGTACGAGCACGACGTCGACGTAGGTGCGCCCCTCGCTCTTCAGCGACACGATCAGGTTCTCGAGCACTTCGAGGTCAGGCTCGTCGACCTCGATCCGCTCGCGCGGCTGCGCGGGCTCGGCCGCGCCGGCGCCGAAGCGCAGCTCCAGGAGGTCCGACATCGCCTGCAGTCCCGCCCCTGGATCGTCGATCAGCATCTGAGCGGATTCGATGATGGTCGAGACGTCGGTGCGCTCGAAGCGTCGCACGAGCCGCAGGGCGAGCTCGACGAGGTCGGCGGGGTCGTCACCCACCTCACCGTCGGGGCCCACGGCGGGCGATGGCCACGCACCTGAATGCTCGCGCGCGATGCGGTCGAGCACGGCCGCGATCTCGAGGTAGACGAGCGCCGCGACGGGACGCGCGGGGTCGACGGCCTCGCGCGCGACACGGGCGAGATCCGCGGGGTCGCGCTCCAGCGCCTCGTAGCGCCACTCGCGCGCAACGGCTGCGCGCCGCTCGGCGGGCGGAATCAAGACGTAAGGGGCCACGCCGCCAGTGGCCCGCACGAGCTTGCCCGACTCCGCCAGGTGACTGGCGAAGCGGCTCGTCGCCTCGTCCGGATCGATCTGCGAGAGCACGTGCGCCCACCCCGCGAGCTCGCCCTCGGGGTCGGAATCGCCACCCCGCAAGAGCCCCCAGGCGCGCACGTTCGGCGAAGCGTCGTACAGCTCGGGCGGCGGCGTGCCGCTGATCCCGGCGGCGTCCGCCTGCGCACGGAGCACGAGCTCGAAGTTCGAGTCACTCGCCGAGTCCGCGGCGAGCAGGAGCTCGCGGGCCGCGCTCTTCAGCTCGGGCGTGTCCGAGCTCAGCGCCTCGCGCAGCCGCGGCCAAGCGGTCTCGCCGAGCGCGGCCAGCACGCCGCGCGCGAGCACGCGACGCTCGAAGTCCGCGTGGACCAGATCCGCCATGGACCGATCGACGAGCGCCTCTCTCTCGTCCTCGCTCGCTCGGCCGACGAGCAGGAGCTCGATCGGCTCACCCGGCATCGACGCGAGGCCGAACGGGTATCGGTGCCGGAACCGAAAGCGGGCGAGCGGCGGCGCGTCGGCGTCACGCCCCTGGAGCGGATCGAGGCGCAGCACGCGCTCGCCGCCGGGCCCGACGGCGATCTCCTCCCAGTCATCGGCGAGGTAGCGCAGCTCGCGCTCGACGACCAACGCCACGTCTCCGGGGTCGGGCGCATCGGCGGGCAACGCCGCGAAGCGCAGGACGATCTGCTGCTCGTCCGCGGGCGTCTCGACGGTCGGTGCGGCGGGCGCGATCGGGAACGTGCGCTCACCGTACAGATCGAGCTGACGCCACGCGCGAACCGAGCCGCCGGGTTCGTGCTCGAAGAGCAACCGCGCGTAGATGCCGGACGGCAACGCAACGGCGAGCGTCCCGGTGATCGGAACGGAACGCAGCTGATCCATGTAGCGACCCGCCTGCGTGTCGGGCACCAGCCAGCCGAGTCCGCGCGTATTCTTGGATGCGGCGAGAATGCGCGTGCCGTCGAGCGGCCGAACGGTGAGCGAGGGCGGCTGGAGGTAGGGAAACTCGAGGTGGGCGCGCGGCGAGTTGACCGCGCCAGTCAGCACGTCGAGACGTATGCCGGCCACCATTTCGATCGGCCAGTCGCCGGGCCGCTCGACCTCGACGGCGCGGACCCGTGCGCCGAAGCCGCCGCCTCCGTCCGCATGCACGCGCGCGACGCGGTACTCGGCCAGCGCGCCCGGCGTCAGCGACTCGTCGGTCCACGCCCCGCCCTGCACGCGCGCGACCTCGCGCGCCTCGGCCTCGTCCTCGCCATCGGCAGCGATGACGAGCCGGCGCGTCACGCGGTACTCGACCTGTGCGTCCTCGGCGGGAAACCACGACAGCTCGCAGCGACCGCCGGACGCGTGCGCCCGCACGAGGCGCGGCTCGCGCTCCATGGCCTCGGTGCGCGTCCCCGTGGCACTGACCGCGACCTCGATCCGCAGCGCCTCTGGGTCGCTCGCCAGGATCCGCAGGTAGCCCCAGCGCTCGGCGTCGACCTCGAAGAGGAGCTCGTCCCCGAGGGCGACGACCGGGTCGCTCGCGGGCGTGCCACCGCCGCGCACGAGGCGTGCCGCAACGCGCTCGGCACCCAGCCGCGTCCACATCCGCAGATCACGACCGACGAGGCGCCCCTGCTCGTAGCTCACGCTAGCGCCGCCGTCGCCCGTGGGGCGGCTCTTGACCTCGCCGCTCATCAGGTCGAGGTGAAAGCCGGTCGGCAGCTCGACGTCGAGCCAAAGCTCGCCCGCGACCTGCTGCGCATCCGCCCGCGACGCGACGCCCCACGATGACGCGACAACGGTCTTCCCGAGCAGGAGGCACATGAGACCGGCCAGAATTCGGACGATCGGAGTGTGGGGGCGGTGGTGGAAGCACATCGAGACGGGGCATTATGCCCGCCCGAGCCTTATCGGCATCGGAGAGCCGCTTCCCCGCTCCCTCCTGGCCTCTTCCCCTCGCCGGTCGCGGTCCCTACAATCTCCGCCTCGAATGGGGATGTAGCTCAGTTGGTAGAGCGCTGCGTTCGCAACGCAGAGGTCGAGGGTTCAAGTCCCTTCGTCTCCACCATCCCCCTTCTCCCGTCGAAACCGGGTCCAATCGAACCCGATTCGCGCTTTGGGGCGGTTCTCGGGGTCCGGCGATTCTGTGTAGAGGCTCCAACGCGGCCAGGCGCCGCCCCCCTCCGCCTGGAAGAGATCAATCGTCGTCGACGATCGTGAGAGTGAACTGAGGGGCCGTACCCAAAACGGCTCCGGTCGGTGCCTGGAGGAGCACTACGGCATTCTCATCGCCTTCTTGCTCCGAGTCTTCGACGACGACAATCGTCATGCCAACGGACATCGTGCCCGCCGGGATAGAAAGTGGGTTTGGTTCTTCCACGCGCCAGTCGACATCGGCTGTCGCGGTGCCGCCTACCGTATACGGCACCGACACATCCGTTTCGGTCGGCTGAGAGAGAGTGATTTCGACCTCGAATGTCGTCGCCTGCTCTTCGAGCTCTGTGAGCGTTGCCGGAAACTGAACGGTCGGTGCGCCACCAGTCTCGAATGTGATCGCAAGCCCGTCTGTCGTGTTTGAAGTCTGCCCTGGATTGACGTCCCTGAACCAGAGCTGAAAGTTCCACGTCTCCCCTGGTTGAAACACGGTGCCCTGTGGCAATCGCGTTAGATCCGGAGCGAAGCCAACTTCATTAGTCGAGCTCGCCACCAAGATATGGCTACTGAAGCGTACGATCGGTAACGCGAGGCACAGATTGCCTTGGCTCGCCCCGAAACTGGGCACGAACCCCTGCAGACCCGACATCAAGAAGTAGCCGAACTGACCAGCGGGCACGGCCGTTGCCCTGAGTTCGATACAGTTCGTTTCGACGTCGGGCCGGCCGATACACGTCAGCAGTGCAGAGCCGCCGGTCGAGTTTGGAGTCGAGATGCAGTAGGCCGTGCCCAGGGCCTTCGTCAAGAGATACTCGTAAACAGCCCCCTGTGAGATCCAGGGTGCCGACCCGAAGTCCGCACTTGCGTACAGGTCGTGCCCCTGTAGTCGAACAACGGACCCTAGGGACCGATGGTCGGATGGCGTTTCGCCCTCGACCTTCACGACCTCTGTCCAAGATCCGCTCTCGCGACCAAACAAATGCACGGCGCCAGCCTGAATAGCGGAGCTGTCGTCGCCCGATCGGCCAACGGCAAGGAGCTCGCCGGAGAGGGAGACCCCTGCGCCAAAACGGTCCTGTATCGCTAGCACATCAGCAGGCAGCAGAACTTGTGTCGATTGCCAACTCCCCTGAAGTTTCTCATAGATCCAAACCTCGCCCCGCCCCGAATTCGCGAACTCCGAACCAACGGCTATCAAGTCCTCAGTCAACGCAATCGCGGACTGGGTCGTGCCTGGGAAATCTGCGCCTCCAGGTCTCAGCTCCGATACGAACTGCCAAGACGTTCCGTCGTATTCGAAAACATGCACAGCAGCAGGACCGCTGTGCCCGACGACCAAAGTGCTACCCCGCATCGCAACCCAGCGACCGAAAGCAGTGGTCTGGCTCGGAAATGGAAGCGGGGCAATACTAGATTCGTCGATGACCTGCGTCTGGACCCAGGCGCCCCCGCTGAGCTCGCTCATGAAAACAGACCGAGCTCCCGGCGCGGCAGCTGCCAATCGTCCGGCACTCGCTGCTATGTCGATTCCGAAATTCGAATCAGACGTGCCCTGAGCGAGAATCTGCGTCTGCTGCCAAACGCCAGATTGCTGCTGAAACTCGAAGATCTCACCGTCTGCGGTTGCGCTAGGAGCTCCCCTGCTCGCACTCAACAGAGCCCGGTCTCCATCGATGGCCACATCGAGCCCAAAGACCTGACTGGCAAAGCTACTGCTTGGCAGCAAGCGCTGACGATATTGCCAAGAGCCGCCAACCCGCTCGAACGCATGAACTGCTCCTGCGTCCAGCTGGTTGTTCACCCGTTCATTGGGCGCCCCGACAATCATCACCGCTCCGTCAAGCGCGAAGCTCGAGCCAAAGAACTCGGAGGGTTGTCCCACCGGATTCTGAATTGCAAACTCGGCGCACGGCTCTTGAGCGAAGACGCCTGACGCTAGCCCAAGAAGGGGGGCGGTCAGCCAAGGGACCGTGGATCTCTTGTTGCAGTGCTCCACTGTTAAGGTCGGTCGACAATCACCCACCGGCAGAAGCTGTTCCAACCGATCGGGGGATGCGGCGGAGGCGCCGAAACAAACTCTGCTCCGACGATCTGAACCCAGACCTCTTCGTAAGGCTCCTCGAGTGAACCTGCATTGCGTATGAGTTCGATGTTCAGGAAGTGCCCCGTCAGTGTCGACGGGGGCGGAGAAGAACTCCCCTCGCCCACGAAGTGCTCGAACAACGGCACTACGATGCTGAACGTTCCGTCCGGCGCCGGGTCGATCTTCTCCATCGTGTTGCCGTCAATGAGGATGTAGTCTCCTTCTTCATCAGACTCATCGGCTGCATAGACCGCGTGCCGGGATCCGGACGGTGGGAGACTCGGCCCGGATGCAGAATTGTGAAAGTACCTCAGAATCTGGAAGTCGATACGGAAGGACTCCTCTGAAGTGACTTCCTTTCCGCCGGCGCCTCCGCACTCTCCAGCCGAGCTACAGCCGCCATAGACGTCATCCTTCTTGAATCGAACTAGGTTGTAGTCGATGTTTCGCACAAACGACGACCCTACCGTGGCAGCCCCCTCAGACACGACCTTCGTGTTGACCTGACATCGATCCGCCGCCGTCCCGGCAGGGGGACAGGAGAGGCCTGAAGGGAAGCCCGCAACATCTAGGTTATTTGTCGACAGCGCAGCCTGCGAAGCAGTTGTGTGGCCGAAGTGAAGCACCGGAGGTCCGGCCGCAGGTGGCCTGATGCCGCCAAATACAACCGACAAGGCCGACACTGTTGCAAAGAGAGCGAGCGGGGTTATGGCGCTACGTTTCATCTCATGCCTCCTTCGACTAATTGTCTTGAATCAGAACCGTGAATGTCTTGTACCCTTGACACGGACACGCTGGATCGGGCGGAACAGCGGGCGTGGGGCACTCAAAGTTGTAAGTTGTCTGACTCGAATTCACGGCCCGGACAGCGTCAACCGTGAACGTGACTTTCTCCCACAAGCTATCTGAGTCCGGGTTTGTGTATGAGCGGATCCAGATCCGATTCTCGTAGGGAAGCGCGTCGGCCGGAATCCGAAACGTATAAACGTCCGGGTTTAGCTGGACGATTGGCGATGATGTAGGACTGTCCTGATGCCGGAAAAGGTCATAGTCCGTGGCTCCGGTAAGACCTCCTGTGTCGTTACGGTTATTCGCTTCCTTTACAACGACCCTCAGATCTACGTCGTATGCCTCTGTCGCGACTATCTTGCTTCCGGGTACCCCCCCCGCCCACTGATGGACCCGGCGAGTCGGTGAGGACGATGAGTATGGACTGCTGGTTCTCGTTGGCCGGATCTGGACCGTAGCCCATACCGTTTCCTTCCCGGAGCGCGTGTATCGTTTCGAGTGGATAGGTGGCCGGAGTGCGCGGTCCGAGGTGGACGAAAACATCCAGCGGTCCGGCCGCAAGGGCTCCCGAGGGCGCTACTGGAGATGCCGGACTGGGCTCCCAGGCCAAGGAGACTAGGGATGCAGTGGCGAGCGTTGCGAGTAAGATCGGAGGGAACGGGAGTCTCATAGCGGTCTCCAGTGGCAAGTTTTTTGGAAGTACCCCGAGTATAGCTCGTCCCGGTCAGCATGGGGTGCCGGATTCCGCAGGGCGAGCTGTTCCAAAACACGGCCACGATGGAACCTTTCACGACTCCACGACTTGCCCGAACATCGATCGTCCGATGACCGGCGCTCCTCCTGTTGACGGCACACTGCAAAGGGATCCCGCGGAAGGTTCCCTCCGTCTCCACCATTCCCCCCGACGCCCCAGGCCCCAACGCCCCTCAGGCCCCAACGCCCCTCAGGCCCCATCGCGGGCTTGCCCCACGCGGGGAGGCGAGACCGCTCGCCGGTCATCGGATGCTCATCCACACGGCGTTGCTCGTCGTGATGCGGACGTCTTGGGCATCCCGCTCGAGGAGGACCACCTGCCAGTGGAACTTGGCCCCGACGAGGCTCTGGTTGATCATCGGAATCATGAACGTCCCTTCTCCGGCCGCGTTGATCTGGACCTGCACCTGGGCGACGACATCGCTCACGTACAACCAGTTGCCGGCGGCACCGACGACCCCCAGATCGACCATGGCGGGAAACAGGCCCATCTGGAGCGTGACCAGGGACGAGGGCGGCGCGCCGTCGATGCTCAGGACGTAGCTCCCGCCCCCCAGGGCTTCCGCGTCGTGGATCAGACGCAGAGGTGAGCCGAGGCTCGTCATCCCCGCGTGCCCGTACTCCCCGTACAGATGCCGGTTGGCACGCACCGCCTTGATGGCGGCCTTCTCGTCCGGCGGCGTCAACTCGATCGTGGTGCGGGGGGTCCCCGTCGTCAGCTGAGCACACGTCGACGGTGCCGTACCGACCGACAAGGGATCGGTGACCAGGAGCTCCGACGGAACCTTCGGGTAGAACTGGAGGTGTCGTAGAGGATCGACGGGAATGCCCGGCTGTGCGCCACCGATGGTGAGCAGAGCGAGCGCGCCTTGACAGCTCAGGTTGAAGAACGGCGCGACGTTGAAGAAGCCGCCGACGAGGACCTCGCCGAGCGCGTTGGTCGTGGCCGTGAATGTCCCCGCCGACTGCGTCGTGATCAAGAGCGACGGAGTCCCGCCGTCGTACGGAACCGAGAAGACGCTCGACGGAATGAACACTCCCGAACTGACGATCAGGAACGAGCCGTTCGGAGCGCTCCCCAGATCCACGATGCTGCCGCTGAATCCGACGAGGATGAGCTCCTTCAGGAAGCCGAACGTGCCGACGCGAAACACGCGGCCTCCCCCGGGTCCATCGACCGCGACGAGGTAGCTGCCACTCTCCTCGCGCAGGATCCCCGTGGGAGCGAATCCGGTGGTGCCCGGAAGCGTGACGAAGGGCAGCTGCGCGGCCGTGAAGGTACCGGTGCTGCCCACCGGGGCCAGGAAGGCCTTCTCGAGCACGACGTCCCCGGTACGCAGCGCGTCGGTCCGCGCGATCAGCAGTGCGTCCGTACCGTCCCAGATGTATTCGAACTGCGTGCCGATCAGGCCGAGGGTCAGCCCCGCGACTTCGGCACGCACTCCGCCTGGCGGCTGCAGGACGATCGAGTCGACGTCGAAGGTCGGCCCGAAGACCACGGCCTGGCCCGTCCCGACGACGAGCGTGTCGTCCGGAAGCTGGGTCCACGTGAATGCGAGCGGGGAAGAGAGAAGGAGGGCGGAGACGGACTCCACGTAGGGACGAATCTTGCCGAGCATGAGGGTTGTCTCGAATGGCCGCGGGGTCGCGCGAGCGCCGAACCGCGGGAGGAGAGGGCCAAGTCCTGCTACCTCTTGCGGCATCAAGCGACGCCTGCTCGTTCACGCGGTCGCTCGGATTTCTTCCTCGCGCCCCTCAGCCCCGCTTCCAGGGCTTTCTGCGCGGCACTTCGCCGCGCGCGACCGCCTTCTCGAACTGGGCGACGAGTCGCGCCAGACCGTCCCCGTAGCGCTCGAGCTGCCAGTCGAGGACCCCCTCGACCGCGCCGAGCTCCTC
>JAAELL010000315.1 GCA_024226735.1 bacterium | reverse complement strand
TTCGCTGCAAGGCGCAGCGACGACGCGACTTCGCTGCAAGTCTCGGAGGAGGCGCAACGCAGCAGCGGGCGGGTACGGGCCGACCAAAATGCCGCACAAGAGTGAATCACACCACTAGTTTGGTACCCCGCCGGCGTCGAGCACGCCGAGCAGCACCGCGCGCCCGGCCGCCACTTGTTGATCGACCTCGATTCCGGCACTGCGCGTGCCCGAGCGTGACGCGGGGCACGTTGGCGGATTCTCACGCCAAGGTCACTCCCGTTCCAGACACGCGCGAGCGGACGCGCAGAACGGGGGCATGCGTTCCCTCCTGCTCCTGATCCCTCTCGCGCTCCCGGCGCACGCGTCCGACGGTTGGACCCGATACGCGACCCCCGAGTCTGCCGGCTTCTCAGGTGACGGCATCGCGCGTGCCCGCGAGCTCGCCGAGGAGATCGACTCCGCGGCCGTGCTCGTCGTCTACCGCGGTCACGTCCTCTGCGCCTGGGGCGACGTCGAACGCCGCTTCAAATGTCACTCGTCGCGCAAGAGCCTCTTGAGCGCCCTGATCGGAGTGCACGTTGCCGAAGGACGCATCGACCTCGAGAAGACCCTGGCCGAGCTCGGAATCGACGACCAAGAGAGCCTGAGCGACACCGAGAAGTCCGCCCACGTAGTCGATCTTCTACGCGCGCGCTCGGGCGTGTACCACCCCGCGGCCCATCTTCGAGCAGGAGACCGGGACGCGTGTCTTCGAGGAATTCGAACGCCGAATCGCCAAGAGCCCGGCCGGCGAGCTCGAGCTCGAGCTCTTCGCGGAGACGGCGACGCGCTTCTTCGCGCGCGGGTTCGCGCTCGACGCCGAGTTCCAGGTCGATGGCGAGGGCGCAGCCCTGATCCGCGGACAGTTGCGGGGGCGTGAGTATTCGGCGCGCCGGCTCTAGGCTACCTGGCTCAATCCTTCGGGCGTGCTTCCGGAGCCGGTCTCGACCTCGTCGTCGACCTCGACCTTGCCGCGCAACTGCTCGTGCGCCGCGTTCATCGCCTCGCACATCCCCTGCAGCTCGTCCCGCTGGCGGATCTTGCACGCACCCGGGTTCTCGCCGCGAGCGACCGCCTGCATGTGCACCTCCATCCGGTGCGCCGGTCCCGCGATCCGGAACATCGCCGCGGCGCCGACGCCGACGACGACCGGCGCGATCAGCGCGAGGGTCAGGAAGATACTCGACATCAACAGCTGCGGCAGGAGAGACACGAGGATGTCGCCGTCCGCCGGTAGGCGCTTCGCAGCGTCGCTCATCGCCGAGTGGATGATGATCGCCTGCACGAGAACCGCCGTCGAGGCGACCCCGAGGAACACGAACCCGAACTTGACCTGCAGCTTGGGCTTGACGAACTTGTTTCTACGCGTCATGGATCGGCGGCGGCTTCAGGAGCCGCTCTTGAGATGGAGTACCTTGTCGGCACGTGTCGTCATCGTGACCTCGCGAACGTCGCCCGCGAGGATCGTCATCCGCACGTGCAGCGTCTGGCTGCTTGGATTCCAGAGGAAGATCGGGTCTGCGTAGCCGTCTCCATCCATGTCGCCACCGCGACCGCACACGGGCTGGAGGACGACGGGAGGAGAGAGAGCGACCGTGGTGGCCTCGACCGTCGGGTCGGCGGAATTCCACGTGCGCATCTCGATCCGGCCGCAGTCGAACGAGTCCAGCCGGTCGCCGTCCCCGTTGATGTCGCGCTGGCGGCTCATCTCGGTCACGACCGAGACCGGCTCGAACGCGAGGTAGGCCCAACCGAGAGGTCGATCCTCCCGGACCTTGACGCCCGGGGCCGCTGCCTCGGGTGAGGCGATGCGGAACGCGAAGCCCGTGCCGTCTCCGCGGAAGTGCGTCGGACCCGAATCCTCGCGCGTGATGCCGTCGAACTGGCTCTCGAGCGGGCGCGTCAGGTCCGCGATGACCTCCGCCTGGTCCGCCCAGAGCACCGCGGCCCCCCGCTGGTGCTGGGCGGGAGACGAGCACCTCTCGCCGCGGGACGCGACCGTGAACGCGGTACCGCCCGCGCCGATCGCGTCGTACTCGACGTACTCGCGCTGTGCATCGCCACGGTCGATCAAGAGCGTCCCGCGGTCGGGAAAGCCCATCGTCGTGTCGACGGCGATCTGGTCGACGTCTGCGATCGCCATGTCGTCCGCCAGCCGGGCGGCGGGAAACGTGCCCACGGCGGACGCGAGCTCGTGCTGCATGCGCACGAGGATCGCCTTCGCGCGCCGCTCGCCCTTGCGCGACATCGTCCCGGCCGCACCCGACTCCTCGTAGACGCCGCGGGTGACGCCGACGAGCAGCAGGACGAGGACGATGATGCTCACGAGGAGCTGGATGACCGAGAATCCCGCGCGGGATCTGGACTCGTAACGGTGGTGGGGACGTGCACGCATGCCAGGGACGTGAGGGGACGTAGCTTCCTCGGCGCCGACCCCTCCCATTCCGTAGACAAAGGCAGAATGAACCTTCGGCCGGGCCGTCTCGATCAGAGCCACTGCACGCCGGTGAGCCATCTCCGCACCCCGGATCGGGGAATCTCGCTTTCGCCCGTCAGATCAGGACAGCGAACCGCCTGTCCTGGTTAGGGCCCGTCCGAGAATAAGTGTCACGTTTCGCCGGCCCTCGCCGCCCCTGGCTACGTTGCGCCTTCTCCGAGTATCCAGCGAATACGCGTCGGCGGCGCGCCTTGCCAGGAACGACGATGGCTCGCCGAAACCTGAC
>JAAELL010000314.1 GCA_024226735.1 bacterium | reverse complement strand
CTGACCGTGGTGGACAGCGCGGGCGATCAGGAGACGGCCACACTCGACGCCGAGGAAGGCGAATCCGGCTGGAACTCGGTGGGGACGTTCCAGATCGCCGACGGCGAGACGCGGGTCGAGCTGTCCGACGTCGTCGACGGCGGCCGGTTCGTGATCGCCGACGCCATTCGCTGGACCCCGGCACGATGAAGCGCTCAATCGTCTTCGTCGCCCTCGTCGTTCTGGCGCTCGTTCCGGCCTGCTCGCCCAATCCTCCCGAGCAGGCGGTCGAGTTTCGCGTGCCGGTCACCGTCCGCGACGTGACCACGGGCGCGGTCGAGGACCGTATCGTCGCCACCGGAACCCTGCGCGCCGTCGAGACGGTCGCACTGCGTGCCGACACCGGCGGAGCGCTGCTGGTCGGGCGCAGTGCTTCGGGCCGGCGTCTGGTCGAGGGCGACAAGGTCGAGTCGGGGCAGACCATCGCAGAGATCACAGGCGAAGAAGTCCGCATCGCCGCCGGCACGGAGGCCAGCTTTCAGCGCTACGAAACCTCGCGTCGCGACTACGAGTCGAAGAAGCGACTGTTCGAAGACGGCCTGCTCAGCGAGCAGGAGTTTCGCATCGTCGAGGCGGATCTGGCCAACGCCAAGCTCGAGCTCGAGCGCAGCCAATTGACCGAGACGCGTTCCAGGTTGATCACACCGCTGTCGGGCGTGATCCTCACGCTTTCGCGCGACGAGCAGGGACAGCCGCTCGCCGACGGCCAGCTCGTCACCGCGGGATTTGAAGTCGCCACGATTGCTCCGCTGAACACGCTGATCGCCGACGTCGACCTGATCGGCCCCGACGTCGCGCGGGTCCGCGCGGGTCTTTCGACGCGAGTGCGGCACCACGCCTGGGAGGGCGAGACCTTCAAGGGCACCGTGCTCCGACTGGCGCCGACGCTCGATCCGACGACCCGCACGTTACGCGCCGAGGTCGCCGTCAGGAATCCCCGGCGGCAGCTGCGTCCGGGGATGTTCGTCGAGGTCACGTTGATCGCCGAGCGACGGGAGGACGTCCCGGTCGTCCCGCGCGAGGCCGTGACCGAACGCGGCGGACGCAAGGTCGTCTTCGTGCTGAAGGGGCAGCGGGTCAGCCGACGGGAGATCTCCCTCGGGCTGGGCGACGACGACATCGTCGAGGTCAAGACGGGGCTCGAAGCCGGTGAGCGGATCGTCGTCCGAGGACTGGAGACCCTGACCGACAACGCGCGCGTTCGCGTCTCCGGAGCCTAGTCCGTGGAGACGCTAACGCGTCTAGCTACCCGCCGCCCGGTGGCGATGGCCGTCGTCGCCGCGGCGCTGGTGATCCTGGGCTGGACGGCATGGCGCGACCTTCCCCTCGACCTGCTGCCGGATCTGCAGAGTCCGACCATCGTGGTTTCGATCCGTTCCGGCGACCGCCCTCCCGCGGAGATGGAGCGCATCTACGGCGAGCAGCTCGAGCAGCGACTGTT
>JAAELL010000313.1 GCA_024226735.1 bacterium | reverse complement strand
TTGTGCCGATCGCGTCCTCGACGGGGCGCAGAGACCCCGACTGCGGGGCGATCGACGCAAAGGCACGAGCACGACGGACTTGGACGACTCTGGCGCAATGCTGATGAATAGTCCGGGCTCCTAGGAGACATCTATGAATCTCACGACCAGTCTTCCCGCCAGCGCCTCGGCAGCGGCCGTCGTGGCAACCGGCTTGCTCCTCGGATTCGCGCCGCCCAAGGGAGCCGGCGACGCCCCGAACTTCGACGACCTCGTTCATCCCAAGAGCGACGACGCGCGTCTCGCGAATCCCGAATCGGACGCATTCAGGCGCTACTTCGTCTACGACGAGACCTACTACTCCAAGGCCGACCCGACGCGAGTCTGGGTCGAGAGACCGTTGCGCACAGGCGAGCAGCGTCCGTGCCTGACCGCCCTGAGCAGCGTCGTCGGCTTTGGCCAGCCCAGCGAGCCGTACGCCGGCGAGCTTCGTGTTCGAGCGAATGCCGACGCACCGGTGACCTTCTACGCACCGGACTGGGGCACTTTCGAGAACGGTGAGCGTTCGATCACGGTGCAGGCGGACCATCGCGGCGAAGCGGAGGCCCAATTCACGTTCTGGAAGCTCGCGAGCTCTTACCGGGTCATCGCACACTCGCCGGAGTGCCAGGGACGGGTCGTCTTCGATCTCGAGGCGCTCGATGCGGCGGCGGCTCTCACGGAGCAGGGATCGCGACTGTTGGAGGTGAAATGATGCGGCGCTCGATCCAAGCCTTGCGTATCGGACTCGGTCCGCTCGTTCTCTCCCTTGCGCCTGCGTTGGCCGTTGCCGGGCAGCTCCCCCCTCCGGGCACCATGGGGTGCGCTAACTCGTCGCCGCCGCCGCCGGAGAAGGGCTGCAACGACGAGACGAGCCAGACTCCGTCGTCGTTCACGTACTCCGGGGTCGGCTCCGCTCAGTTCCGGCGTTTCGCGGCTGGCCTGGGCGGCGGCAACGTCTCGGCCAAGCGCGAGTACGAGCACCGCGTCGTCGACTACGCGCTCTCGAGCGGCGCCGAGTCCTGCCGCACCTGCGCGACGAGCTCCACGCCGTTGCTCGAGAACTTCACGCTCGATGTCGATGCGCTCTTTCGGCTGAGCCTCGTGCGGACCTTCCAGAGCCGCCGCATCGCGCCGCGGATGCCGTTCGGCAACCGCTGGGGCTTCAACTACGACATCCACATGGATGTGACGACGTATCGCAACGACCGTTTCGCGCGCCTCAATTTCGAGGGTGGGCGCGTCCTGTCGTTCGTCGACTTCGGAACGACCGGAGACTTCGTCGAGATCGAAGCGCGCGCGGCCGAGGTGTCGCGGGCCACGCTCGAAGAGGATGCGACGGGTTGGCTGCTGACGACCAAGTTCGGGGAGAAGTTCCACTTCGTGCCGATGAACGACGACGTTCTGGTCGGGTTTCGGCCGGACTACCTCGAGAGCCGTAACGGCTTCCGCATCGAGTTCTCCTACGATACCGAGACGGACGGTATCGACCGTCTCGTGCTCGTCCGTGGGCCCTTCGGCCGAACGCTCGAGCTGCTGTGGGGGCTGGTCGGCACCGAGCACGTCGTGACCGAAGTCGTCCGCCCCGACGGCCTCTCGATCTCCTACGACTACGCGAGCCTCGACGAGTACACGGTGACCTATCCGAGCGGCGACGTGTCCAGCTACGCGCTGGGGGTCGACGCGAGCGAAGGGCCCTTCTACGCCTTCAACGACGTGAAGGGCAACCCGGGCAGCCGCAAGCACCGCGTCTTTCTCGACGAAGACGGTCAGATCCGCGGGGTTCTCGACCCGGAGGGCAACCTCGTCTACGCGAGCCGTTGGATCGATTCGCAGACGCTGGAGCACGAGTACCCGACCGGCAAGCGCACGCGCTACACGATCGGACCGGACGGCTACCCGCGCAACTTGATGGACACTGGGCTCGGGGTCGTCTACGACGCCGAGTGGGACTCGCCCGAGCACGTCGTGACGCGCACGGTCGACGTCCTCGGCGGTGAGACGAACTACCAGTACGACGGCCACGAGCTGACCAACGTCGCCCACCCCGACGGTTCGAACGAGACCTTCGAGTACACCGGGCACCGCATCACGGGCTACACCGATCAGCTCGGCCGCGCCACGACCTATGAATACGACGCCTCCGGAAACCTCGACCGTGTCGTTCATCCCGACGGCGCGAGCGAGGCGTGGACCTACAACGGGTTGGGCCAGACGACGACTTACACCGACGCCTGCGGCCGCGTCACGGCAGTCGAGTACGACGCGTTCGGGAACGCGGCGCGCATCGTCCTGCCCGACGAGGACGTGGACCCGTCCAACGACCCGAGCTGGAGCTACACCCACGACGTCAACGGGCTGCGGCTGACCGAGATCGACCCGATTGGTCGGCTGACCGTCTTCGAGTACGACGCGCTCGATCGCATCGTGCGCACGACCTTCCCCGATTCGACGACGGTCGAGAACGACTACGGCGTCGCGCCCGGCGGTCCGGTCGATCCGTTGGGGCCCGCCGGCCTCTTGGTCGCGCGGCGCGACCGCAATGGGAACGAGCGACGCTTCGAGTACGACGTCCTCGACAATCTCGTTCGCGAGACGCTCGTCGCGGCACACGACGGCTCGCAGGCGG
This sequence comes from bacterium, assembly GCA_024226735.1. Classification (GTDB taxonomy): domain Bacteria; phylum Planctomycetota; class UBA1135; order UBA1135; genus JAAELL01. The sequence goes on along the minus strand of JAAELL010000313.1, from coordinate 5,197 downwards.
TTTTGACCGAGGCGACGTACCTGGCGGGAACGGATCTGGTCGTCCAGCGGACCGTCGACGGCGACGCGACGTCGTTCAGCTACGACACGCAGGGACGCCTGCAGTCCGAGGCGGCCGACGTTCGCGACGGTGTCGTGCTCACGACGTCGTTCGCCTACGACGCGATGGACCGCGTGGTCGAGAGGACCGACCCGTACGGATTCCGAACACGGACGCTCTACGACGCCGTGGGTCGCGCGCGCGAGGTTGCACACGAGGCCCAGAGAGACGTCTTCGAGACGACCACGTTCGTGTTCGATGCATTCGGCAACCCGACCCAGCGCACGGATCCGCGTGGAGGCGTGTGGCAGGCGGACTTCGATGCCGCCGGCCGCATCGCGCGCGAGGTCGACCCGCTCGGCGGCGAGCGGCGGTTCACCTACGACGCGTGCGGGAACGTAGTCGGCGAGACCGACGAGGACGGGAACGTCATCACGCGCACGTACACCGCCCGTGATCAGGTGGCGTCGGTCACCGATCCGAGCAGCGTCCTGACCGTCTTCAGCTACTTCTCCGACGACCGTGTCGAGTGCATCTCGATGCCCGCGGTCGGGTTCCAGAAGTGCTTCACCTACCTCTGCTGTGGCCGGCTCTCGACGGAGCGGACGTTCGTCGACGGCGGCGCGAACGACATCGTCGTCAGCTTCCAATACGACGGCAACGGCAATCAGGTGAGCTTCACCGACGGCGAGGGCTTCGTGTGGACGAAGGAGTACGACGAGCGTGATCGGCTGGTCAAGGAGATCGACCCACTGCTCGCCGAGACGTGGTACGCGTATCACGAGGATGGATCGGCCTTCGATCAGCGCCTCGCCCCCGGGCAGGGTATGGCGGTCGTCCTCACCGCACCCGGTGGGCGCTCGGTCACCCGTGTCGACGACCGGTTCCGGCGCCCGCTCGCGCTCATCGACGGGATGGGCGAGCCGCTGACGCGCGACTACGACCTGCTCGACGGCGATGGCATGGTGGTCACGGCCCTCGTCGACCGCGAGCTCGGCGTCGTCGAAAACCACGCCAATGGACGGGGACGCTTGGTCCGCCAAGTGGACCGGCTCGGGAGCTCGACGCGGCTCGTGTACGACCCGAACGGTAACAACACCGAGATCATCGACGCGCTCGGGGGAACGACGCGCTTCGAGTACGACGCTCGGAACGTGCTGAATCGCGAGCTGTACGCCGATGGTGGAGAGGTCCTTCTCGAGTCCACTGCTGGCGGACGGCTCTCGGCACGCACGGACCAGGAGGGTGTGCGGGTCGAGTTCGAGTACGACCCCGCCGGCCGGCTCACCAAGCGCCGGTATCCGGGCAATGTCGAGGACGTCTTCACCTACGACGCGGCGGGCCGCGTGGTCACCGGGACAACCGGCCTGCATCCGACGGGCCTTCCCGTCACGCGTTCGTACGACGCCGCCAACCGGCTGGTCGGCGAAACGCAGTCGGGGCGCGCCGTGACGTACACGCACGACCGGCGCTCGTTGAAGAGCACCCTCGCCACGCCTTCGGGGGTCGCGATCGAGAACGGGTTCGATTCGACTGGGCGGCTCGACACCGTCTCTGCGGCAGGATCACCGATCGTCGACTTCGACTACGACTCGGCTGGATTCGTGAGCTCGAAAGCGTTCGCCAACGGGACGCGGACGTCCTTCACGTACGACGGGCGCTTCACCCTGGCGACGCTCGCGCACGAGCGGGGCGCTCAGGACCTCTTGACGATGCGCTACACGCGCGACGCCGAAGGCAACCGAACGCTCGAGGAAAACGCGACCTTCCCCGATCGCAGCGTGGCGTACAGCTACGACGCCGGCGGGCGCCTCGTGCGTTGGGCGCGCCGCGGTCCGAACGGTTCCGTGTCCGGCAAACAGGAATGGGACTTGGACGCTCTCTGGAACTGGGAGCGCTCGAAGGAGAACGGCGCTGTCCAGAGCCGCACGCACGACGCGGTGAACCAGATCATCGAGATCGACGGCAATCCTCTGGGTTACGACGCGCGCGGCAACCTGACCGAGCACGCCGGGACCGAGCTCGAGTACGACATCGCGGGGAGGCTGGGGCGCGTCGTGCGCGGAGGAGCGCCGCTGGTCGAGTACGCCTACGACGCCTTTGGGCGCCGTGTCGCGGCCGTCGACCCGGGCGGAACCAAGGGCACGCTGTTCTTCTACGACGGACTGCAAGTGGTCGAGGAGCGATCGCTGGCGGACGTGACGGTCGCAGTGAACGTCTTCGGTGGAAACGTCGACGAGACGCTCGCCCGTTTGACGCCCGCGGGCACGTTCTCCTACCACGTCGGACCGCTGTTCGACACCCAGCTGATCACCGACGCCGCCGGCGCGGTAGTCGAGCGCTACGATTACAGCGCCTATGGCACGGCGACGATCTACGACGCCGACTTCCGCGCGCCGCTCGACGGTTCGGCGATCGACAACCCCTACATGTTCACCGGGCGTCGCCTGGATGCACGGACGGGGTACTTGTACTTCCGCAACCGCGACTACTCGCCCGAACTCGGTCGCTTCACGACCCGCGACCCGGCGGCGTTCGGTGACGGTGCCAACTTCTACGCGGCGTACTTCGTGCCGAGCACGGTCGACCCGCTGGGACTTCTGGCGAACGTCAACCCTACGACCCGCAACTGCATCAAGGGGACCTTCGCGTTCAACCTCCAGCAGTACCTCAGCGGAGTCTTGCCGTCGCGCGCAGCGAGCCGTGTGCCGAACATCTCTCTGTCGTTCTCACGCCAGGAGTGTGAGATCTGCTGTGACGACGGCACCTGGAAGAAGCGCTTCAAGCTGGGCGGGAGCCTGACGGTTTCCGCGTCGACCCTGCGGTTGCCGCCGATTCCGACGCCGGTCCCGGGCCTCTCCGTGAAGCTCTCGGGCAGCATCAGCGGCGGCGGTTCCGGCTCGTACACCTTCAACCAGTGCACCCAGTCCGGTGGGGCCTCGGGCATGTTCTCCGCTTGCGCGGGGCTCTCGGGCCAGCTGGGCTTCCACGCCCCTGGCATCACGGCCGCGCTCTACGGCTCGCTGCAGGCGTGTGTCAACGCTCAGCTCGTCGGCGAGGGTGGACAGTGCTCAGGCAAGGCGTGCCTGATCGTCTGGGGCTCGGGCTCGGGATCGATCGGGGTCGTCGTCGAGTTCTTCTGGTTCACCAAGCGCTTCGAGCTGCTCCGGGTGTCGGCCAGTGGACGGCGCGACGTAATCGTCCTGTTCTGAGCGAGGGGGGGTCGTCCGGAGTCGCGGCACGACTCTGTACGATCCCCTCAGTGCTCGTCCGAAAGGTGGAAGGAGAGATCAACCAGGCGAGCGGGTTGGCATCCACGGCGAGTGGCGGCCGCCTGAACGAGACCATAACGGCGTCGAGGTCGAGATCGATCTCGGCGCGGATCGGGATCCAAGTGTCACGAACGAAGGCGTGTGGCCCGCCACCACTCATGCCGTTGCAGTCACAATCGACGGTGTTGTTGATCGCGCCGATCCCGTCCACCGGCATTGCAAGTGAGCCACGAGCAGAGTTGTTCGGCGATTCCATGAACGTCAAGTTGCCGGCTTCCGTGTAGGCAGACCCCGCAGCTTCCGATTCGTCGCTCCCTATTCGCAGACTCTCACCCCTCGCTCGACCTCACGTCAGAGACTATCGAGTGCGCTCTTGGCAGCGGCGATGACCCGTCCGTCATCGTGCTTGGTGAGTCGCTTGAGCTGTCGCTTGTACGGCTTCAAGTCGACCTGCCAACGACGTAGCCCCCTCAGCGCCATCAGCACGGTGTAGCCCGACTCGTCCCCGAGCAGGTCGCCGAGCGCCTGCGTCACTTCCGGGCTCGGCTGCTTCAGTTTCGAAAGGAGCGTGGCGGCAGTCGAGCGCGCGCTGGCATGCTCGGCCCGGGTGCATTCGATCACGATGCGCGCGATGTCCTCCAGTGTGTCGCACTGCCCGTTCAGAGCGACGGCTGCGCGTACGCGCACGTGGCTCGATTCGTCGGTGAGAGCTGCGCGCAGTGCCTCTTCCAACTCCGAGCATGCGTCAGGGAAGTGCCCCATGGCTTCCGCGGCGCGCCAACGCACGTTGGGGTCATCGTGTTTGAGCAACTCCAAGACACGCGGCAGCAGGGGAGCCAAGTCGTTCGTGTCGAGGCATGTCGTGCCGAACAGGGCTGCCGCGAGCGCTCCTGGGTCCTCACTCGCCAACCCGCGCTCGATGAGCGGCACCGCTTCCGTGACGGCCCCTCGAGCTGCGCCGACGAGTGCGACTCGCAGCGTCGAATAGTCGTCCGAAGGTACGCGGCATGCTCCTTCGGCCTCGATGACCAACAACCAAAAGCCCTCGAGGTCGTGTTTGCCGACTTGCGTGAACAGGCCATCGAGGCTGTTGCGTAGCCGATCGATGCGGTCCGTTTTCGATTCGCCCTTGCGCCTCTTGGTGGATTGGCTCCGACCGACGGCTCCGAGCACGCTGCCCATCCGTGCATTGGTGAACGACGTGTAGTTGGCGCGCCGGTGCCCACCGGTGGCCTCGATGAGATGCGGCACGGCTGCGGCCGACCCGGGTCCCATGTGCGCGAGGTGATTGAGAGCCGCGTGGAAGGTATCGTCGTCAAAGTCGAGAACGAGTTGACCGAGCGCATCGCCGCCGGGGCGCCCTAGGCTCGCCAGTTCCTTCATCGCGTCGACGCGCCGCGACGTGCTTCCCTTGCGTGCGCTGTTCAACAGCCTGCCGACCTTGGCGTCGACCTGCCACGCCAGCGAAGGAGTCGCCGCGAGCGAGAGCGCGACGAGGGACAGAAGAAGGGTCTTTGCGGTGTGCATGATCGTTGGGGCCGGACGCTTCGCCGCAAGCGTGTTCGCGGGCATCTTGAGGATCGCGTGGAACGGCGCATTGTACGTCGACGCGTTGGTTGGGGCACGATCTTGGTTGCGACCGGACCGCGTGGACGGCGACGGCCCGCGCAGAGAATGAAGATTCACGGGCAGGAGTACGCTCGCCGATCGTGAAGGCCTGTGCCGAAGAACCTGCCTATTGATTCCGCATCACACCACTAGCAGCCCGTTGAAGAAGTGCTTCGGATGCCAGGGCGACAGCATCCGCGTCCGGTTGGCGCCTGGAAACGTAGGCGAATTCGTGGATTCGGGGAGGCTTTCAGGTGCCGACCGGGCGTGGAGGATGT
>JAAELL010000312.1 GCA_024226735.1 bacterium | reverse complement strand
GTATCTATCCCTGGTGTGAGTAGCACAGAGGCTACGCACAGAACCCGGCGCCTTGCCCCCACACGAAAGCGGCTCGGACAAATGCGCCGAACTTTCGACTCACACCACTAGGGAGCCTGCTGCAGCTTGATCTTCATCCCCTCGGAGATCGGGCCGGCCTTGATCTCGACGAGCTTCTTCTTGTCCGGATCCGGCTCGAGGAACCACTCGTCGATGAGCGACGGCTGCAGCGCCGGATCGCCCCCATCGGCTCCCGGTTCGACCTGGAACTGGTACAGACGGACGAGGACGGCGGGCGGGTCGTCCCCGAGCGCCATCTGCACGATCGTGCCGAGCTTCGACACCGGGTCCCAGATGACCGGGTTGAAGTCGGTCGGATCGACGTCGGCCACCTTGTCCACTTGCAGCGTCCGCGTGCACTCGCGGTGCGGCGGCGGCGGCGTCGTGACGACCACGCAGTAGTCGAGGGGCACACCGGTCAGGTTCTCGTACTCCACGGACCAGTCCGCGGCGGAGCAGCCCGTGAGAGCGGGCAGGGCGACAAGCAGGGCGATGAGGCAGGTCTTCATTTGGGACGTTCTCCTCAGGTCGTCGAGAGCCGGGAATGTCGAGCTCTCGGATTCTCTCTTCCGGTGCCGATGATAGGTTCTGCAGCCCGTTCCGCCGACCATGCCCCCGTCCGCACCCCGCCGCTCCACCCTGCCCGTCGTTCTGACGGTCGCCGTGCTCGTCTGGACGGCGTGGTTGATCGGCATGACCACCGGCGACCGCTGGGGGCTGTTCCGCGAGAACTGGTTCATGTCGGTGACGATGGCCTTCGGGTCGTTCATCGCGGGGGCGACGAGCGAGGGGGGCGGGGCCGTCGCGTTTCCCGTGATGACCCTGCTGTTCGGAATCGTGCCGTCGACCGCGCGCGATTTTTCGCTGATGATCCAGACCGTCGGTATGATCGCGGCGGGCTTGACGATCCTGTCGACGCGCATTCCGGTCGAGCGCCACGCACTCGTCTGGGCCAGCCTCGGCGGCGGCATCGGCGTCATTCTCGGGATCGAGTTCGTCGCCGGGCACCTCTCGCCGCCCTTCGCGAAAATGCTGTTCACGAGCACGTGGCTCGCGTTCGCCTTCGCGCTGATCCTGATCAACCGCTACCGCGACCGCGAGGTGCACGTCAGGATCACGAACTTCCTGCCCCGACACGCCGTGTTGCTCGTCGTGACGGGTATCGCCGGCGGCGTGGTCACCTCCATCACGGGATCGGGACTCGATATCGCGACCTTCGCACTTCTCGTGCTGCGCCTGCGCATCAACGAGAGCATCGCGACACCGACCTCGGTCGTGCTGATGGGGGTCAACGCGGCCGTTGGGTTTGCGTGGAAAGGGACGTTCGGTGCGGGTATGGCTCCGGCCGCGTGGAACTACTGGTGGGTGTGCGTCCCGATCGTCGTTGTCGGCGCGCCATTTGGCGCGTGGTTCATCAAGCACCGCTCACGCCTGTTCGTCGCCAAGCTGCTGTACGCGTCGATCGTCATCCAGTTCTTCGCCGCGATCCTGATCGTGCCGATGACGCCCCAGCTCGTCGGTTTCAGCGTGCTCGTGTTCGTCGCGGGGCTCCTGTTCTTCCGCTGGATGGCGAACCGCGGGGTGCGGCGGCTCGGTTGGCTGTCCGATCAGGGCCTGACGGAAGTCAGCCCCGCCGGAGAAGCTCCTAGCGGCTGAGCCGTCAGGCGCTCGTGGACGAGCGCGGTCAAGTCGACGAGGCGTTCGATGCCGCCCACTTCCGGCGGCAGCCCATGGATGGATGCGGTCACCCGCGGCTCGTGCTCGCCGTGCACCATCGTGCCGTCGCGGTACGCGGGTGCTCGACCGAGCATCCGGCGCACTTCGAAGTCGCCCGCCGGATACACGTCGCTGCCGACCCAAGTGAAGGATTCCGTTCTTCGACGGGGGCACGTGCACGGCGGAAGAGAAAGACCCCGGCGCCGACGAGGAGGGTCGGGAGCGACCAAAAGAACACGTCGAACATGCTCTCTTCATCGGCTCGTCCGGCGCGGGCTCTGAATCGTCGGGTGCCGTCCGGTAACGAGTTACCGCGACAGCGTCAAGAGCGTCAGGTCGTCGTCCTCCGGCCGTCCGGCGGCGAACGCCCGAACACTACTCAGCAGCATGTCGAGCAGCTCCGGACCGCTCGATTCGGCGCCGCAGAAGGCCTCGGTGAGCCGCGCATCCCCGTACAGGCCTTCCTCGCCGCGCATCTCGGTCACACCATCGGTGTAGACGAGCAGGCGCTCGCCCGCTTCCAGGCGCGCGCGTTCGACCGACCAGGTCAGGTCGGAGAACGCGGGCGAGATCATGGGCCCGGTGAGCTTCAGCTGACGGGGGGACGTGCCGGGCCTACCCAGCAGCGGCGGGGGGTGTCCGGCATTGGCGTACTCGAGCGTTCCGCCCTCGACGCGCCCGCAGAACATCGTGACGAAACGATCGTCGTCGAACGGACGAAGCGCGCGAGCGATGCGCTCGGACACGGCGCCGGGCGCGAAGCCTTCCGCGTGTGCATCGTGGAAAGCGGACTTGACGATTCCGGTCAGCATGGCCGCCGAGACCCCGTGACCGCTGACGTCGGCGACGATGAACGCGGCGCGTTCAGCGCCCGCGTTCGTGAAGTCGTAGAAGTCGCCGCCGAGCGCCTCGCAGGGGTGGTACCGCGCCGCGATCCGCGTGCCCGCGATGTCGGCCTCGACGCCGGGCAGGAGGCTGGCCTGGAAGCGCCGCGCCTCTTCGAGCTGGCCCTCGAGGCGCGTGACGTGGTCGCGGTTCTCGCGTCCGAGCCGACGCAGCTCGAGACAGCGACCGACGAGCGTCAAGAGGACCTCGCGGTCGAAGGGCTTGGTGATGAAGTAGAACGCTTTCTCCCGGATGGCCCGGATCAGCTGCGCGTCGACCTCGTGCACGATGCCCGTCATGAAGATGATGTCGAGGTTGGGTTCGCGCCCGCGCAGCTCCGCCATGAGCTGGAAGCCGTCCATCTCCGGCATGCGGATGTCGAGAATCGCCAGGTCCGGACGGAAGTCGGCCAGCAGCTCGAGCGCAACGGTCGCCGTACCCGCCGTCGCAACCTCGTAGTGTGGTGCGAGCACACGACTCGCCGTTCGCAACAGGGCGACCTCGTCGTCGACGAGCAGTACGCGATCCTTGGTCATGGGTGGGTTGCGTCTCTCACCGGCTTCGGCTCTCGTCGGCTTTGGGCAGGCGCATGAGCACGCGGGTGCCGTCGCCCGGTTCGCTCTCGATGCTGAGCTTGCCCCCCATGTTCCACACGATCGAGCGGCAGATCGACAATCCGAGGCCGTTGCCGTGGGGCTTGGTCGTGAAGAACGGCTCGAGCACCCGGGCGCGCGTCTCCGGTTCGATGCCGACGCCATCGTCTGCGACCGTGACGATCAGGTCGGCACGCTCGTGGACCACGGCGATGCACAGCCTCCCTCCGGTCGGCATCGCATCGCGCGCGTTCGTCGCGAGGTTGAGTACGAGCTGCTCGAGATCTCCCTGTCCGCCGCGGACCAGCGGCAGCTTCGCGGGGACTTCCAGGTCGACGTGGACGCCCTGCCGCCTGAGGCTGTCGTTCAAGATCGCGAACGTGCTCTCGAGCGCCTTGCGCAGGTCTCCGCTGCCCACCTCGCGCCCCGACCCGCGCGCGAAGCTGAGCATCCCCCCGAAGATGCGTTGGCAGGCCTTGAGCGACTGCTCGATCTGCTCGAGATCCACACTCATCACCTCGGGGTCCGAGCGTCCGCCATCGAGCTCGGTGCGCATCTGCTGGACGAGGGGGAGGACCGAGCCGAGCGCGTTGTTCACGTCGTGCGAGACGCCGCGCGCGAGGTTGGCCATCACGTGCTTGCGCTCAGCCTCGAGCACCCCGAGCTCGAGCGTGCGATTGCGCATCAGGTTGCGCACCGCCATCGCGACGTGCGGCAGGAAGCGCGCGATCGCCTCCGCCTCGTACCGACCGAGCGCGTCCGGATGGCACGAGGCGATCTTCAGCATGCCGAGCGCTCCGTCGTTCGTCGCCAGAGGGGCGCACAGGAGCGACATCTCGCTGCGCTCGTCGGACTTCGTGTTGTAGTCGAGCGCCGCGGCCAGTGACGCGGAGTGGTCGGCCTTCCACGGCCTCCAGCGGCCTCCCGAGCGGTTGAAGCCGTGCACGCCTCCACCTTCCATCGCGCCCCGTAGCTCGCCCGTGACTCGCATGCGCTTGCCGACGTTCGGGCTCTTGCCCTTACGCCAGGCGATCTGCTCGGCGACGACCTCGAGGCTCGCGACGTCGGGCTCGTGGATCAAGACGGCAGCCGAATGGTCGTAGCGCGTCAGCGATCGGAGGCCGTGCAGGATCTGGTAGAAGAGATCCTTCGGGCGCAGCTGTTCGAGCATCTTGCGCTCGATGCGCGAGCGCACGTCGACCAGCCGTGCCTGGTCGATGCTCTGGATCAAGCTCGAGACCGTGCCCGCGACGCGCCCGACGGCGCGCACGTCGTCGATTCCGTAGTCCTCGCCGCGGCGAAGCGCCAGTGCCGCCCACGTCCTCTCGCGGCGCACGAGCGGCGCAACCAACATGTTGCGCGGCAGCCGCGGGCGCTCGCCGGCCAGGAAGCGCTTGAGCAGGGGGAGGTTCCAGTTCGCGTCTTGGGGGGCTCGTACGACGAGCTCGGGACGCCTGATGCCGGCGCGCAAGCGTGCCACGCAGGCCGCCTTGGCGCCGAAGAACTCCCGCGCGAGACGCAGCGCGATCTTGACCGCCTTGTCGGCGTCGCGCACTCGCTCGAGCTGCGCGCGCAGCTCCGTGAGGAAGCGGTAGATTTCGAGCTCGCTACGGGGCACGCCGGAGGATACGGCGCCGCGCCGGAATTGTCGCGGTACCGTATCTACCGATTCCGGCTCATTCGGATGCGACCAGCGCGACGCCTTTGACGTAGCCCTCTTGCTCGTGGTCGCCGCCGAAGGCTCCGGGGACGGCTTCCAGGCCGCGGTAGCGATGGGTGACGAGGGGCTCGACGTCGACCTTCTTCTCCTCGATCAGACGCAGGGCGGTGCGGTAATTCGTCGGACGGCCATCGGGATCGAAGCCGCTGGAGGCGCCGACCGGGAGCAGGAACGTCGGCTCCTTCCACTGGACCTCGTTCATCAGCTCGAGGCCCTGGCCCGTGTGTCCGATGCCGTACTTCACGACTGTCGCCTGGCGCCGGATCAGCCCGGGGATCTGGGCGAACGCCGCGCCCGAGCCACTCGCTTCGATCAAGAGGTCGATCATGCGCCCGCGCGTGTGCTCGCGCACGAAGCGGCGCAGATCGACGACGCCCGGGTCGACGACCGTCCCACCGAGGTTCTCGGCGAGCGCGCGCTTCTCGATGTTCGGCTCGCTGACGAGGATCTCGCCCTGGAAGCGGTGCACGTTGCGCAGGACCTGCAGGAACAGCAGGCCCGCGGGTCCTGCCCCGAGGATCATGGGCGAGCGCACGCGCCGCTCCGCCGCGCGCGCGCCGAGCACGTAGCGTGCACTGCCCGACGTGATCGACTGCGTCGTGTGCAGAATGCACGTCAAGGGCTCGGTCATCGCGGCGAGGTGGTCGGGGACGTCGCTGACGATCCGTATCGCGTTGACGGCGGGCGCGGCCAAGCACTCCGACAGCCCTCCGTGCAGCCCGGTGATCCCGAACTCGGTGTAGAACTGGCACTGATGCGAGTAGCCCGTCGCGCAGTACTCGCACATGGGCTCGCGGTTCTTGCTCTGGCAGTTGAGCCCCTGGTCGAGGATGACCCGGTCGCCGGCACCGAGGTCGCGCACCTCCTTGCCCTTGTCGACGACGCGCCCGACGATCTCGTGCCCGAGCACCTGCGGCGTACGCGTCAACGGAATCGGGTCGCCGTTGTCGTCGTAGTTGTAGTTCGCTTCGCCGGTGAAGATGTGGAAGTCCGTCCCGCACAGACCGACGGCCGTGTTCTCGATGAGGATGTCGCGTGGCCCGAGGGCGGGACGCGGCACGTCACGGACTTCCATCTTGGCGACGTCGTAGAGGACGCTGGCGCGCATCGTGTCAGGCATGGCAATCGGTGCTCGGGTTCTCCGGATTCTTCAGTCGAGCTCACGGGTGTCGAGACGGCCGGCAGCGTGCAGCTCACGGAAGCGTTCGATCGTCTTGGCGACACCCTTCTCGAGCGGGGTCACCGGTAGGTCGGGGACGGCCGCGTGCAGCGCCGCGCCGTCGAGGGCGGGAGGGATCGGGAGCTCGGGGCCGTCGATCGTGATGCTGCGGCCGGCAGCCTCCGAAACGCTCGAGCGGATCACCTCGACGATGCGCGTGACCGCCGCCGACTGGCCGTGCAGGTTGAAGACGTGCGCGCCGTCCGGCGCGCGATCCGCGCACGCGACGAACGCGGCGGCCGTGTCCGCGACGTAGTTGAAGTCCGTCGCACCGCTGAACCCGATCGTGTAGGGCCGCTCGAGGACGGCGGCCTTCATCGCGACCGTTGGCCCGCTCGTCATCCCCTGGTCGCGCCCGACGCCGTAGACCGTGAGCGGTCGGATGCCGACGCTCGAGACGCCATCGTCGTTCCAGTACACGCGCGCGTTGCCCTCGTTCGCCGACTTGTACACGCCGTAGTGCGTCGACGGGTGGCACGCCGTCGCTTCGTCGGGCGCCGCGCCGTCGTCCGCGCCGTAGACCGCCGCGGAGCTGGCGTAGACCACGCGCTCGAGCTCCAGACGCTTGGCCGCCTCGAACATGTGGATCGAGCCGACGACGTTGACCCGCGCACCGAGTGCGGGGTCGGCGCGGCAGACCGGCACCTGCAGCCCCGCCAAGTGGATGATCTTCTTCGCGCCGGAGCGCTCGACGGCCGACGAGACCGCGTCGAGGTCGGTGATGTCGCCTTGCTCGAAGCGCACGCGCGCGAGCGCGTCTTCGTCCATCACGGCGGCGAGTCGCCTGCGGTCGTCGCCCAGATCGAAGACGGTCGGCTCGTCGCCCCGGTCGGCGAGGGTCTTGGTGACCCAGGCGCCGATGCAGCCGAGCGCGCCTGTCAGGAAATAGGGCTGCGACATGCGCCGGAGTATACGCGCGGCGACCTTAGAGCCCGTAGAAGCGCGCCGCGTTCTCGCCGAACAGTTGCGCGCGTTCGCCGTCGGTCAGGCGCGCGGCCCAATCGGTGACGACCGCGGCCATGTCGGCGTAGGGCGCTGCCAGGAGGCACACGGGCCAGTCCGATCCGAACATCAGCCGTTCCGCCCCGAAGGCGTCGAGGACGACGTCGAGGTACGGCACGAAGTCAGTCGGCTTCCATGCCTTCCAGTCAGCTTCCGTCACCATGCCCGACACCTTGCAGTGCACGTGCGGATGCTGCGCGAGCGCGCGGATCTCACTCGCCCACGGCTCGCTGACACCGTCCTTGACGAGTGGCTTTGCAACGTGGTCCAGGACGAGCTTCTGATCGGGGAGCTCGGCGGCGAAGCGGATCGCCGCGGGCAGCTGCCGCGGGTAGATGAGGATGTCGTAGGTCAGGCCCAGCGCGCTGAGCTCCGACACGCCCGCGCGGAAGTCCGGACGCATCAGGAAGCTGTCGTCGGGCTCGTCCTGCACGACGTGGCGCAAACCGACGAGCCGCGGATCGCGCGCGAGCTCCGCGAGCTGGCTCGCGACGTCGCCAGCGCAGAGATCGGCCCAGCCGACTACGCCGCGCACGAACGGGTGTTCACGGGCGTGCGCGAGCAGGCGTCGCGTCTCGTCGATCGACTGACTCGCCTGAACCGCCACGCAGCCGTCCATGTCGAACTGAGTGAGGTGTGGCTCGAGGTCGCGCGGACCGTAGTCGCGCGCGAGGACCTCCATCCCCGTGCCGATCCAGGCGTATTCGACGGGCTCGTAAGTCCAGAAGTGCTGGTGGGCATCGATGCGCATGCGGGTACTCTAACTCCCGCCCCGCCGCTTTCTCGAGCCGACCCGTTGCCATGAAACAGGCTCTCGTTCTCGTTCTCGCCCCACTCGTCGCCCTCGGCGTCTTCCTCTCGGCCTGCGGTTCGAGCACGGACGCTGCCGACGGCCCCCCGCAGGCAAGACCTCGCGCGCAAGCCAGTTCGTCAGCTCATTCGAATCCTCGACCGTCGGCGGACGAAAGCCAAGCAGAGAGCGAATCTGAGCGCGGTCTCGCTCGCAACTCCGACCGGCCAGGTCGAACTTGGAGAAGGCGTCCCGCGACGTCTCGACTTGGCTGGCAACGTAGTCCAGCGTGACCGCGGCGACTTCCCTCCGGTCGCTGGGAAAGCGCCCCTCGACCTGGAAGAACTCGAGCAAGACGCCGAATCCGAGTCGGCTGCGCTCAGTGTGGTTTCGAAGCAGCTCAAACTCGTCGTGTTTCAACGACCAGCGTTCGGCGAGCTCGTGTTCGTCCCAGTGCCGTTTCGACTAGCGCAACGACTTTGAGCGGTGGACGACGGCAGCGTCACGGTCTGCGAGAGCGACTCGTAGTCGCGCCCGGTCGAGCTCGCAGCGGTGCACATGCACAGACGCGTAATCGCAATGAAGAGTACGAGAGCGTGCACCGCTGCCGACGGAGCAACCGGTCAAGGCGTCGTCGTTTTGTACGGCGCGCCCGACGACGTTATGGGATAGCCCCCTCTTCGGTGGGGGACCTCGGCAGGCCCTGGCTCAAGAATGGGGGCCCGGTGTGTCGATATTTGACAATATTCGCCACGCATGCCATAGTGGAGAGGAACCAACACGGAGGTGCCCCATGGCACGATCAATCAACCTGTCACTCACAGACGAGCTACGCGCGTTCCTCGACGAGAACTCGGGCGACGGAACGCTGTTCTCGACGCCGAGCGAGTTCGTCCGCGACCTGATCCGCAGCAAGAAAGACCGCCAAGACGCGGCCGCACTGCGCCAGGCGGTGCTCGAAGGCTACGCAGACGTTCGAGACGGCCGCACGCACGAGTACACCGGCGACCTTCGCGCCATGCTCGAAGCGCATCGCGGTGGACGCGATGCTTCGTGAGCAAGCTGCTCCTCACCGATCGCGCTCTCACCGACATCGACGCGATCGACCGCTACTCGGTGGAGCGTTGGGGCCGCCGGGTCGCCGACCAATACCTGGCGGATCTGGAGGCCGCTCTTGGCCGGCTGGCGGACGACCTCTCGCTCTTCAAGGGACGTCACGACTACACCGGCCGCCTCCGCTTCTACAGCGTTCGCGAGCACGTGCTCGTGGGTGACGTAATCGGCGACATCGGCTTCGTGCTTACCGTGTGGCGCGGCAGCATGGATTTCATCGACCGGCTCCCCAAGCTCGAGCCCGATCTCTTGCAAGAAGCCGAGATCATGGCCAGCCAGATCGAGGGCAGGCGCGACGCGCCGGGAGAGGACGCTTGAGCGAGAAGGCCGACAGGGCAGAACTCGAAGCGCTGCGCGAGGCCCTGATCGAGGGCGAGAAGAGTGGCGTTGCTGGTCCCTTGGACATCGAGAGAATCAAGGGCGCTGCCGGCGACGAGGGGCGTTGGTGCGTGAATCCGGCGCCGATCGTACTCCAGGAGGCCGGCAGCGGCGGCCCGAGCCTTGGGAGTGCGCCGGTCAGCAGACTGTGCGGATGAAGTCGCGCGTCCACCCGAAGTACAAGACCAAGTACTGCGTCGCAAACTGGCGGGAGTACGAGCAGGGGCTGGTCCAGCGCGGCGACATCACCGTTTGGATGTCGCCGGACGCGATCGCCGCGTGGAGGCCGAGACCTGACGGGCGGCGAGGCGGGCAACGCAAGTATTCGGATCTGGCTATCGAGACCGCGCTCACCCTGCGCGTCGTCTTCCACCTGCCGTTGCGCCAGACCGAGGGCTTCCTGCGTTCGATCTTCGGGATGATGGGGATCGATCTCTGCGCACCCGACCACACGACGCTCTCACGTCGTAGCCACGGCCTCAACGTCGCGCTTCGCCGAGTGGCAGTGGATGAGCCGATCCACCTCATCGTGGACAGCACCGGCCTCTCGATCGTTGGAGAAGGCGAATGGGCTGCGGCGAAACATGGCGGCAAAGGCAAGCGCGGGTGGAAGAAGCTCCACCTCGGCGTCGATCGGTCGGGCACGATCGTCGCGCAGGTGCTGACCGATGGGAGCGCCGACGACGCGAAGGCTGGACTCGACTTGATCGAAGCTGTCGAGGGCGACATCACGAGCGTCGTTGGCGACGCTGCATACGACACGGTTGCCGTGTACGACGCTGCGAGCGCACGAGGTGCTGAGGTCATCGTGCCGCCAGCGCGAACGGCTGTCGTGTCGCGGCGAAGACCGAGATCAGCTGCTCGTGACCGGACGGTCGAACGCGTGAAGAAGGTCGGGCGGCGACAGTGGAAGAAGGAGTCGGGATACCACCGACAGGGCACCGTCGAGAACGCATTCTTCCGGTACAAGACGATCCTCGGCGATCGATTTCGAGCGCGGACGTCAGGCACGCAGTCGGTCGAGGCGACGCTTGCTTGCAACGTGCTGAACCGGATGTTCGAGCTTGGCCGACCGGCACCGGTCGCGATCGAAGCCTGAGATCGTTGGGATGGGGGAGCTGCACCCTCGCGAGCGATTCACGCAACAACGCCGCGCTCAGGCGGCGTCCGTCTTGTCCGTGACCGCCGCGCCCTCACTCTGCCCTCGCACGCTCTCGAGCGCGAGGTTGATCCAGTCGCAGAGCTCCTGCAGCTCGTCGTCCTCGCGGATCTTGCAGGGCCCGGTCGCGGTTCCTTCCGTGACCTGACGCAAATACTGTTCGAAACGGTAGACCGGGCCCGCGATGCGTGACGTGACGATTATGCCGACGAAGAGGAAGAACGGTATCAGGACGAGACAAGTCAGCAGGAGATTGTCGACCACGATTCCTGTGATGCTGACCTGGGCTCGTTCGGTGGTCTGCGAGGTCGCGAGTGTCTCGATCGTGGCCCGCCATAGCATGAGTGCCTGCACCGTCGCGGCGACGCCTGCGGTGAGCACGAAGGCGAAGACGATCTTCAACTGGAGCGCCGGCTTGATCAGCTTCTTGCGGCGGAATTTCTTCTTGAGCGGGGGCATCTCTACAGACCATTCGGTCTGTCGAGTCCATCGGCTGTAGGAGGACTGTCAGGAACAATTCAAAGTTCCGGGACTCTGTTTCAGGATTACCCTTGCTGAGGACGAGCTACGTTTGTCGCCCCCCCTCCCGCAGATTCGCGCGAAGTGCATAGATCTACAATGTCCCGATGTCGGAGATGCCGAACACAGAGTGGCTTCTCGTTGATCGAGCTACTCATTGCGATGACGATCCTCCTGGGGGGCCTAACCGGCTACCTGCGGTCAATCGTCTCTTCGATGGAGCTGGGCCGGACGAATGGGGAGACCGCGATCGCCGTCGCCGCTCTGCAGAGCGCCCTCGAAGACATCGCAGCGGAGGACTTCAGCGATGTGTTCGCCCGCTACAACGGGGACGACGCGGACGATCCCGGTGGCGTCGGTACGGCGCCTGGGCCCTCCTTCGACGTCGATGGACTGAGTGCCCGCCCGGAAGACGCGGATGGGCTCGTGGGCGAGATCGACTTTCCGACACCGCCGGGCGCGGGCGGCACGCTTGCCGAGAACCCGGGGACGAGCTTCCCGGGCATGCCGCGCGACCTGAACGTTGACGGCGACGCGGCCGACGGAAACGTGAACGCCGATCATGTGCTGTTACCCGTTCGCATCCGATTGCGCTGGCGAAGCGCGTCGGGTCATGACCGCGCCATCGAGGGCCGGACCATCCTTCTGAGGCGGTAGCGAGTGCGACAGATGACGAACGTATGGACCGGCTCGCGTCGGCGTGGCTCGGCCCTGATCGAGGTGCTCCTCGCTGCGATGTTGCTTGCGACTCTGATGGGGCTCACCATCACCGTCGGGACCTCGAGTCGACGGGCGTACCGCTCTGGAACTCTGAGCACAAGTCTACAGGGGCGGATGAGCTTCGTGGCCAATCGCATCACCACTGAGCTCATGGCCGCCAGCACGGACAGCATTCAGGCGGTGAGCACTGCTCCGCAGTGGGACCCCACGATTACCTTCGAGCGCATCGAGAGCGTGGACACGGCGACAGGTGCCGTGACCTGGACCACCGATCGCATCGGCGTGGAATACGCGACGGGGGAGACGAACGACGGCACGGATGAGAACGAGAACGGACTCATCGACGACTGTGTGGTCGTGCTGGTCCGAGACGTCGGTACGGCGAACGAGCAGCGAGTCGTGCTTTGCACCGGTGTTGGCGAATACCTCGAGGGTGAGGCGTTCAATGGTGCCGACGACAACGGCAACGTCCTGCGGGACGAGCAGGGCCTGTGCTTCGAGCGTCGCGGGGACGCATTGGTGGTCCGAATTTCCCTGCAGGGCATGACGGACACAGATGAGCTGATGGAGCTCACACACGAGACGAGCATATGGGTACGAAACGGGAGTGCACCTTGAGACACGTAAGTAGCATCCGAGCACCGCGGAGCCGCCAGAGTGGGTCGGCAATAGCACTGGTCGTCGTCGTCATGGCGATGCTCGGTACGCTATCGATCTCGCTCCTGAGCATCACGGGGGCTGCTCACAAACGGGGCCAGCAGGACGTGACGTGCGTCACGACGTTCGCCGTCGCCGAGGGTGGGCTGAACGAAGCGTTTGCGACGTACGAACAGCTCGGTCGAGATGCGTTCATCGCGATCCAATACCCCCGCGACTTTGGCGGGATCGAGTACAGCGTCACCGCGACCTACGGCGACCTGAATGGCGGAATGGACGACGACCTCGTGCGACTCGTCGCCACGTGTTCGGATGCAGGCGCAGAGACGAGCCTCGAGCTATACGTTCGCGAGGGCGGCGCAGCCCCCGAGACGTTCCCCTGGGGCGTGTTCGGCAAGAACAAGATCGAGATCAAGTCCAACTCGTACATCGATTCCTACGACTCGAGTGCCGGCTCGTACTCGTCGCAGGCGACGAACTCCCAGGGCTCGGTCGACTACGCGAACGGGGACGGATCCGTGGGTTCCAACAAGGGCATCGTGCTCGATTCGAACGCCCTGATCACGGGTGACGCGGCCCCAGGTCCGTCTTCGTCCGTCTCGATCCAGGGTAACTCGCATGTGTACGGCTCGACGACGCCGCTGGCAAGTGCAGAGGCGTTGCCGGCAGTGGTCGTTCCTTCCGTCGCGAGCACTGGGAGCATCTCGATGTCATCGGGATCGAAGACCGTGGGCCCCGGCGACTACAAGTACTCCAAGATCGAGATGGACAGCAACGGCACCTTGACGATCGTCGGGCCGGCCACGGTCGTGGTCGGCGACTTCTACCTCGACTCCAACAGCCGGATCTTCATCGACACATCAGGCGGCGACGTCGAGATGTACGTCACGGGCAGCTTCGAGCAAAAAAGCAACGCTCTGATGCGGCCTATCGACAAGGACCCCGGGGGGTTCTCGCTCTCGATCTCGGGCAGCTCGCCGGATGTCAAGATCGACTCGAATCCCGAGCTCATCGGCCAGGTCTACGCGCCGGGCCGCGATTTCGAGATCAAGAGCAACGCGCAGGTCTACGGTAGCCTCGTGGCGAATCGACTCACGCTCGACAGCGACGCAGGTGTTCACATCGATGAGGCACTTTCGTCCGGCGGCGGTGGTTCCGGTGGAGGCGATCTCGAGGTCGTCTCATGGCGAGTGCTCGCGCGGGCCAATCGCTGATCCGGTCGGCTTCTAGTGCGAGTATCCACCTTGTTGATCGCCGCCATCCTGTGCATGGCTGCTGCACCGGAGTCCGTTTGCACGGGCGACGACCAGCCGGCGCTCGTGCTCGAGATCCTGCGCGGCTCGGATGCGGCGCGGGACGGCGAAGAGGATCGGCTCGGGCGCCAGCTGGAGTCGCTCGGCAGAGCCGCTGTTCCGGCGTTGTTCGAGGTCTACGTGCGTGGCCAGGTCGAGGCGGGCGGGGCACGTCTCGATCCCGGGATGGACCGCGCGCTCGTGCGTGCGTTGAGTCGTCATCGCCGAACGACGCTCCACCACCTGAAGGTGCGCATGGCAGCCCGACGGCGCCGGAAAGTCGAAGCCGAGGGTGTAGGTCACGCCGAAGTCGAGGCCGAAGCGGGCGCCGTCATGCGCGTCGTGGGTGAGTTCGGTGGCGCGCAACACATCAAGTTGCTCTACTCCGCCGCAAGCGTGGCGAGTACGGACGGGAAGCTCCCGCGCGCGCTCGAGGAGAGCTTCGAGCAAGGTCTCACGGAGCTGATCGTCCGCGACCAGATGAGCTTCCGCGTTCTCTCGTCTCTCTGGACTGATACACCTGCCTGCGCTGCTGAGCGCGTACTGCTCGTGGCGGGCGCGACGCAGAAGCCCGAAGCGCTCGTCTTCATCGCACGGGTGCTCAAGACACCCAGCGACCTCGACGGCGTGGCGTTGGCTCAGATCTCCCTGCTGGCGGACTACGCGCGCCCCGGGGACAGCGGCACGATGGGCGAGCTCTTGGTCAGGAGGCTCTACTCTAACGACGGCCAGTTGCGCAAAGCGGCTGCTATCGCCGCCGGCTCGCTCCGCTGCGACGCGGCGGTCCCGGTCCTCATCCGTCACCTGGACAGCGAGACCAGGGGCGAGCGGGAGAACGCTGGCTGGGCGCTGCGGCGCATCACCGGTCAGGCCTATCAGACTCGCGAAGCGTGGGACACTTGGTACGCGGTCGAGGTCGAGTGGTTCCTACGAAGCGCCGAGGACACGTTCGACCAGCTCGTCTCCGACGACATGGCGGAGGTCCTGGCGGCGATCCGTGTGATCTCGCGCCGCCGCTTGCAGCGCGAGAGACTCGTGGCCGAGCTGCTGACGGCGTTCGACCATCCGCACCCCACGGTGCGAGCCATGGCCGCTGCCTCGATGGGACATCTCGGATGCACGTCCGCCTTGCCGGACCTGGTGTTCCTGCTGGATGATGAGGATCCAGGTGCTGCGGCCAGTGCGCACGAGGCACTGCTGATGATCACCGGAGCCGAGCTCCCTGCAGAGCCCCAGGCGTGGAGCGAGCTCGTCGCCCAGCTGACTGGAAGCTGAGCCGAGCGGCGCGCTGGACGGGTCTCGCCCGTCACCACCGGGGTGCACGCGGCTGCCCTTGACGCCTACGGTGGGGCTCGCCACAGACCCTCTCCACATGGGCCGATCACTACTCACGAATGCGGAACTCGCCGTCCTGGAGCTGCTCTGGGAGCAGGGCGATAGGACCGCGCGCCAGATTCGCGAACAGCTGTATCCCGAGGCCGAGAAGGCGCAGCACGGCACCGCGCCCCCGGTGGCGGGCAGGAGTTGACGGCCTCTGACGGCGATTCCAGCGACAACTTCGGGAACTCCGTCTCCATCCACGGGGACGTAGTCGTAGTTGGGGCTCTTCGCGAGAACGCTGGAGGTCACGGCGCAGGGGCGGCGTACGTCTACGAAAGAGTGGGGGCGATGTGGTCGGAGACGGCGAAGCTGACAGCCGCCGACGCGGGTCAAGATGACGGGTTCGGTACATCCGTCGCAGTTCGCGCGGACCGCATCGCCGTTGGAGCGCCGCGGGCGGACGGGGCGGCGCTCGAATCGGGTGCTGTCTACGTCTTCTCGAACCCCGGGGCTGGTTGGGGTCAGGAAGCCAAACTCGTTGCGCTGGATGGTACACCGGTCGGGGCGCTCGGTGAGTCGGTCGTCATAGACGGCGACACGCTCATCTCGGGCGACCCCGGTGCCCGGGCAGCGTACGCCTTCACCAGCACTCCCGTCGGCTGGTTCCAGACGGAGAAGCTGAGACCGAACAACTCGCCCTCATCGTGGCACAACGCAGCCGTGGCCCTGCGTGATGACACCGCCGTCATCGGCATTCTGAACTCATCGGCAAGCAGCCACGACGCGGGCGCCGCGTGGGTGTTTACTGTTCGCCCGCGGTTCCAAACTCGACCGGATCGCCGGGACGCCTCACCGTGACGGGTCGCTCGGCTGCGGCGGCGAACGACGTCACGCTCATCGCCGGATCACGTCACGCAGACCGATGCTGCGCACCGCGACGCCCATGCCGGCCACGCGATCGGCGACGGTCGATTGGATTTCAGCGCCGAGCGCCTCCTTGTCCGCGAGCACCTTGTCGAGCACGCGCCCGCCAACGGCTGCACGCAGCGCGAACTGCGCCTCCCGGTACAGAGCCTGCTCGAAGTCGCTGACCACGGTCAGGGCCTCGAGCGGATCGATCACGGCGTAGGTCACCGTCAGGTTGACACGCAGCGGATTGCGTGGAAGCAAACGGCCGCCCATCGCCCCGATGCGCACCGTGTGCTCTGGCCGTGCGTTGCGGCGCGGCTTTCGCGTCGCTGCTCCAAGGCGGCCGTCTGCGAACGTTGGGAGGGTTGTGGGCAGCGACCGGGCGTGGCAGAGTCGTGGGGTGAGACCCCTTGGACCGCCTATCCGCCATCGAGGATTAGTCATGACGCATCACTGGATAGTGCGACGGCCGCTAGCCTGGCTTTTGGCCACAGTGGTCTGGCTGGGCCCGGCAGTATGTATGCCTCAATGCCCGGATCGGGAGATAGTCGCCGCAGGGCTCGCGCCATGCGATCTGTTCGGGTTCTCGATCGCCTGCGAAGGGAACCAGATGGTTGTCGGGGCTCCTCGATCAAGCTTGGCCGCGGGCGCGGGAGGAGCCGCATACGTGTTTCGGCGCAGAAACGGCGTATGGCTTGAAGCCCAAGTCCTCTTATCGAGCCAGCCGACGTTCCTTGAGCAGTTCGGCTGCAATGTAGAACTGGCAGATGGCACGATGATGGTTAGCGGTGACCGTGACCCCACAAATACCTTTGGCTCGGTATATGTCTTTGAGGAGGTTGGTGGCGCATGGCTGGAAACTCAGAGGATTGCTGGGACTACCTTGGGTTTTGGAGAGGACATCTGGTTAGAGGGAAACCGGGCGTTCATAGTCGCGCCCGGCCAAGCTGTTCATGAGTTCGAGTTTGACGGTTCTACGTGGACTGAGGTTAGCGTCGTTCTGGAGCAAGCCCTGCTGCCTTTCACGCTGCCGGGACTAGCAAACTTTGCTGGGCGCGTCGCGGTTGATGGTGACACAATGGTCCTGGGTCACCAAGGCTCGGCTCCTGCACATGTTCTCGTCAAGACCGGAGGTTCATGGCAGGCAGTGGCGGAGCTCAGCGGCGGAGGCGTCTTTGAGTCGCCGCCCGTCGCAATCGCCGGGGAGTGGATTCTTGTAGGATCGGAGAGGCAAAACTTGCAGGCGGGAGCGGTATGGGCTTATCAGAGAACGGGGCCAGCGACTTGGGCCCATACCGATACGCTCGAGGCCAGCTCGAGGGGCTGTGCTTGTACGCCCTGCCCCGCGACGACGCGGCTCTACGATCGCCGGCCGGAGGACGGCTCCTTTGTCAGGGGCCCGTCATCCCGATCAGCTCGCTCTAGGCGGACCTCGATTCCGACACTCCGGCTGGGTGTTGTCGAACGCATCGCCCAAGACGATCGCAACCACGACAACGATGGGCACCCCCTTGTCACCGCGGACGACAAGGCAGACAAAGGCGACCCGCGGTACAGACTCCATCAGAAGGGAGTCATATTCCGGTCGCACGGTGAACATCCGCTCCTCAGCTTCCTCCCCCAGCCGAGCACGCGAGAAAAGGGGGACAGTGAATGGTAATCCCGGGCGCCCAGGAGGAACTCTCATGCCGCACGCGACTCGTATCCGACTCCGTATCCACGCTCTGGTGGTCCTCGCCCTCGGGGCCGGAGCGTCCGCCGCGGCACAATGCCCGGTGGCCTTCCTCGAGCCCCACATGTGGGCGCATCCCAACTTCGGTGACGCGGTCGCGGTGCGCCCCGACCTGCTCGTGGTCGGCGCACCGAACGATGATCCCGGCTTCGCCACCACCTACGGACCGGGCCGGGTCTACACGTTCGTGTCGACCGCGGCGGGCTGGGTCCTCGACCAGAGGCTGGATGCGAGCGACGGCCAGCCGGGCCAGCTCTTCGGCACGGCGCTCGCCATCGCCGACACGCGTCTGTTGATCGGATCGCCCAGCGCCGGTGTCGGCGGCGCGGCGTACGTGTTTCGCGAAGATGCACAGGGCTGGGTGCAGGAGCGCAAGCTGATCGTGGCCGGCATGGCGCTCGACGCCGATCTGGCGCGTGCGGTGGCGTTGACGGATACGCATGCGTTTCTCGGAGCTCCGCGCCACGACACGCGCGGGTACCAGTCGGGTTCGGTCTTCGTCTTCGAACGTCAGGGCACGCAATGGAGCCTCGTCGTCGAGCTGACCGCGGCCGGAGAATCCACCAACGACGTGTTCGGCTGGGCGGTTGCGGCGGACGGCGATACGCTCGTCGTCGGCGCACCGGGGAACGACGGAGCCGGATGGGAAGCGGGCGCGGCGTACGTGTTCGAGAACACGGGCGGCACTTGGATCCAGACGGCCGAGCTCGTCGTGCCCGGCGCTAGTCCCCGCGACCTGTTCGGCCGCAGCGTGGCGATCGAGGGCGACCGCGTGCTCGTCGGCGCTCCCGCGGCGGACACCGTGGGGATGGACTCCGGCGCGGTGCACGCCTTCGTGCGCGAGCCGGGGTGGGCCTACGTAGCCACGCTGCTGCCCACGGAGCTCGAGCCCCTCGACCACCTGGGCGGAGTTCTCGCGATGGACGGAGCGCGCGCGGTGGTGGGCGCGATCCCGGCGCGACCCGGGCCGAGCCCGCCGGGCGCGGTGTACCTCTTCGATTGGGACGGAGCGGCCTGGCAACACGCGTCGCGCATCGAGTCCGTGACGCTGCACTATTCTTTCGGAGAAGCCGTGGCGCTCGCGGGGGACCTCATCGGTGTCGGGCTCAAGCAGGCCCAGCATCGTGGGCGCGCGGAGCTGGTCGCGTGGGGGGCGGACCTTGGCACGACCTACTGCGCGGCGGTTCCGAACTCGACGGGCCAGGCGTCCGCGCTCTCGGCTTCGGGCTCCGAGTACCTCGCCGGGAACTGCCTCGAGTTCCTGGTGGAAGACCTACCGCCGGGCGCGTTCGGGATGTTCGTCATGTCCGATACCCAGGCCCTCCTGCCCCTCTTCGGCGGAGACGGCACGCTGTGTCTTGGCCTCCCACTCGCACGCTTCGCGGACGACATCCTCGCGGCCGGGGCGGCCGGAACCGTCGTGTTCGACGTGGACCTGACCTCCCTGCCGGTGGGCGCGGTCGCGCCCGCCGAGGTGTGGAACTTCCAGCTCTGGTACCGCGATCACAATCCACTTCTCACGTCGAACTTCTCGACCGGCCTGGAGGTCCTGCTGCGATGAGGTGTCCGGCAATCTCCCTGTCATGGATGGCAGCATCGATGGCTGCGCCCGTCGCCGCGCAGGTCGTGCACACCGAATCGGATGTGATCGGGCCCGCGGGTCAGTTCCAGGACTTCTTCGGCGAAGACCTCGCGACCTCCGGCGGACTCTTGCTCGCGGGCGTACGCAATGCCGACAACCCCGCGGGCGTTTCCAGCGGTGGAGCGTTTCTCTACGCCAATGACGGCAAGCGCTGGCACGAGGTGCAGCGACTGTGGCCGCCCGACGGCGGCCAGGCCGACCAGTTCGGCAATGCCGTGGCCCTGTCGGGCAGCACGGCGGCCGTCGGCTCCTGGTTCGACGACGACCTGGGCCACGACTCGGGTTCGGTCTACGTGTACGAGCGCACATCGAGCGGTTGGACCGAGACGCAGCGCTTGCTCCCCATCGACTACGACGTGCCCTGCCGCTTCGGCAGCAGCGTGGCGCTCGACGGGGACACGCTCCTCGTCGGCGCGCCCGGGCGCGTCAACGGCTCGGGTCACCCGGTGGGCGCGATTTACGTTTTCGAGCGCGGCCCGAGCGGCTGGCAGCAGACCGGGCTTTTGAAACCCCCGGTCGCGCCCACGTCAACGTCAGGCGGTTTCGGAGGGCCGGTCGACCTCGACGGCGACATTGCCGTCGCCGGCGCGTCCAGCGACTCACACAACGCGCCCCTGTGGTCGGGTGCCGCTTATGTGTTCGAACGCGGAGGAGCGGGGTGGGCGCAGACGGCCTTCTTGACCGCACCGTTCCGTCGCCGAGAAGAGGTGTTCGGCACGTCCGTCTCGGTGTCCGGTACGCGGATCGCGATCGGCACGCCGTGGATGTACGGCGGGCAGTTTCAGCCGCCGGCCTACGGGTCGGTCTTCGTCTTCCGCCGGCAGGGCGGGCAGTGGATCGTGGAGACCCGGCTCTATCCGCAGAACTCCACCGATGACGACCGCTGCGGCTTCTCCGTCGACCTCCAGGGTGACCGCCTCGCCGTCGGCGGCTACTGGGCCCTCGAGCAGGGGCTGCGGGCCGGCGCCACCTTCCTCTTCGAGCGAACTCCGATCGGCTGGGTGGAGCGACTCGAGCTGGTCAGCGAGGAGCCCGTCCACGCGGACGCGCTCGGCACGGCCTGCGCACTCGACGGGCACTGGATCCTGGGGGGCGCGCTGGCGGGCCAGGTCGATGGGATTCGCTCGGGGACGATCCTCGCCTTCGAGCAACCGTTCGGCACGAGCTACTGCCCCGGCGCCATGAACTCGACCGGGGTCGCCGGTGAGCTGTTCCTCACGGGCAGCCGCGACGCGCTCGACCGGCACCTCGGCCTGCGCGCGAGGCACCTCCCGCCGGGGTCCTTCGGGCTCTTTCTCGTTTCGGACACCGGCTCCGCGCCCTCCGGCCCGGGCGGCCAGGGCACGCTCTGCCTCGGGGGCCCGATCGGCCGCTTCCAGTCCTGCGTCGAGGCCGCGTCCGACGCGGGTCGTAGCGCCTGCGACATCGACACGACGCACTTGCCTTTCACGCCCTCGCGCTCGATCGCGAGCGGCGATACGTGGCACTTCCAGATGTGGTATCGCGACGCGGGCGGTTTGGAGAACTACACGAACGCCGTTCGGGTGAGGTTCGGCTGACCGGTCGAGCGTCGACTCTTCACTACCCGACTGTGCCCCTGGTTGGCGCGGACGTAGGCCACGACGCGGGCCTGGGTGGCGGCGTTGGTGCATCAATCGACGGCCCAGACCCCGCTCAGGAGGCGACCGGGCGCGCTCGAACTGCGCGAGCCCCTCCGATGCGCAGACTGTCCTGGATGAACTCCCGCGTCCATCCCAAGTACAAGACCAAATACCGCGTGACCAACTGGCCGGAGTACGAGCGGGGGCTGGTCCAGCGCGGCGACATCACCATCTGGCTCACGCCCGAGGCCGTCGCCGCGTGGAGGCCGACGCGGAACGGCAAGCGCGGCGGGCAACGCCGGTACTCGGACTTGGCGATCGAGACGGCGTTGACGCTTCGTCTGGTCTTCCATCTGCCGCTGCGGCAAGCCGAGGGCTTCTTGGGTTCGGTGTTCCGGATGATGGGGCTCGATCTGCGCGCGCCAGATCACACGACGCTCTCGCGTCGGGGCAAGGACCTGGGCATCGAGCTTCAGCGCGTGTCGATGAGCAGGCCCATCCACTTGATTGTCGATAGCACTGGTCTCTCGATCGTTGGCGAAGGTGAATGGGCGGCCGCTGGACGACAAACGAAGTTTCATGATTTCATCGCATCATCAATCCTCTCCGACCAGCCTTGCCTGGCCACACCGCGCACCAACGCCCTGTTCCGCAGGCGGGCGTAGCGCGCCCGGCGTGCTCGGGGCCGCTGCTCGCGGAGGTACCGCGCACCGAACGGCGTTCGGTGCGCGCTCCACGCCGGTCAGAAAGTGCTGAGACTCAAGTTGTCGACAGCTCCCGATCCTACGATCACGATCTGGAGGCTGACGACAGAGGACGCGACGAACCCGACATCCTCCGACGCCGTCGCGGTCTCCGTCTCGCCGGGTTGAGGAGCCAGAGTGGTCAGGTCGAGCGTCCCGAATCCACTCCCCCCCACAGAGACGTCCGTCGTCCAGCCACCGGGCACCGTGTAGGTCCTCGTGTTCCCCATGTCGTCCGTCATCCTGACGATGGCTCCCTGTTGACCGGGCCCGGGGCAGATGTCGATCAAGTCGACGGACAGCAGCTCCACCGGCTGCACAAAACCCAAGGTGAAGACTCCACCGGTCTCAGCGTCGTCCGGCGTATCGAAGACACCCGGGACAGTCTGCTGCCCGTCTCCTTGAAGGATGAGCACGTTCCCCATGCCCGTCAGCAAGTCGGGGTCCGGCCCCGGATCGTTCGGGCCTCCGGGACTCGAGTCGAACACGGCAGGACCGAAGTTTGGGCCGCTCGAGGTCAAGCTGAAGAGAGCTCCGAAAGCCGGCACTTGCCCGTTGGCTAGCGGGCCTGCGTCATCGAACTCGAAGTTGACGATCGTGGGGACGATCGGATCGACCGCCGTCGCGCGCGTCCCTTCGCGTGTGAAGTCGACGCCGCTGGGCGACGTGCCGGACGCTTCCACCCGGAACGTGTAGGTGCCCATGACGGATGTATCCGTGAACGCGTTGGCATAAACGCCATCGTCGGCCGCGCCGTCCGAGTGGTTTCCGTCGTCGAAGAGTACGAGGTCGCCGCTCAGGTAGTGCGTTCGTCCCTTGGCGTCCACGAACATCGGTCCGTTAGCACCGTCGCGAGCCAGGAGCTGCGCCTCGAAAGGAACCTGCGTTTCGGCTGCCCCCGGCGGAAGCCACGGAGTGCCCGATCCAAGTGTGAGCGTCGTCGGCTGGGTGACCTGGGCAACGACCGAGGCACCCGTGATCGGCGTGTCCGCCTCGCTCAGGCGGGCCGAAACGACGATAGGCGCGCCGAGGGGCGAAGGGGACTGCTGGAACCGGACGTCCATCTGGATCTCGCTTTGCGCAGTGAAGGACAGCGCGTAGCCCGTACCCGAGCCCGACACTCCGATGACATGGGCCTCCCAAGAGCCGAGGTCAGGACTGGCAAGAGTGAAGTACTCGATGCCCGGACCCGATACGAACGAGACGCCAGGATGATCTGCAACATTACCAGCTGTGATCGGCGTTCCATTCGGCATGCGCAGCTCCAGGTCCAGGTCGGTGCCAACGTTCTCCCAGATCAGTGTGACTGTCTCCGTCGAGACGTCGCTGGCGATTGCAAATGGTGTGACTTGGACATCGCCAGCAGCGATTGTGCCGTCGATAGTGTCGATGCGTTGCTCACCACTGATCTCGCCCTGAATGTTGAAGAACAGTTCGGCTAGACCGAGCGAATCCAATTGCGTCGGGATGAAGAGGAACAGCCCACCGGTCTGGCTGGCAAGTTGGGACAAGAGTAGCTGGTCCGCGCCCGGGCCGAAGCCGATCGCGTGGATACGGAAGTTTGTTACGCCTCCACCTCCATTGAGCAACTGTTGGAAGCACGGACTGTTCAGTGCCTCCTGCGGCGTGGGGGGCGTGTTCTGCATGCCGTCCGTCAGCAGCACGTAGTCCCGCGTGGGAAGGGCTGAGTTGATCAGCTGGTCGCACGCCTCGAGCAGTCCCGCGCCGATTGACGTGGCGCCCCCGGCCGAGAGCCCGTTCACTGCGGCGCGAGCTGCAGCTCGAACTGAGTCGTCGGTGATCGTGCGCAGCGTCAAGTTGGTGGAGGCCAACGAGCTGAACGACGTCACGGTCACCTCGTCGCACAAGCGCATGGTCGTAATGCCTTGATTGGCTGCAGCCTTTGCATTCGCCAGAGGAGTCCCGCCCATCGAACCCGAGCGGTCGAGGACGTAGCCGATCGCCGCACCCTGGGCCGGTGCCGTGTTGCCGATCACGGTCCGCGTCACGGTACCCGAGCACGAAGTCGCGGTGCGCGTGACCGTGAACGCGATGGCGGCGGTCTGGACCAGCCGTCCGCAAACGAACAGTTGTTGTGTGTAGGTTTCCGTGCAAGTTCCCATGGGGAACGACGCCGGGGCCGCGCACAGAGCATAGGTGTCCGTGCAGTTCACGATGGTGTTGCCCGCGCCAATCGGGCATCCGGGCCCGGTCATGACCGATCCGGGGATGCACCCTGCGTCGGTCGTCACGGCCTCGGTGAGTTGTTGCCCTTCACAGGACCCGGTGCTGACGACTCCAGTGATGTCGAACACGATTTGGGCACCGCATGCTCCGGCGGCGCACCCGGGTGACTGCTCGTTCGCGTAAGTGATGTCCCTGGGACAGCAGACGTCGCAGGACTGCGACCCCTGGTCCGAGGTCAGTTTGTAGAACGCGAGAATCGGTAGGCCTGACCGCGCCGGTTCGATGGCGTAGGAGAGACTCGGGTCGCCGTTCAAGAGCGCGACGAGGTGCCCGGCCACCGTGTTCGAGCCTCGGACGTCGACGAGATCGGTGTACTGGGTCGCGTCGGGGCTGCCTTTGACGGGCGGGCCCAGCAGGCCGGCGAGCTCCGGTTCGTGCAGGTTGAAGAACTCGACCAGCTGCTGCGCGACGGCGAGTCGCGAACCTTGGAGCGGTGCGGGCAGGGTGAGGGCTCGATCATACGGCGCCGAGGCGGGGTAGATCACGACGTGCCCGCTGACCGTGCCATAGCGCAGGGACGGGTTCTGGTACATCAGCTGTTCCAAGACGTCCAAGACGGACCCCTGGACGACGTCGATACTCACGGGCGCGTCGGCGCTCGACGTGATCAGGCTCAAATGGACGCCGAAATCGTCCCGCAGCATGGCCACGAGCGCGCGCGTGTCGGTGAAGTCGAAGTCGAAGCCCGTGATTGGGACAGCGAGCTGATCCTCCGGCCGCACATTTTGAGCGGCGTGCGAAATTGTTTGAGGCAGGACGAATAGCAGCGCGGCCATCGTGGCACTGCGGATAGGTCTATTTGTGAATTGCATTGAATTGCTCTCTCTCTAGCAGCCCGTTGAAGAAGTGCTTCGGATGCCAGGGCGACAGCATCCGCGTCCGGTTGGCGCCTGGAAACGTAGGCGAATTCGTGGATTCGGGGAGGCTTTCAGGTGCCGACCGGGCGTGGAGGATGTCGTCATGGCG
>JAAELL010000311.1 GCA_024226735.1 bacterium | reverse complement strand
GCCATGACGACATCCTCCACGCCCGGTCGGCACCTGAAAGCCTCCCCGAATCCACGAATTCGCCTACGTTTCCAGGCGCCAACCGGACGCGGATGCTGTCGCCCTGGCATCCGAAGCACTTCTTCAACGGGCTGCTAGGGGCAGGACGGCAGCCAGGCCGAGCGCGAGCGAAGGGCGCTCGCCTTCCCCGTCGGCGCGACGGCGACGTCCCCCGTCCCGCGCGCGTCGCGGCCCGGCCGGTCGACCTCGACGTAGGGCTTGTGCTCGAGCGAGAGCTCGGCCGCGTCGGTCAGGCCGTACTTGAGAGCCAGGGTGGTCTCGGTGCGCTCGTCGGGGTCCATCGAGCTGCCGAGCTCCACCTCCAGCACGCCCGCCGGAGCGGTGGCCGTCGTCGTGAACAGCGCGCTGCGGCCGATGACGTCGTAGCGATCCTCGGGCGCCGTCGCGCAGCCCTGCAGGATGCACAGGAGCGCGGTGGCGGCGACGCCGGGTCGGACGATGATCGGGGCGGGCGCGTGCATGGCGGGGCGAGGGCGGTGCCTTCACCGTCCGTTACGCGCCGCGCGCGAAGCTGGATTCCGCTCGAGCGGAAAACTCGGGCCCCAGCCGTTAGGGGGCGCGCAGTTCGTCCAGCGCGACCTCTTGGCTCAGGAGCACCTGATCCTCGGCCCCGCGCCCCTCGAACGTCAGCCCGCGGGTCGCCCAGTCGATCCGGATCAGGCCGAAGTTCGTCGTGCGCAAGACCGGTCCCACGCGGTAGCGGTTCGGCTCGCTCACCTGCGCGTCCGCCTGGTTGAGCCCGCTCGAGGTGAAGTCCCAGACCGGGTACGGGGCGCCCGCGTCCGTCTGGCACGAGAGCTCGATCAAGTGGCGGTCGCCCGAGACGAAGCACACCCCCGACGCCGACCTGCGCGCTATCAATTCCAGCATGCGCGTCCGCTCGTGCGGGAAGTTTGCCCAGCCCTCCCAGCCGTGCTCGCCCGCGACGAACTGGATGCTGGAGCACACGATGCGCAGGTCGGCTTCGACAGCGAGCTGCTCCTCGAGCCAGGTCCACTGGGCTTCGCCGAGCAGTGCGCCCACCTCTCCCGGAACGTAGCGGCCGGGAAGGTCGGAGCCCTGTGGCTTGCGCGTCAAGGGATCGCGGAACGTGCGCGTGTCGAGCAGGATCACCTGCACGCGGTGGCCGGTCGGCCCGAGCAAGTGCACGTCGTAGATGCCCTCGCGCTCGCGCAGCGGCGAGTCCTCGGGCGCGTCGAAGAAGTCGGCGAAGAGCTCCTGGCTCGCGCCCTTCAGCGCCCACTCGACTCCCGCGTCGTTCTTGCCGTAGTCGTGATCGTCCCAGGTCGCGAGCACCGGCACCGCGGCGCGAAAGCGCTGCCAGGGCTCCAGGGTGGCCAGCGCGGCGTAGGCCTCCGCGATCTGCGCGGGATCCTCGGGCACCGTCTTCAGGTCCGCGTAGACGTTGTCGCCGATGAACAGGAAGAGGTCCGGCTCGTGGGCGCGGATCGTGTCCCAGATGGGCTGCGGGCGGTCCTGCCTCGCGCAGGAGCCAAAGGCGACCAGATCGAGCTCGGGTTCGACTTCTCCTGGCGCGGGGGCCGTACAGGCCCAGAACGCCGAGCAAGACAAGAAGGCGGTGAGGAGCACGCCGGTTGTGCGGCAGAACATGCGCCCAGCTTATCGAGTTCTTGCCTTGGATTGAATCCACTGAAACGTGATGCACACCGCGTCCGTGAAGTTCGAGGTCGAACCATCACGAAACCACGCTTGGAAGTACCACGTATTTCCGGCGACGATCGCCCGCGTGAAGGGGCCCTTCGGATCGGGGCCACCCGCGATCGGAACAGCCTCCAGGTCTACGCTGATGCCGATCGTCCCACAGGGCCCCGAATCTCGATGGGACCGTCCGTCGGCCTCCGAGAGGCCGTGTCACTCAGGAAACTGAGCGAGCATCACACGCGTCGTCGTGACGCGCGGCTCCGGCCCGAGCGAGCTCCGGCCGTCGATCCCGATCACGTACAGTCCCGCTTCGGCCAGCAAGAGCTCGAGCTGGCGCGCGGGGAACTGGCCCGGCCGCTTGCGCACTCCGAGCGCCGTGAGTTGGACGCAGCTCTCGAGCACGCCCGGCTCGAGGTCGACGATGTTCGCGAACATGCTGCCCGACGCCGGCGGCTCACCGGAGGGCACCTCGCGCACCTCGTCGAGGAGCCAGCCGTGCGAGCGTAGCAGACGCTCCACGTCCTTGTGCTGCTCCATGCTCATGCTCGACGTTCCCCGTGCCCCTGCCCCTGCCCCTGCCCCTGCGCCGCGGTGCGTCGCGTCGTGTTCTCGATCATCGCCCAGATCCCCCTTCGTGATCGACTCATCGGCGTCGCGGCCGTGAAGAGTTGAGGAGAGCTGCGGAGATAGGCCCGCGGCGGGGAAGCGTGCATCACTTCGGCACGCGCGGGCTCTGTTGGAACAGGACCGGGCTAGTCGCGCGGGCCCGAGGTGCCCCGACGATGAGTCGTTCGCCCGGATGAATCGAGCGCGTGGCCGAACGTGTCTCCGGGTGCGCCGCCGCTGGGCGTGATCGGGGGATGCTCCGCCCATGCACCGCTGTCGCTCGCTTCGAAGATGTGCACGGCACCGGCCGAGCTCGTCTGGTTCGGGGCTCCGTCCCCACGCAGGTGGACCGCAAACCCGAAGCGCGCGAGTGGATCGATCACCGCCGGCTGGAGTCGCGCCGTCTCGACCCAGTCTGCCCCCTGGCGTTCGAAGACGTAGGCCGCTCCGCCGGGCGCCTCGTTCGGCGAACCGACGAGCATGCGGTCCCCCTCGATCGCGACGGTGCGCCCCATCTGGTCGCCCGGCTGGACCCGGCTCCCAATGAGGCGCGTCTCGGTGCAGGGGGCGTGCGCGAGAACGGGAATCGGCCGGGGTGAGCAGAGGGGGAGAGCGATCAGAACCTGGAGCATGGCTCCCATCGTGGCCGAAGATTGCCTGCGCGTGTACGCCCGGGCGGGACTTCAGTCGCGCCCGGCGATCGCCGCATCGAGGGCGGCGCGCAGCGCGTCCGCGCCGGGGTGGACGGCGACCGCGAAGCGCTCGACCTTCAGGGGCTCCGCGATGACGTGGAACCGCGTTCCGGCGTCGTCCATGAACTTCTCGGCATGGCTGCGGTCGAGCACGACGGCGTCGACCGCTCCAGTGCTGAGCAGCTCGGCCCAGGTGCTCGCCCCGGGTCGTTCGAGGACGCGTTCAGCATCCGGGACGCGGGCCGCCGCGGCGCCGACGGCCGTGGTCCCACGGTCGGTGCCGACGCGCCGGCCGCTCAGCGCGTCGAGCGTCTTCGGCTCCCCGTCGCCGATGCGCGCGAGAGCGACGATCGTCGTCTCGAAGTACGGAAGACTGAACGCGACGCTCTGCTCCCTCTCCGGTGTGATGCCGATCGTCGCCGCGGCGACGTCGACGTCCCCCTCGCTGACCGCCGCGAGCAGCTCCCCGAACGGAAGCTCGATCCATTCGACCTCGCGCCCGAGCTCGCGGGCGGCGACGTCGAGGATTTCGACCTCGATCCCGACGGGCCGGCCGCCGGGGCCGCGCGAGGAGAAGGGCGGATGCCGGAAGTTCGATGCCACAAGGAGCGGCGTGGAGACGGCGCCTGCCTCGGGCGCGCGGCACGCGCCGAGGGCGAGGAGTGCGAGAAACGCGAGGAGGAGAACGTGGCGTCGCATCGGGTGTGTGCGCCTCGTTCAGCGGAACGTGATCGAGATGGCGTCGGTGAAGTTGCTCGATGCCAGGTCTCGGAACCAGCACTGGAAGTTCCACACGTCGCCGGGCACCACCGCGACCGGCGGACTCAGGGGAAGCGCGGTGAGGTCGACGGTGATGCTGCCCACTGGTCCCTGGATGATGCTTCCCGGCCGGTTGAAACGACCGATTCCCGAGCACCCCTGGAACCCGCAAGTGAGGCACAGGATCCCCTGGCTGCCGGGCGGTTGGAACATGCCCTGATTCGAGCCGACGAGGAAGTAGCCGAACTCTCCCACCGGCAGATCGAGCGCGGTCAACGTCACGTCGTTGTCGGCCACGTGCGCGCTGCCCTCGGCCTCGATGCGGGCCGGCAGTCCGCTCGAGTTCGGCAGGGCCGGCCCGCAGTAGCGCACGCCGAGATCGGGCTTGGCGACGCTGATGAACAGCGGCGCCGCCGCCAGCGAGAACGTTCCGAGCAGCGTGCCGTTCGGCTCGAGATGGATCAGCGTCGTCTGGCTCCAGCGGGTCGCCCACAGCGTCCCGTCCGCCGCCGCGGCGACCCCTACGCCCTGACTCTGAAACGGCGTCACGATCGAGCCGAGGTGCGTACCGTCTGGAAGGAGGTGGTGCAGGCGTCCGTCGCCCCAGTCCGACACCCACAAGGTCCCGTCCGGCGCCATGTCGACGTCCGCGGGCTCGAGGGAGCCCGTGTTGATCTGCTGCAGGAGGACCCCCGAGCGCGAGTAGTGCCAGATGCGGTTCTGGTGGCTGCTGCACGTCCACACCTCGTCGTTCTGGTCGACGAGCAGCCCGAACAGGAAGCTTCCCGGTACCTGGATCGTCGAGAGGTGCGTGCCCGTGGGCGAGTAGATCTCGATCTTGCCCGGGCCGTAGTCGTTGACCGCGATCGCCCCGTCCGAGAACACGCCAACGTCCCCTTCGTTGCCGCCAACCTCCGGCAGGCCGAAGGTCGAGGTGTGCGCGCCGGTCGGGTCGAACAATGCGAGCTGTCGCGGCGTTCGAACACTCGTCACCCATCCCCCGTCGGGCATCAGGTCCGCCCCGTTCCACAGCCCGATCGGGCCACCGGTCGTCTGCCCAACCGGGTTGCCGCTCGCGTCGTAGTGCACGAGCTGTCCGGGGCTCTGGAGGCAGACCAGGACGTCGCCCTCCGCGAGCTGCGCCGCGGCGGGGAGCGTCAGAGCGAACGTCAGAAGCAGCGTGCCGGAACGTGTTTTCATGGCGCGCCTTATCGTACACCTCTCGCATGAACCAGTGCCCGCCCGGGCGAGGGGTTCGTTGTACGCTGGCTGACTGTATGAAGCCACTCGTTGCGAGTCTCGCGGCGCTCGGGCTACTCTAGTGGTGTGATGCAGACATTCGCAGTCGTATCCCGGCCCGCATGCACGCGCCACGGCGTTGCGGCTCCTGCGACCAATCCCAGTATCACCGTAATTGGCAGCGAAGTTGCGTCGTCGCCGCGCCTTGTGGCACGCACACGCGAACTCGGGATAACACCGCAGCTGCCTGCATCACACCACTAGCAGCCCGTTGAAAAAGTCATTCGGCGCCATGACGACATCCTCCACGCCCGGTCGGCACCTGAAAGCCTCCCCGAATCCACGAATTCGCCTACGTTTCCAGGCGCCAACCGGACGCGGATGCTG
>JAAELL010000310.1 GCA_024226735.1 bacterium | reverse complement strand
TGCCACGGCGTCAGCCGTGGCGCCATGGACAGCGTCATCCCTGCCACGGCGTCAGCCGTGGCGCCATGGACAGCGTCATCCCTGCCACGGCGTCAGCCGTGGCGCCATGGACAGCGTCATCCCCGCCACGGCGCCAGCCGTGGCGCCGTGGCGCCGTGGATCGTCAAAGACGTCAGAGCTCGATGCGTGTCTCCTCGCCGGCCAAGATCGTCGCCGATCCGGACGTCGCCGAGACCCAGCTCGTCGTCGGCCCGTAGCCGACCCGCGCTTCGAAATGTACGTCGTAGGAGCCGGGGAGGAGCGACTCGAGCGACTCTTCGCCCGAACGGTCGCCGGCCGGCTCGAGCTCGCGCACGAGCTCGTTCCCGGACGCCTCGCCCAATCGCACGAAACGCAATCGGTACGTACCGACGGCAGCCCCTCCCTCGGACAGGTTCCAGCGCACTCGCGCCTGGCCGTGGATCGGAAGGCCAAACTCGACGCGGGCGTTGCGCGCATCGTGCACCTTCGTGTAGCGCGCGCTCCCGACCGCGAGCGCAATCTCGACCTCTTCGTTGGGGAGGTCCTTGATGACGTGGCGGCCGGGCTCGAGCTCGGTGCCCTGCCAGCTCCGCTCCCCGGCCGATGCGGTGACCGCGCCACCGGGAACTTGGCGGCCGTTCTCGTCGAGAGCCAAGACGATGACCTCTCGTCCGCGTACGAGCTGGAACTCGAGCACGTCACCCTCCGGCGGCAAGACGACGTCGCGCAGAATGCGCGGGGCGTAGCCACGTTTGTCGAGCTCGATCGTCAGCGTCGGCGTCGAGACGCGCTCGAACGTGAACTCACCGGAGCGCCCGCTACGATCGCGCGCGCGGCGGCGGTCGCCGGCGCGGATCTCGACGATCACGCCGACAAGAATGCTGCCCGCGTCGTCGCGGACGATCCCGCGCAGCGTGTTCGTCTGCTTCGCCGTCGTCACCGTCAGGCTGCGCTGCTCGCCCTCGGACAGCGGCGCGATCTCCTGCTCGTGCATGATCGTGCCGGTCACGTCGAGCACGCGCAGCTCGAACGGGACGAACGGTGTGATGTCCTGCAGGTTGAGGCGTCCAAAGTCGTCGGTGACGAAGTTCGCAACCCCTTTGCCCCCCGTCTCGTACTCGCGAGCGCTGACCCAGCCGCCGCCGAGCACGTCGATGCTCCACGGTCCCGGCTTCATGCTTTGGCGACCGTCGAACAAGGGCGCTCCGAGCAGCACGCGCACCTTCGCCTCCGGGAGCGGTGCACCGGAGCGATCGGTGACGACGAGGTCGAGACGAGTCGCCTCTTCGAGTTGAACTGAAGTGCGCTTGGAGCCGGAGACGACCTCACGCTCGACGTCGCGGTAGCCCGGCGCACCGAAGCTGACGCGCACACTGCTCGCGCTGGCGTCCAAGGGCAGCTCGAGCACGCCGAGCCCCGTATCGTCCGTCTCGAGACTGACGGAGCGCGTCCCGACGATGCGGGCTGCTGCACCGGCGATCGGTTCCCCACCGGAGTCGGTCACCTCGAACTCGATCTCGGACGCACCCGCGAGGAGGACGTCGCCCAGGGCGAGCCCCGCCTCGATCTTCTCGCGCCCGAACTGCAGCGTGCGCTGGCCGCGCATGCGCTCCGCGCCGATCTCGAGCCGAATCGAGCGCGCGTCGGAGCGCGGCAAGATCAGACGGAAGTCGCCGTCCACGTCGGATTCGGCCGGGTGCTCGCGCACTTTTCCATCAGCCCAGACGATCCGCACGAGGACGTCCGGCGTCGGAACGGGCGTCTCGCCATCGGCCTCGAGTACGCGACCGGTGATCGTCGGCAGCCGCTTGAGGTGGGCGACGAAGCCCTCCATCGGCGCCGCGATGTGCGTCCGCGTGCCGTCGAGCTTGGTCTTCCAGTCGGCGTCGACGACGAGACCGTCGGGGAACCAGAGCTCGCCGCTCCAGTTCTGCGGAACGAGGAACTGGAACCGCCCCTGGCGATCCGAGAGCGCGTCGCAGCGGCGTCCGGTGCCGAGGTGTTCCTCGACGGTGCGCGGCAGCGGCTTGCCGTAGATCTCCTGGTCGTAGTCGAGCTGAAGCTCGATCTGCTCTCCCGGCGCCTGACCGTCGATCAGCACCTGTCCGCTGAAGACCGCTTCGGCGGGGAAGCGCACGGTCGGCTCCTCGTCCTCGAATTCGACCTCGATGCGGTGGATGAAGGCGGCTGTGCGCTCGACGAACAGCGTCCCGCGCGCGATGCCGCCGGACAGCCAGAGACGACCGTCCACGTCGGTCTCCAGCGCTTCACCGGATCCCGTCGCGTCGACCCAGACCGCCGTCAGACCAGCGGCGGGATCGCCAATTCCGTCGAGCACGAGGATCGAGCTCGAACGTTCCGGATCGGGCGCGAGAGCGGCGACCTCCTCGCGCTCCTCCGTCTCGATCCCGATCTCGGTCAGGGATTCCGGACCGGGCCCGGGCGTGAGAGGCGCGAGCGGTTCCGAGATCGCCGTGCCCTCGAGCTCGAGACCAGCCGCGAAGTCCGCTTCGGATTCGGTCGCGACGAGCGCGTGGATTCCAAACCCGCCCGCGACGGCGAGCAGCGCCGTCGCGCCGATCTGCCACAGGGGTAGAGAGGACAGCCACGAGGTCGTCGAGGCGGCCGCGGCGCCCTTGCCCACGGCCCCTGTGCGCACCATCGAGATCAGCGCCGTGCACCACGCGCTGCGGTCGTTGTAGGACTTGTCGAGTCGCCCGCGCATCTCCTCGAGGCCACGCTTGAGGCGCCAGCGCACCGTGCCGGCCGGCACGCCCTGGCGGCGTGCGATCTCGGCGGCCGAGAGGTCCTGGTAGTACCGGAGCAGGACCGTCGTGCGGTAGGGCTCCGCGAGCTCGAGCACAGTCGCCGCCAGGCGCTGCTGGGTGTCGACCCCCTCGATCAGCTCGGCGGTGGACGGCAGCGAGTCCTTGCGCGCCGCCACTGCCTGACGCCGCGAGCGCCGTCCTTCGGACCGGGCCCGCATCGCGGCCAACCTGCGGACGACCCCCGCGAGCCACGGCCGCACGGGGCGATCGGGGTCCGGCGGGCTCTTCATGGCCGCCAGGAAGGTCTCCTGGACGAGGTCTTCCGCCGCCGAAGCGTCACGGACGAGTCGTCGCGCTAGCGAGCGCAACCACTCGGTGTGGGTCAAGAGCCGTTGGAGGTCGGCGGGGACTGATGCTGCGTTAGGTTCCATGACGATTCGGCGTCTGCTCTTGGCGTCCGCTCGGGGGCTTCTTGCCGGAACCTGCCCCGCCGTTGGGGGCTTCCTCGAACAATCGGCCCTGGGCAGGGCATCTAGTGGTGCGATGCAGACATTCGCAGTCGTATCCCGGCCCGCATGCACCCGCCACGGCGTTGCGGCTCCTGCGACCAATCCCAATATCACCGTATTGGCAGCGAAGTTGCGTCGTCGCCGCGCCTTGTGGCACGCACACGCGAACTCGGGATAAGACCGCAACGGTCTGCATCACACCACTCGGAACGTCGCGGCCCTGGGCCGCGGATCCACCCGCGCTCAGCGCGGCTTCTTGCTGCGCTCGACCGTGTCGAGCACGGACGCGAGGAGGTCCTCGATCGCGTCCGAGTCGTCGAGCGCGACGTCTTCGAGCGCCATGTAGACGGTGCGGTCGCCGAGGCGGGCGGCGAAGCTGTAGCCCGCGGGCTTGCCGGCGACTTCGACGCGGAAGGCCCGGACCTGATCCGCCCATTCGTCGAGGGACTCGATCGGAACGAGTCCCACGTTGCCTTCGCCGGCGAGCTTCCAGTCGATCATCGTCTGCACGTTCGTCAGCGCGAAGTCGTCCGTCGCCGCCGCTTCGGAGCGGTTGTAGCGCGTCACGAACGCGAGCCGCGGACCGCCGTCCGGGGCGTACTCGTACTCGAGCTCGACGCCGCCGAAGAGTGACTTGACCTTCGAGAAGCGCTCGAGGTCGGCGTCGAGTGCCCCGCCGCCGGACAGACCCAGCAGGTCGTCGACCGTCAGGACGAGCTCGCGATCGGAGCCGCGCACCGTCATCGGCTGTTCGAGGTTGTGCCAGAACAGCGCGCCGAGGACGAACGCAACCCCGAGGCCGAGCTGACTCCGCGTCGGCAGCCACCACGTGGCGGGCAGCTGGAGCTTGCGCGTGAGGAGCTTCCCGGCAGCGGGCTGCCGCCCGTCGTCCTCCCTACGCTGGGCCCTATGCTGGGCCTTGCGCTGGGGCTTGCGCGCGCCGCGTGCGCGGAAGGACTCGAGTGCGACCGACAGACGCGACGGCGGCTTCTCGCGCACTGGCTCGGGTGCCCGCACCAGGGGGTTGCGCGACCCACCGGGGGCGTAGCGCTGGTCGAGCGACGAGTCGAGCGGCATCGCCGGCATGCGCACCGGCTTGCGGGGAGAGGAGGACGAGGACATTGCGGCGACCCCGTTGTCGGTTCGGCGGACGATCGACTGTAGTGCCGGAATCGAGACGCCTACGACTCCGGTTCACTCCAGGCGCGCGGCGCCTCGGGCGTCCCGCAGTCGACGTGGATCCGGTTCGGGCGGCAGCAGACCGGGCAGTCCTCGACGTAGTCCTGGTCGCGGCCCTCGGCGGGCTCGACCGGGATCACGATCTCCTCGCCGCACGCCCAGCATGCGTAGCTCGTCTCCGCCTGCACGCCGCGCATCGTGGTGAGACGCGTGCGGTGCGCGGAATCGTTCTGGGGCAGCCTGCGCTTCCGGGTCGGGCGGAAAGCGTTTCCGGCACGCGCGGCGGGTGTCGTAAACGCCTCGCGCACAGTGCTTTGGGACATGTGATCGCGGTCGTGGTTTGCGCTCATCCACGGACCCCAGCGGCCGATAAGTACAGCATGAAGATTCCCGCCGCAAACTCGGGCCCCCCCTTCATCGATCAAGCGCAAGTCGCTGGACCGGCCGGCCCGAAGACTAGCTCGACCGGGCTTCCGGTGGCGCCGTCCAAGGACGAGGTCTCGTTCTCCCAGGCCGGCGCCGAGCTCGCCGCCGCCGAGAACAACGACGCGACGCACGAGCGCATCGCCGCGTTCGAGTCGCGCACGCAGTCGCGGCTCGAGCTGCTCGCCGCCAATGGCGAGGGTGACGCGGCTCAGATCGACTTCTCGGACGTCGCGCAGCAGTTCGCCGACCACGTCGCGCGTGTTCAGAACGGGATCGACAGCGGTGGCCTCGATGCCGCAGGCGTCGCCCGCGGTCTGCAGAACGCGCTCGGCTTCCTGAGCGACGGCGTCCGCAGCTCGCTCGGCATCGAAGATCCGAGCGTGCAGTCCGCGCCCGCTCAGTTCGATACCGCGCAGGCTCCCGTGGCCCACGAGAACCCCGGCCTGACGGTCGAGGAGACTCCGCCGGCCGCGTTCGAGAGCGCCGCGCCCACGATCGAGCTCGACCGCGACGAGTCGCGCATGCGTCTGACCGACCTCGGCCGCGACGTCGCGTCGCGCCTGAGCTCGCTCGACCTCTCGGGCGTGAGCACCGGCAAGACCAACCCGCTGGCCTCGCTCCAGTCGAACTTCGAGGCGGTCCTGGGCCGTCTCGACCACGCGCTCGAGAAGGGTGCCATCGGTCAGGAGCGCCTGACGTCGATCGTCGCGAGCGCGATCGACCAGCTGAGCGCCGGCCTCGGCACCCTCTTCGGAAGCCAAGAGAGCCTGACGGTCGCCGAGTCGTCCAAGTAAGGGTAGGTGCGGTATCGCGACAGTAGGTACGGTACCGCGACAGTTCGTAACGGATTCGGACGCGGTACCGTACCTACTGTCGCGATACCGCACCTACACTGGCGCCATGCCCACCTGGGAACCACTGCGCACCGCCGACGGCTCGTGGACCCTGCGCAACACGGCGCTCGGCGAGGCCTGTCACTCCGCTGACGGTGCCTGGCGTGAGGCGCGCGAGCGCTACGCGCTGCCCACGCGGATCGCCGAGCGCGCACGGGCGGGTGAGCTGAAGTGCTGCCGGCTGCTCGACGTCGGCACCGGCGTCGGCTGGAACCTCGCCGCGGCGCTCGCTGCGCTCGAGGGGACCGGGGTCCCGCTCTTCGCGACGAGCCTCGAGCACGACCCGGAGGTCATCGCCGCCGGCCTGCTCCTGGAGGGCGGCGAGCTGGAGCGCTACCGCGCGCCCGTCGCCGCGGCACTCGAGAGCGCATTGTCCAGCCCCGATGGGGTCGAGCTCGGCGCAGGCGGCCGGCTGGTTCTCGTCCTCGGCGACGGCTGCGAAACGCTTCCGGCGCGGCCGGCGCAGGAGCGCTACGACGCGGTGTTCCTCGATCCGTTCTCCCCGGCCGCGAGCGCGGCGGCCGCCGATGGGGGACCCAATGGAGGACCCAATGGAGGACCCAATGGAGGACCCAATGGAGGACCCAATGGAGGACCCAATGGAGGACTCTGGGGCGCGCCCTTCCTCGCCGAGGTGGCCCGCCGCATGGCCCCCGGGTCCTGGCTGTCCACCTACACCACCTCCCTGCGGGTGCGGACCGCCCTCGCGGCCGCCGGCCTCGCGGTCGGGACGGGACCGCGGGTCGGCTCCAAGGCCCAGGGGACCGTCGCAAGTCCCGATCGAGCGGTCCCGGAGCTATCTCCTCGCACCTCGAGGAAACTTTTGCGGCGTCTAGGACGCTACCCAGGTGCCCCCTTCCATCCCGCACGGCCTTGATCACCCGCCGGGGTGCTCGCCGGCCCTAATTTCGGCCGGCCCTAATTTCGGCCTGCCCTAATTTCGGCCTGGGGGTGTGCTCGTCCACCTCGCCATGGCCTATCATAGATCCCTAAGTGCCGAAGTCCGCGTAACCCCTCGAGGCGACGGGGGTTGGCGCCCGTACTCGACTGACCGCCGCCGCTTGGGGGCGAGCCCCAGACACACCGACCGATGAACACCCTCACTCTCGCAATGATGGGCTGGCAGGAGATGCTGATCCCTCTGGCGATCCTGCTGCTGCTCTTTGGCGGCCGCAAGCTGCCGGAGCTCGCACGCTCGATGGGGTCGTCGATCACGCAGTTCAAGAAGGGATTGAAGGAAGGCGAGACGCCGGCCACCGAGATCGAGGGCGGGGACAAGCAAGAGGACTGACGGCCTCCGCTCCCTGCGACCATGGCTGGCCCGATCCTGGACGCGGTCTACCCCCTCGGCGATCGGCCCGCCCCGGCGCCAGCGCGCACGGCGGTGACAGGTCTCCTGTTGTGCGGCGGCGCCAGCTCACGGATGGGGCGGGACAAGGCGACGCTCGAGTTCGCCGGTACCTCGCTGCTCGAGCGTGCGCTCGCGACCCTCGACGGTTTGTGCGGCAAGACGGTGCTCGCCTGTGGGGCGACTCCGCGTTACGCA
Organism: bacterium; assembly: GCA_024226735.1. Taxonomy (GTDB): domain Bacteria; phylum Planctomycetota; class UBA1135; order UBA1135; genus JAAELL01. The sequence continues at coordinate 64,408 of JAAELL010000310.1, read as the reverse complement.
GAGCTGGAGAGGCCCCTCGTCCTGGACGAGATCGAGGCCGGGGGCCCGCTCGCGGGACTGGCGGCCGGCCTCGCGGCTGCCCGGACCGAGTGGACGCTCGCCCTCGCCTGCGACATGCCGGCGGTGGACGGTGCGTTCCTGTCGCGGCTGCTGGGCGTGGCTGCATCTTCGGACGCCGACGTGACGATATACCAGGGCGAGCGAGGACCGGAGCCGACGTGCGCCGTGTATCGTCACACGTGCCTCGATCCTGTGCGCTCGGCGCTCGCTCGGGGCGAGCGACGGATGGTCGCGTTCTGGACCGAGCCGTCCGGGGACGGGGCGCGACCACTGCGCGTCACGCCCGTCGCTTTGGAGAGGTGCAGGACGGACGAAGAGGGGCTAACGAGGGGCGACCCGCTGCTGAACGTGAACACGCCGGCCGATCTCGGCCGCGCCCGCGAGCAGCTCGCCCGTGGAGACGATCGAAGCCAATGAGCCCTTCCATGAGCCGTGACGCCAGACTGCAGATCCTCCTCGCGCCGATCGAATGGCCGATGGAGCGCATGCGCGAGGAGCTGGGCGTCCTCTTGCGCGCGGAGACGCCGTCGGTGTCCGACATGGTCGATCACCTCGGACGCTTCCGCGGCAAGCAGCTGCGCGCGGCGCTCGTCCTGCTCGCCGGCGAGGCGACCGGCAACGTCACCGACGAGCACCCGACCGTCGCCGCGATCGTCGAGCTCATTCACCTTGCGACGCTCGTGCACGACGACGTGCTCGACGGCGCCGAGACGCGCCGCCGCGTCGCCAGTGTCAACCAGCGCTGGGACAATCAGGTCGCGGTGCTGCTCGGCGACTTCCTGTACGCGCGCGCGTTCCAGCGCTCGACGCAGCTCTCGTCGCGCCTGTGCAGCAGCTCCCTCTCGGAGACCACCCAGGTCATCTGCGCCGGGGAGATCGACCAGGCCGCCGGTCGCTGGGACTTCGAGATGAGCCAGGAGCGCTACGAGTCGATCGCGGGCGCGAAGACCGCGGCGCTGTACCGGGCGGCCTGCGAGCTCGGCGCGCGCTACCCCGGCGGGCGCGAGGAGCTCGGCCACGAGCTCGGCCGCTTCGGCTGGGAGATCGGCCTCGCGTTCCAGATCATCGACGATCTGCTCGACGTCGTCGGCGACGAAGCGGTCGTTGGCAAGACGGTCGGCAACGACGTCGCCGACGGCAAGGTCACGCTGCCGGTGCTCCACACTTATGCACGGGCGGACGAGCCCGTTCGGGCGCGGATCCGCGACGTGTACACGCTTCCCGATCTCGACGACCGCGCGACGCGCCTGCGCGAGGTCTGTGATCTGAACCCCGGCGTCGATTACGCGCGCGCCCGCGCCGACGAGCTGACGCAGAGTGCGCTCGGCCGTTTGGCGCTCCTCCCCGAATCATCCGCCCGCTCCGCGCTCGAGAGCGTGGGCAACTTCGTGCTTCAGCGGCGCTGGTAGCCGCTCTCGATCGCTCTTCGGAGATCCCGTGCAACCCGACAACTCACAACCCGCAGGGAACGGCGCCGCTCCGCAAGAGGCGCCCAGGCAAGAGAGCCCGAGCGAGCGCAAGCCGTTCAAGTGGCGGTTCTTGTCCTCGTCGGCGGTCATCCTGTTCGTCACGGTCGTCGGCGAGTTCGTCGGCCGCACGTCCGGTGGCCTCGGCGGGGCGCTCACCTTCTGGGAAGGCGGGTCGCTGCAGCTGTGGATGGTGCGGCTGTTCTTCCTGTGCGCCGCTGGCTGGGCGTGGACCTCGCGCGCGGTGCTCAAGCGCTTCTTCCGCTCGATGTACACCGGCGTCTCGCTCGTCGCACTCTCGACCATCGCGGTCATCGTCGGTGTGCTCGTGCCGCAGATCGACGGCTTCGAGGATCCCAAGCAGCGCATCACGGCCGCCAACTACGACGAGCAGTACAAGCAGTTCCAGTGGGCCGAGGGCTACTTCCTCTACCACATCCGGCACCTGTACGGCATCGGGATGCCCGAGGCGGACATTTCGCAGCAGGCGCTCGATGGGATCGACGAGTACCGCAAGGCGTACAGCAACGAAGAGGGGGACAACGTCGAGAAGCGCATGAAGTTGGCCTTCTCGGGCTCGCAGAAGACGGCCGAGATCCGCACGCTGCTCTTGGGTCAGGATCCCGACGCCGTGGTCAGCGGAGTCGCGCGCCGGTTGACCGATGCGGCGACGACGAGCGATGCGGCGTTCACCGGCACCGCCCTGCCGGCCTACCTCGACCAGCTGCGCGGCAACCTGCGCGCCTTCCGCAGCCGCTACCACCGCTCGCTCGGGGACCACTGGCGCAAGCGGCTCGAGGGCGCCGAGACCGAGCCCTTCCTCGCCGGCGAGGACCGCATCGGCCTCCTGGCCGAGTCGGTCGAGGGCAACCTGCGCACCTTCTTGAACGAGAACCAGGCAGCGTTCGGATCCGGCGCGGCAGCGTCGGTCGTTCCGGCGGCGCTCGAGCTCGTGCGCGAGCACGACTACTTCGGCAGGGACGCCTCGATGCGGGGCTTCTTCCACACCGCGACGGCTTTGCAGCTCAACCGTGCTTACAAGTCGGCGTGGTTCGCGACGCTGCTCGGGCTGCTCGGCGTCGCGATCGCGATGAACACCTTCGTCGGTGCGCCGCGCACGTGGGTCAGCGCGCGTCGCGCGGGTTTTTTCGTCACGCACATCGGCATGCTGACGATGTTGATCGGCGGGGCGGTCAGCAAAGTGTCGACGCAGCGCGGCATCCTGCACCTCGACCTCGAGCTCGAGCCGCAGAACGAGTTCCTCCTGCACTTCGACCGCAACCAGGCGACGGAGCTGCCGTTCCACGTCGGCCTCGACCGCTTCGCTCGCAAGGAGTGGGTGCAGGTGCAGGTCGAGTTCCCGAAGAAGGGGTTCCGCACCAAGCCGCCGACCTACACGTTGTGGGAAGGCAAGGAAATCGACCTCGACTACACCGACGACGGCAAGCGGCCGCAGACCAAGCTCGTCGTCAAGGAGCTGCACGATCGCGCGCGCGTCGACGTCTCGATGCGCGAGGCGGAAGATCCCAATGGACCCGGCATCTTCGGTGCGGCCGTGCAGTTCGATATCGACGAGCCGACCGACGGCGACGGGCGCCGCGAGTACCCGATCGCGAAGGTCCCCGGCTTCCGTCCCGAGCTGATCGACACTGCCTGGGGCTTCCGGCTGCAGACGGCCTACGGCGAGTACGACCCCAAGGAGCTGCTCGCGACGCTGCCGGGCGAGAACGCTCCGTTCGCATCCCTGTACGTCCTGAACGACTCGGCGGGCCAGACCCAGCCGAAGCCGATCGAGATCGCGGTCGGCGGGGACTATGAAACCGAAGACGGCTACAAGATCGCCGTGCGCGAGGCGGTCCCCAACTTCGTCATGTCGCCCGACACGGGCGGCCCGGTGAAGGACCCGCGCCCGATCGCCGAGCAGGCGCCCGCCAACCCCGCGGTCTGGATCGAGATCACGCACCCGAGCGGTGGCACTCCCGAGCGGCGGCTCGTGCGCCAGAACGTCGACGCCCAGAGCGTGGGGCTGCAGTCGGGGTACACGTTCTCGGAGCTGATGACGTGGCTCGTGTGGGACACCTGGTCCGCGCCCGGACCGCCGCACTACTTCCTGCACTGGGGACCGGAGACCGAACCGGTGCTGATGGACGCGGCCGGCAACGTGACGCCGGTGCGCGCGGGCGAGCCGCTGCCGCTCGTGACGGCCGATGGCCAACCCACGTCGACGCGCGTCGTTCCCACGGAGTTCCACCGCCGCGCGGTGCTCGAGAATGAGACCGAGTTCCTGCCCGCCCACGAGGTCGCCAAGGGCGGGATCGACGAGGACTTCTACGCCCAGGAGTCGCGCGGGATGGTGCTCGAGGTGATCTCGAACCCCGGCACCGCCGAGGAGAGCGTCGAGACCGTGGAGATGATCTCGGACGATCCGATCGCCGAGCGCTGGCGCTCGAAGGACGGGGAGCTCGAGCTCCTGTTCTTCCAGAACACCGCGCTGCTCCCGTTCGAGTGGCGCAGCGTGCTGTCGATCTACGAAGAGGGGCCGGATGGCCTCGTGCAGGTCGACGCGGGCACCGAACGACAGCGCGAGATCCGCGTCAACGACTACTTCAAGTGGAAGGGCTACCGCTTCTTCCAGACCAACGCCAGCGCTGACTTCCCGACCTACTCGGGCATCGGCGTCGTGTACGACCCGGGCATCCCGATCGTCCTGATCGGAATGTACACAATCATCCTCGGGACGGTGTTGGCCTTCATCGTGCGTCCCATCGTGCTCGCGCATCGGAAGAAGGGGAAGACGGCATGAACGCCTCCGAAATCCAAGCCTGGTCCCAGCTCAACACCTCGTCCCAGCTGCTCTGGGTCAGCGACGCCATCCTCGTGATGTGCGCCGTCGCCGGTCTGGTCGCGGCGATCTACCACTTCCGCACCAAGTTGAGCGACGGTCAAGCGGGTGGCCTCGTGCACCGCGCGCCGATCTTCTTCATGTACTGCGCGGGCGGAGCGTTGAGCCTCTGGACCTACCACCGCTGGATCGAGGTCAACCACTTCCCGAGCCAGACGATGAACGAGGTGCTGACGATGTTCACCCTCGCGCTCGTCCTGTCGATGATCGTGCTGCACCACGCACTCGGGCTGCAGCGCCGCGGCCCGGGTTGGGCCGTGCTCGACGACGTGTTGATGATCATCATCGCCGGTTCGGCCCTGTACACCCACGTTCATGTGCGCGGGCTCGTCACCGCCCAGCGCGACCTGCCGCCGGCGCTGCAGTCGTACTGGTTCCCGCCGCACCTCGCGGCGCTGATCTTCAGCTACGCGACGCTCTTCATCGCGGGCGTGATGTGCTGCGTCTACTTCTGCACGCGGTTCTGGACCGGCGTCTTTCGCGGCGGCTACTCCTTCAAGTCGCAGGTGCTCGTGCTGCTGGGGCTGACGATCATCCCGTTCGCGCACCTGTTCACGTTGCCGATCCTCTTGATCACCTCGCTCGTGTTCATGGGGCTCGCGGTCGCCAAGAAGTTGCCCGAGGTCGAGGCGATGCGCCGCCTCGAGAAGGAGCTCGACGACGTCTCGTTCCGGGCGTTCGCCGTCGGCATGCCGTTCCTGACGGCCGGCCTCTGGATGGGCGCGTTCTGGGCCCAGGAGGCGTGGGCGAACTACTGGGGCTGGGACAGCAAGGAGAACACCGCGCTGATCTCGTGGCTGATCTACGTCGTCTACATCCACCTGCGCCTGCTCGGCGGTTACCGCGGCGAGAAGGCGATGGCGGTCCTGATGGGGGGCGCGCTGTCGATCTTCATCACGTTCCAGATCTTCGGCTACCTCCCGGACAGCCAGAAGAGCTTGCACCGCTACACCGATGATGGTGTCGTGCCGTCCGAGGGTCTGTCTCTCGACGACCAACAGGCGAGCGCACCGCCGCAACCGGTGGCCGAGCCCAAGAACGAGAACGAAAACGAGCCCGAGAAGAAGTAGCCCAGCCAGGGGAAGCAGCACGACCATGACCGAGACCACCGGAGCTCGCCTGCTCGACGGGAAAGCAACAGCGCAGGCCGTGCGCACCGAGGTCCGCGCGGCCGCCGAGCGCCTGGCGGAGCGGGGCGTGCGCCCGGGCCTGGCGGTCGTGCTCGTCGGGGAGGATCCCGCGAGCGAGGTCTACGTCCGGATGAAGGACAAGGACGCGAACGAGGCGGGTTTCTTGGTGCGCACCATCAAGCTGCCCGCCGAGACGTCGCAGTCCGACCTCGAGGCGGAGGTCGAGCGGCTGAACGCCGACGACGACATCCACGGCTTGCTCGTTCAGCTGCCTCTGCCCAAGGGGCTGGACTCCGATCGCATCGTGCGCCGCATCGCGCCCGAGAAGGACGTCGACGGGCTGACGCCCGACAACGTCGCGGCGCTCGTCACCGGAGGCGAGGGGCTGGTGCCCTGCACGCCCGCCGGGTGCATCGAGGTGCTCGACCGCTACGGGATCGAGCTCGAGGGCAAGCGCGTCGTGATCGTCGGTCGCTCGATGCTCGTCGGCAAGCCGCTCGCCCAGTTGGCCCTCGCCCGCAACGCGACCGTCGTGATGTGCCACAGCCGCACCCGCGACCTCGCCGAGGAGTGCCGGCGCGCCGACGTTCTCGTCGCCGCGGTGGGGGTGCCGAGGCTCGTCAAGGGGGACTGGGTGCGCCCCGGCGCGGTCGTGCTCGATGTGGGAATCAACCGCGGCGAGGACGGCAAGCTGGTCGGCGACGTCGACTACGAGGGCGCCCGCCAGCACGCGGACGCGATCACTCCAGTCCCCGGGGGCATTGGGCCGATGACGAGAGCGATGCTTTTGCACAACACAGCCCTGGCGGCAGCCCGCAAGGCCGGCATTGCCTGGTCGGACGTGGCCACGGCGCCGATGGGCTGAACGCGGGCGGGCAGCACGGGACGCGCGGCATGACGTTCTCCGAACCGAAGTACGACGATGGCTACGGCAGCGGTAGCGGCGGCGGTGGTGCGCGCATGCACTCCGGCTTCGCCTGGCCGCCGCTGACGCCGATGGTCAAGCGCCTGATGATCCTCAATGGCGGGATCTACCTCGCGTGCCTCATCTTGCACCTGATCGCGCCGGGCGGCCTCGGTGGCGCGGGCGGCGCGTTCGACTGGGTCGTGCAGCACGCCGGTCTCGCGCCGGAGAAGTGGAAGGCGTGGGCGCCGTTCCTCCCGGTCTGGCAGCTCTTGACCTACGGCTTCGTGCACGAGCTCGGTCCGTACCACCTCTTGTTCAACATGCTCGGCCTCTACTTCTTCGGAGGCATGGTCGAGCGCACGGTCGGGTCGAATCGGTTCCTCGCCACCTACTTCACCGCGATCGTGTTGGGAGGGCTCGCGTTCCTCGTCGTCAGACTGTTCGGCGACGGCACGCCGGTCGTCGGGGCGTCGGGCGGAGTGCTGGCGATGATCGTCGCGGCCGCGACCTTCACGCCGAACGCGATGGTGATCTTCATCGTGTTCCCGATCCCGCTGAAGTTCCTCGCGGGCGGGCTGGTCGCGATGGACCTGATCAACTACCTGCTCGTGTCGCGCGGCGGCGCCGGTGGGGGGGTGGCGTATCTCGTGCACCTGGTCGGCGCCCTCGTCGGCTTCCTCGCGGTCAAGAGGGGCTGGATCTGGAAGGACCCGGTCGAGACCGTGCGTCGCAAGCGCGCGGTGCGCCAGGAGCTGGGCCGGCAGGAGGACGAGTTCAAGGTCGACCGGCTGCTCGAGAAGATCCACAGGGAGGGGATGACTTCTCTGACACGTGCGGAGAAGGAGTTCTTGAAGCGCGTGTCGAAGCGCTGAGGGAGCGGATCGGGCGGCCCCGTCCGTAAGAACCCCGTTGCCGGGGCGCAATTCGCCCACCCGGCCGGTCTATGGAGGGTGATAAGATGCCGGAACCCCCGGACATCGCCCTCCAGCTCTCTCCCAGTCATGAAGACGAAAACGCACTTCGTCCCCTTCGTTCTCCTCGCCCCTCTCTTCATCCCGGCTGCCATCTCGGCGCCGGCCTCCGCCGTTCCGCCTGAAGCCGTCGACGACTACGCGGACTTCAAGAACAGCTTCATGCAGGCGATGAAGGTCAACTCGAAGGACGAGATGGCACGGCTGGTGAAGAAGTACCAGGAGCAGGCCATCTGGTGGGTGATGGAAGTCGCCGAGGGCATCTCGAACAACCCGAACGATGCGCTCTTCGAGCGGATCGCGGCGCTCAAGACGGCGTGGAAGGCAACGATCCGGACCGACTTCGTCGACGAGATGGAGAAGTACTTCTCGCTCATCGAAGGCCCGGAGAAGCGCGAGCGCGTCCGGTTCAAGGCGGATTTCACGAAGAAGCGCAAGATCTACCTCGATCTGACGGGCGCCGCGACGAAGGACGTTCCCAAGCTGACGATCCTGGGCAACGACTTCGAGGACCTCGCCGAGAGCTTCCGTCAGGTCGGTGATTACTACTACGCGTCGCAGTGCTTCATCTTCGTCGGCAACTGCAACGACGAGCAGCGCAAGGGGGGCAAGGCGGACCTGAAGAAGGTGTGCGCGGCGTTCTCGAAGGCGATCGAGTACCGCGACAAGATTCACCTGAAGGACCGTGTGCACGACGAGACCACGGGCATCGTCGAACGCCTCGTCGGGCTCGGCTTTGGCTCCGGTAGTGGCGGCGCGGAGGGCGCGCCGACACCCGCCGCGGTCATCAAGAGCGCCGGCGCCGAGCTCGCCGTCGCGATGGGGTTCGAGGCGTGGACGGACCGCAAGGTGTCGCGCCCGAGCTACTACTTCGACGACCTCTACCAGATGTGGAACGTGCTCGTGCTGAAGGGCAAGGGCAGCTCGTTCAAGGTTCCCCGGCTCGACCCGCAGCCCACGGTCATGCGCGTCGGCCCGAACGACGTGCAGGTCGACGTCGACAACGACGGCAAGGGCGACGTCGAGATCCCGCTGACGGGCAACCGCGAGCTCGTCGAGCTCGAGATCGGCGACGGGGAATCCAAGCGCAAGTGGGCGTTCGAGGCGATCACCGGCGTCGACAAGGACGTCTTCCAGGGCGACGTCCAGGTCTACCTTGCACCGACCGACAACAACATGACGATCTACATGGCGGCTGCCGGTAGCCTCGTCGGTGAGGTCGAGGGCGTGCCGATCCGCGTCTTCGACGACAACCTCGATGGCGTCTACGGCTCGAACCCGACGCCGTGGCTGCACTCGGGCCTCGTCGAAGGCAGCACGCACCCCGAGATGGACTCGATCCTGATCGGCAGCTCGAAGCGCGCCCTGCCCTGGAGCGAGCATGTCAAGATCGGCGAGAAGTGGTATCGCCTCGAGGTCCAGGACGGCGGCATGACGCTCGGCGCGACGCCGGTCGAGATGAAGACCGGTACGCTCACGCTCGACTTCAAGGGCTTCAAGCCCGGCTACGTCATCGTCAAGGGCGAGAACGACTACGAGAACAGCTACTTCGACATCGCGGGTGCGAAGAAGGTCGAGGTCCCGGTCGGCCGCTACACGCTCTTCTTCGGCATGATCTCGAAGGGCAAGAAGCTCCAGGTCCAGAAGGCGATGATCCTCCCCGGCGAGGCGACGCCGAAGTGGACCGTGCTGGAGGGCGAGGAGATCCCCGTCGAGCTCGGCAAGCCCTTCGACATCGCCTTCTCCGCCACCGCCGCCGACGGCACCGTCACGGTCGAGGGCGAGAGCGTGCACGTCGTCGGCCGCGGCGGCGAGCAGTACGAGCGCCTCTGGGGCTGCGTCCTCAAGCCCGTAGCAAGCTGGCGCAAGGCCGGCACGAAGCGCGGCTCGAGGCCCGAGAAGATGCGGCGCCTCATGACCCACGAGGAGCTTGGCGAATCTGGCTGGAAGAAGGGCTGGTTCCCGCTGACGGTCGTGATGGAGCGCAAGGGCGACGGCGGCGTCGAGGTGATGTTGATGGATAAGAAGAACAAGCTGTTCGGGAAGCTCGAGTCGAGCTGGCGCAAGGCGGAGTAGGGAGCGCGGCCGGCTCCGGCAAGTGTGCGGGCCGGCGGCGACGGCGGGGCACGTACATTCTCCGGCGATCGGCGACAGGGTGGCGGCGAAGCCGCGCCGTGCCTCGCACGCCGCATTGCAGCGCGAGTGCAGTTCGGTCGATGCCGCCTCCGGTGAGGCTACGACCAACACCGATTCAGAGCGTCCTCTGGCTCTGGCTCTGGCTCGAGCAAGAACCACGGGGGCTGAATGTGAGAAGATCAGTGCCATGATTCATCGATGACCCCGCGACCGATGAAGGCTGCGCGCAAGGTGCGCAAGAAGGTTCGGGCTAGCCACCTCGACCCTCAGTTGACGTTCGGGTTCCAGCGTCGCAAAGGCCATCGCGTCGGCAGGCCGGCGAGTCCGGACTCGGGCGTGCTGAAGCTGTGGAAGGGCTACTCGGTGCAGGCGGGCCACGTGCACTTCATCGTCGAGGCGAAGAACCGCACGGCCCTGTGGCGGCGCACGGGCAAGCTCTTCGCCGACCGCTACCCCGACCGCTCCAACCGCCGCCAGATCTTCTCCGCGCTGCGCCCATAAATCCGCGCGTGCGCCGACCCCAGCGCCGAGAGTCCATGCTGCGCCATCCGCAGCCGCTCGCGCCTGCGCAGCGCGCACTTCTGGAAGTGCCGGAAGGCGAGCAGCGCGAGGTCGGGCGGTCGCTCGTCGCCGAACGCGCGGCTCAGGGCGCGTAGCGCGAGCGGTTCGTAGTCGCGGCGCGACACGTGGTCTTGAACGCCCAGGCGAAACAAGTAGCCGAAGGCGAACCCGAGCACGTCGGGCCGGCGGGGCTCGACCTCCACGAGCTGCTCGAGATCGACGAGCCGGTCCTGCTCGTGAGCTGCGTTGGAGAGCATCACGTTCTTGGCGTGGCCGTCGAGGTGGGCGAGCCCCGCGGCGTCGAGCTCGAGGAGCAGCTCGAAGGTGCGCTCGAGTGCGTCGCGCGGATCCTCCGCGTCCTCCAGGACTCGCGCCAGCTGCACGTGGTCGGTCAGCCCCTCCAGCAGGAGCACCTGTTCGACGACGACACCCATGTAGGTTCGCTCGCCGAGCGCGTAGAGCTCCGCCGTTCGGTCCAGCTTGCGGGCCGCGAGCAACGTTTGCGCCGCCTCGGTGACCGCCCCCTTGCGACCCAGCCGGAGGCCGCGCAGCCGCAGGGTCTCGCGGAGGCGCCCCCCGGAATCGGGCGTCATGCGCTTCCAGAAGATGTCGAGCGAGCCCGTGCGGAGGATGGCGAGCTCCTTGCCGCCCTTGATCTCGAGGGGCTCGACCTCGAGGCCGGCTTCGCCGCTGAGGTGGGGCTCACAGGCGCGAACCGCCTCCACACCCCGTTCCCCGTGCACGAACCAACGCCAGCCCGGGACGCGGGAGGGGGTGGGGGTCAGCTCGGGGCAGAGGTCGAGGACGCGCGGCATGAGCCCCGCATCCTAGGCGACCAGGCATGCGGAGCGAACGATTTGCTGCTCCTACCCCCCGATCGTCGTGCTCTTGGGCACGTCGAGGCTTCCGTCGTTTCCGCCCTGTCCACGTCCCGCACCGTCGCCGCCCTGGCCACGTCCATCACCGCCGTTGCCCAGGCCGCCGCCGTCGGCCGCACCTTCGGGGTCGTCGCCGCCGCCGCCGATGGGATCGCCGGAGTCGTCCGGGGGCACCGGCACGTTCAGACGCGGGATCTGGTCCTCGGCGACGCGCATCGCCTCGGGCAGGCGGACCACGCGGCTGTAAGTGACGATCTGCTTGTCGACGCGTGCGATCGCGAGCTGCTCGCGCAACAGGCGCGGGGAGAGCTCGAGGATGAGCGTGATCTTGAGGCTCGCCGGCAGACCTTGGGTTTCGGGGTCGGTGGAGTCCATTCCCCACTCATCGATCGGCTCCTCCTCGGGGCCGTCGTTCTCATAGATCTCGATGTCGAACGAGCGGACGCGGTCGTGCAGGAACGTGTAGACGCCGCCGGTGAAGGACTCCTCGTCGACGCCGAAGCTCTCGCGCCGGTACATCTCGAGGAAGCGGTCGTCCTCGGGGTTGATGCGCAGGCAGTAGCCGACCTCGTTGACGTCGGCGCGCATGGGGAACTCGTACTCGAGGTTCGGGATCAGGCTGTCCGTCTCGCTCAGGAAGTCGACGCGGTCGGCGTCCTCGCCCAGGAGCACGCGGTTGACGACGCGAAGGTGGTTGGCGGTCGGCACGTTGGTCGTGACGAGCCCGCGCATGTCGCGCTCGATCAGGTCCATGATCGCGGGACCCGCGAGCTGGACCTCCTGGATGTTGTGGATCGAGTCGCGCGACATCCGCACGGTCGTGAGGATCTGGGTCACGCTCGCGAGCATCAAGCCGACGATCGCGATGGTCACGATGATCTCGACCAGCGTGAAGCCTGCCCGCCGCGCGGTGCGCTCGAGACCCCGAGTCGGGCACTTCACCGGCCACCACCCAGGTCGCCGGCGCCCATGCCGCCGCCACCGGGCGCGCTACCGCCGCCGCCGCCGTTCGCGCCGCCGGCGTCCTCGCCTTCAGCGCCCTCTTCGTCCTCTTCCTCGCCGTACACCTGTTCCCACGCGATCCAGCGTTCGAGGATCACCTCGTTGTCGTACTCGCGCAGCTTGGGGAACGTGACGCGGACGCGGACCTGCTCGTAGGGCTCGGTCGCCTCCTCGTCCTCTTCGTCGTCCGGATTCTCGCTCCGGTCGTTGTACTCGGCTTCCAGCTGCAGGTCGCGCCGGTGCTGCCAGTTGTCGAACGAGCTACCCTCCTCGTTGTCCTCGATCTCGATGAACGTCTCGTCGCCGAGGGCGATCTCCCAGTAGAAATCGGGGTAGTCGTTGTCGGCGTAGCTGCCGGTGCGGCCGGTCTCGATCTCGTCCCACCACTTGCCGCTCTCGATGGCGCCGAGCGTCATGAGCCCCAGCTCCTTCGCCGTCTTCTGGTTCTGGGTGTGGGCTGCTTTGAGCTTGGACACCTCGAGCGACTGCATCGTCGCCGAGAGGGTCAGCGCGACGATCGCAATGGTGACCGCGGCCTCGGCGAGGGTGAATCCCGAACGGGTCTGGCTCTTGGGACGTCGCATCGGCAGCACGGTTCACCTCACTCGAAGTCGGAGTCTTGTGGGTACTCGCGGGTGTAGATCCCGTCGTGCATTCGCACGAGGCCGGTCAGGGCCAGGACCTCGATCGTGAAGAAGTTCTCGTAGGCGGGCTGGGTGAGGATCACCGAGTGGTCGGACGCGGAGCCGAGCGGGTCGAAGCGCACCCAGGCCTGCTCCTCCGCCTCCAGCGGCTCGCCCGCCTGCGTGACGCTCGCGAACGCGACCCCGTCCTTCAGCTTGATCCACTCACCGTAGTAGCGCTCGGACTCCTCGGCGTCGAGACCGAGTAGGAGCCCGCCCCCGCGCCGGAACGGCGTCGCCTGGCGGTAGCGGTTCTCCTTCAGGTCGTACTGGATCCAGAACTCGGCGTTGCGCGAGACCGCCTCGACCCGGGTCGCCTGGATCGTGGCAGCGAGCTCGCGCACGCTCGTGTTCAACCGCTCACTCGGGACCAGCGCGTCGAAGCTGATCGAGACCATGGTCGTGACGAGGCCGAGGATCGCCATCACGATCATCAGCTCCACCAGAGTGAAGCCGGCTCGCAGAGAGGGGTGTCGGACCATCACGACCTTCGCCGGCTACTTCTCGCCGTCCTTGAGCATGATGTTGGTGTAGTCGCGGTCGTCGCCCTCACCGCCGGGCTGGCCGTCCTTGCCGAAGCACGTGACGATGCAGTCCTGCGTGCCGACCGGGGGCTCGTAGCCGTACTCGTTGCCCCACGGGTCTTTTGGGACCTTGGTCATGTCGAGGAAGCGTTTGCCGTTCTCGTCGGGAGTGACCAGGTCCTCGAGCGTGTCGGGGTGGCTGCCGCTGTTGGCGATCGCGTACTGGGTGATCGCCTGGTTGATCGAGTGGAGGTCGCCCTTGACCTTGCCCCACTTGGCGTCGGTCAGACGCTCGAGCAGGCGCGGTGCGACGGCCGTGGCCAAGAGGCCGATGATCACGATCACGACCATCAGTTCGGCGAGGGAGAAGCCCGCACGTGCCTTGCGGGCGCGCCGTCCTAGGTCCTGGGTCTTCACTTGGGTTTTCATGACGCTGTCTCGTATCGGGATGGACTCCGGCGGTTGCTTGGAGGTCCTTTCGGACGATGGGGGCGGGGATTTCTTCCCGTGCCCCCCCTCAAAGCAAGAGCTGGAGGCTAGAGCTGGCCGATCTGGAGGATCGGCTGAACGATGGCGTAGACGATGTAGCCGACGATGCCCGCGAGGATGATGATCATGACGGGCTCCAGGAGCGCGGTGAGGCGCTCGGTGACCACGTCGATCTCTTCGTCGTAGGCGCCCGCGATCCGATCGAGCATCTGCTCGAGCTCGCCCGACTGCTCGCCGACGGCCACCATGTAGCCTACCACCGCGGGGAAGGCCCCGCTGGCCTTGAGGGGGGTCGACACGTCGGCGCCCTCCACGACGCGCTCACGGATGTGGGCGGTGGCGTTGGCGATGACCCGGTTGCCTACGACCTTCTCGGTAATCTCGAGGGCCTGGATGACGGGGACGCCACTCTTGAGCAGCGTCGCGAAGGTGCGCGTGAAACGTCCGACAGACGCCTTACGCAGGAGCTCGCCGAGCACCGGCACGCGCAACAGGTTCCTGTCGATGAAGAGCCGGCCCTTGGCCGTGTTCTTGTAGATGCGCTCGATCGCGAACGAGACGATCCCGATCACCAGGAACAGCGCCCACCACCACTCCTTGAACACGTTGCTGACGTTGACGAGGATCTGCGTCGCGGGCGGCAGAGCCTTGCCCTGCTCGATCAGCATCGCCGTGATCTCGGGCACGACCTTGACCATGAGGATCGTCACGACGGCCATGCCGATCGCGATCATCATCACGGGGTAGGTCAGGGCACCGACGATCTTGCGCCGCAGGCCGCGCTGGGCCTGCATGTAGTCGGCGAGGCGCGTCAGGACGATGTCCAGGTTGCCCGCCGCCTGGCCGGCGCGGACCATGTTGACGTACAGCTCCGAGAACCAGCTCGGGTGCATCTCGAGCGCGTCGGCGAGGCTCGAGCCCTGTTGGATGCTCTCGCGGATCTGGCGGAACATCGTCTCGACGCGGCGCTGTTCGGCCTGCTCGACGATGGCGGACAGCGCCTCGGTCAGCGCGATGCCCGAACCGAGCAGGGTCGCGAGCTGGCGCGTGATGCCAGAGACGATCTCGATCTCACGCGGGCCCGGGCCGCGCTGCGCGGCGCGGTCGCGCAGGAGCTTGCCGACGAAGCCGCCGCGCTCGCCGCCCTTCTTCGAGCCGCGCACGCGCTTGGAGCCGCGCAGCTCGGTCAGCTTGCTGACGCGCAGGTCCTCGCGCCGCAGCTTGGTGCGTGCGTCGCGCTCGGTGTCGGCGTCGATGATGCCCTGCTGCACGGCGCCGCCGACGGCGAAGGCCTTGTACTCGTAGATCGGCATCAGTCGAAGTCGAGCTGGGTCACGCGCAGGACCTCGTCGGGGGTCGAGAGGCCGCTGCGGATCTTGTCCCGTCCATCCTCACGGAGCGTAATCATGCCCGATTCGGCCGCCATGCGCTTGAGCTCGGTCGCCGTTCCGCCCTCCATGATCTTCGTGCGGATCTGCTCGCCGATGGGGAGGAACTCGTAGATGGCCGTCCGGCCCGCATAGCCCGAGTGGAAGCACTCGTCGCACCCGACGCCGTGGGCGACCTCGCCGCCCATCTCCGCGTCGCTGATTCCGACCTTCTCCAGCTTGACCCGCCACTCGTCGTTGATCGGGGTGACCTCCTTGCACGAGTCGCAGATCGTCCGGATCAGGCGCTGCGCGACAATCAGGATGAGCGAGCTGGACACGAGGTAGGGCTCGACGCCCTGGTCGACCATACGCGTGATCGTGCTGGCCGCGTCGTTGGTGTGCACCGTCGAGAACACGAGGTGACCGGTCAGCGCGGCGCGGATCGCCACCTCGGCCGTCTCGAGGTCGCGGATCTCGCCGACCATCATCACGTCCGGGTCCTGGCGCAGGAACGAGCGCAGGCCGGAGGCGAACGTCAGCCCCTTCTTCGTGTTGACCTGCACCTGGCTGATGCCGCCCAGGGCGTATTCGACCGGATCCTCGATCGTCAGCACGTTCTTGCGCGTCGTGTCGATCTCGGCCATCGACGCGTACAGCGTCGTCGTCTTGCCCGAGCCCGTCGGGCCGGTGACGAGGATGATGCCGTGGTTGAACTCGAGGTACTCCCTGAGCGTTACGCAGTTCGCCTCGGACAAACCGATCTCTTCGATGCGGTAGAGCTTGGCCGTCTTGTCGAGCAGACGCATGACGATGCGCTCGCCGTACGTCGTGGGGACGGAGCTGATCCGGACGTCGACCTCGCCATCACCGAGACGGATCGTCGCGCGGCCGTCCTGGGGTAGGCGGCGCTCGGCGATGTCCATCTTGCCCATGACCTTGACGCGGCTGATGATCGCGTCCTGGACCCGACGCGGGATCGAGTCCATGTCGTACAGGATGCCGTCGATCCGGAACCGGACCTGCATGCGGTCGGGGTAGCACTGGAAGTGCACATCGGACGCGCGCAGCTTCAAGGCCTGGAACAAGATCGTGTTGACGAGCTTGATGATCGGGGCCTTGTTCGAGACGTCGAGGACGTCCTCGGCCTCGTCGATCTCCGCCGCCATCGAGCCGATGTCCGCGTCCTCGGCGACGGCGCCCAGGGCCTCGTCGACGCCGTCCGCCTTGTGGCGGTAGGCCCGCGCGATCAGCGCCGTGATTTCCAGGCGCGGCGCGAGGACCGCGTCGACTTCGCAACCGACGATGGCCGACAGGTCGTCCATCGGGTGCGGGTCGAGCGGCGTGCACGTCGCGACCTTCAACACGTCGTCGCTGCCTTGATCGAGCGCGATGAGGTTGTAGTTGCGCGCGAAGTGCACTGGCACACGGTCGACGAAGTCGACCGGAACCTTCGTCCCTTCGAGGCTCTTGCGGAACTCGAAGCCGAGAAGCTTCGCGTAGATCTGCAAGACCGTCGTCTCCTCCATGTAGTCCTTGCTGAGGACGACACGGTCGAGGGACTCGCCGGTCTGCGCCGCCATGTTGCGGCATTCGTCGAGACGGTCGCGGGACAGGCCCGCGTCCACCAACATGTCACCGATGCTCGTCATGTCTTCTGCGCCGGCTAGTCGTCTTGCCCGTCGTTGCGCGCCTCCTCGAGGCGCCGATTGATCTCGACCGGATCCAGGCCGACTTCCTCGCCGCTGACTTCGCCGCGCTCGGGGCTGGCGTAGAGCGGAACGTCGAAGCCGGAGAGCTCGATCTCGCCTTCCTTCGGGCCGAAGTTGTTGTCGATCAGGCGCACGCGCTCGTGGCCGATCGTGTCGGCGGCCTCGAGCTTCTTGCGGTAGGAGATCTCCGCCAGGTCGGCGAAGTGCTCGTCCTGCATGATGTGCGGCGTCACGAAGAAGTAGAGCGCCGTCCGGTTCAAGTTGTTCGACTCACGCGCGAACAGGTTGCCGATGATCGGCAGATCGCCCAGGAAGGGGACCTGGCGGCGGGTCTCGGAGCGGTTGTCGACGATGATGCCGCCGATGACCATCGTGTCGCCATCGGGCACGTTGACCTGGGTCTCGAGCGTACGCGTCGTCCGCGGCGGAGGGATCGAGCCCTGCACTGCGCCGTTGAAGTTCGACACCTCGAGGAAGATGTCGAGGCGCAGGTAGCGCGACGCGCTGATCGACGGCGAGATCTGCATCGTGATGCCAGCCTCGACGTAGTCGTTGAAGTTCTCCTGCGTCGCCGCGGCACCGCCGGTGCCGAGCGTCACGGTCGTC
This sequence comes from bacterium, assembly GCA_024226735.1. Classification (GTDB taxonomy): domain Bacteria; phylum Planctomycetota; class UBA1135; order UBA1135; genus JAAELL01. The sequence goes on along the minus strand of JAAELL010000310.1, from coordinate 47,014 downwards.
GTCGGCTGCTCGTCGAGGGTCGTCACCGTCGCGCTACCGTTGTTGTTGACCAGTACCGACGGGATGTTGAGGACGTTCGAGTTGCGCTTCTCTTCGATCAGCTGCAGCAGGACCGGCAGGTTGAAGTTGTCGCCGTCGAGGATACCTGCCGAGATGCCCCGCGTCGGGATGTTGGGCACCTTGACGTCGGGGACGCCGTCACCGTCGGTGTCCTCGAGCGAGGACATGCCGAAGCCCGACAGGCCGAAGCCGCCGACGCTGTCGACGCCGGGGATGTCGGCGACGCCGAGCTCGACGCCGATGTCGAGGAAGTCGCTGCCCGTCAGCTCGATCAGCGCGGTCTCGATCAGCACTTGGTCCTGGCGCTCGTCGAGCGCCTCGATCAGCGTGATCAGCTCCTGGTAGCGCGTGCGGCTCGCGGCGATCAGCAGCGAGTTGGTCTCCGGGTCGGGCACGACGACGAACTCGGTCGATTGCGCGCCACCACCCTGGCGCGGCTGCGCACCCTGGCCCGTCGCGCCACGACCCTGCTCGAGCCGGCCGGCGTCCTGCAGGAAGTCGTTGAGCGTCTCGGCGAGCTCGTCGGCGCTGACGTTCTCGAGGTTGTAGATGTGGTAGCTGCGCTCGCGCTCGACGACGTCGACGTCGAGTCGCGCGATCAGCTCCTGGATCGCCGGCATGTCCTCGGGCATCGCCATGACGAGCAGCGAGTTCGTGCGCGGGTCGACCATGATCTTGGCCTCCTGCTGCCCCTGCTGCAGTGCACCGGTCGCACCCTGCTGCTGGCCGCGTTGCGCACCCTGGGCCGCGCGACGGCTCGCGTCGAGCAGCTCTTCGATCGTGCTCGCGATCTCGTCGGCCGACGCGTACTCGAGCGGGATGACCTCGAACTCGGGCACGATCGGCTCGACCTTCGACGCCTCGTCGACGATGCGCAGCATGCGCGCGAGCGCGACGACGTTCGAGCCGAACCCCGTCAGCACCATCGAGTCGGTGTTGCCCGCGGGCAGCATCTGCTGCGTGTTCGCGTCGGTGATCATCGTGCGCATCGAGTTCGACAGCTGGCGCACGTCCGTGTTCGGCAGGTTGATCACGGTCGTGATCAGCGTCGCCGGCTGGTCGGCGTAGCGCTCGAGCTCGTCGGGCGAGACGAGCACGGCGTCCTGCCGCAGCGTCTGCCGCGCACCACTCTGCAGCGACTCGATCACGATGACCGACAGCCCCTCGGGCCCGATCTCCGTGCACACGAAGTCGTTGATGATCATCATGATCTGGAAGAAGCTGTAGAACTGCTCCTTCGGCACCGTCTTCGTGCCGAGCAGGCGCAGCTGCGCCTGCTCCAGGTAGGTCGCCGTGTCGGGGGCGTAGGTGAAGTTGATCCCCGTCACCTGCTGACACGCATCGACGAACCGGTCGAGGGTGAGCCCCATGTCCGGTGGTGTCGTCTTGGCGATATTGATGATGTACGCGTCCCCGACCTCCTGGATCGGAGGGACGTCTTGATCCTGCGTCGGGAGTGCGGGCAGCCAGAGCGGCAGCGCGAGGACGGTTGCGATCATCGGTTCGTCGTTCGGCGCGTGGGTTGTATCTCTTTGAAGGCCCAGGGTTTAGGGCACCGTGAGTCGAGGTTGGGGACTGTAGGTGGCTCGCTGAGCCAAGTCAAACGACCCCGCCTCGCAGTTTCGGCCCGTCAGGAGACGTCTGCTGGGGGGCGATCTTCCCGTCCGTAGAGGGAAACTGATTCGGCTCGCCGGGTAGGTCACGATTCGCCCTCGGGTTCGTCTGCGCACACTCTCGACCGGACCTTCCCGGATGTGCGCCTGGCGTGGATTCACTTTGCCACGATCGCTCCAGGCGGGCATCTTGGGTGACGACCCCAGGATTCGTCCTTCCCTCCCCAAGGCCCCACAGCGCAACCAGGTAGCCCGTGTCCGACCACAAGAAGGGTCTCGTCTCGTACCTCCAGGAGTTCTCCATCCCGCTCATCGCCGGGGTGGTCTGTGCGCTGGTCGCGGCCAACCTCGACTACAGCTGGTATCACCACTGGTTCGGGGCGGGCCACGGCGCGGAGGACGGGATCTGGGAGTTACCCGGGCACCTGTCGGTTTTTGGGCATCATCTGACGCTCAATTTCATTATCAATGACATCTTCATGGTCTTCTTCTTCGGCGTAGCCGCGAAGGAGATCACGGAGGCGGCGCTACCCGGGGGAAGCCTCAATCCGCTGCGCAAGGCGATCAACCCGCTGTTCGCGACCATGGGTGGGGTCGTCGGACCGGTCGCTGTGTTCTTCGGATGCCTCTTCCTGGCCAACGCGATGGGCGTCTACGACGCCACCGTCGTGACCGAGCAGGAGGCCCTGCGCAAGGGCTGGGGCATCCCGACGGCGACCGACATCGCCCTCGCCTGGCTCGTCGCGCGCACCGTGTACGGCAAGGGCCACCCGGCGATCAACTTCCTCCTGCTGCTCGCCGTCGCCGACGATGCGATTGGCCTCGCGATCATCGCGATCTTCTACGGGGACGCGGCCAACCCGGCGCGTCCCGAGTTCCTCGGCCTCGTCGTGCTCGGCATGGCGGTCGCCTACGCGCTGCGGCGCATGAACGTGAAGTCGTGGGTGCCGTACATCTTCGTCGCGGGTCCGATCGCCTGGAGCGGCCTGATCCTGGCACACCTGCACCCCGCACTGGCGCTCGTACCGATCGTGCCGTTCCTTCCCGGACCGCGGCGTGACACGGGCCTGTTCCAGGAATCCGACGAGATCGATGTGATGGGCGGCGAGCTCGCGCACGACCTCGAGATGGACCATTCGCCGCTCCACCAATTCGAGCATCAGACGAAGCTGTGCGTCGATTTCGGCCTGTTCTTCTTCGCGATGGGCAACGCCGGCGTGCAGTTCGCCGGCATCGGGCCGATGACCTGGATCATCCTCGCCGCGCTCGTGGTGGGCAAGACGATCGGCATCACGCTGCTGGGCCTCCTGGGGCGCGTGCTCGGATTCCCGCTGCCGAGCGGTATGACGTTCCGCGATCTCGTGATGGCGGGCTACATCGCGGCGCTCGGTCTGACCGTCGCGCTGTTCGTCGCGGGGGCAGCCTTCCCCGAAAACCTCGACCTGCAGGGGCAGGCGAAGATGGGCGCGCTGTTCAGCGGCTTCGTCGGCATGACGGCGATCATGATCGCCAAGATGCTCGGCTTCGGGAAGCCGCCCGAGGATGCGGGGGGCTCGGGCACCCACGACGAGATCACCCAGGTCACCACGCGAACGCCGGACCCGGCATCGGCGCTCCCGGAGACCTCGGTCCGGATGGACGCCGGGGTCCCGACGCCCGAATAGGGATCAGGCAGTACGGTACCACGGGAATCCGTCATGAATTGCCGCGGTACCGTACCGACAGATCGCCTGTTCGCGGCTATGCTGCGCCTCCATGCAGCTCGGTGAGCTCTTCTCCCCCGGCGACGTCGTGGTCGGCTTCGAGCCGGCCGACAAGTGGCAGGCGATTCGCGACCTGGTCGACCACCTCGTCGACACCGGCCGCATCGGTCCTGCCTATCGGGAGAGCGTGCTGGAGGCCGTCCTCGATCGTGAGCGGTCGATGTCGACGGGCATGGAGAACGGGGTCGCGATCCCCCACGCCGCCGTCGACGATCTCGAGTCGGTCGTGGCCTGCATGGGGATCGTGTCGCGCAGCGACGGGCTGGTCTTCGACAGCATCGACGGCGCGCCGGCGCGCTTCGTCGTGCTGCTGGTGATCCCGCGCGCGCAGAAGCTCCTGCACATCCGCACGCTCGCCGACGTCGCCCGCGTCTTGGCGCAGGATGAGGTGCGTGAAGACTTGATCGAGAGCGGCAGCCGAGAAGAGGCGATCGCCGTCCTCACGCGCGGCGAGCGCTGACAGTCGGGCGCGACGTGACGGTTCCCGTCTGGAGGCGCGCTTCGTTCCTCGCCAGCGCCGCACTCGTCGGCGCAGGGGGGCTGGGAATCGAGACGCTGCTCGTTTCGAGCGCGGGGCTCTCGATGGGCTACGGACGCTCCGGGGCGATCGGGATCTCGGTCTGGATCGCGGGCTGGGCGATCGGTGCGTTCCTCGGCGGCCGTGCGCGGCGCACGCCGCGCCTGGGATGGCTCGCGACCGGCGTGGCGTGCGCCGCTGGAGCGTGGCTCGCGGGCCTGATCCTGTTGCGCGTCGCTCCGAGCATCGCGAGCGCCTCGGGCGCGACGGCCCTCGGCTGCGCGGCGATCCTCCTGGTCGCTCTGGTCCACGGTCCTTTCCTCCCTTGGCTCGCGCGCGCTTGGGACCCTGGGCGCGGCGGGGCGCGCGACGTGTCCTTGCTGTTCGCCGCGAATCTCGCCGGGAGCGTCGCGGGAGCGACGTGGATCGGCTTCGACGTGCCGGCGGCGTTCGGTCGCTCCACCGCGATCGTGGTCGGCGGCGCGGCGACGCTCGCGGGCGCGGTGCTCGCCATGCTCGCGGCCCAGCCTTCCCCGGTTGGCGCGGCGCGGTTCGAGGTCGATCCCGAGCGTGCGCCCAGCGCCCCCCTCGGCCCCCTCGCCCCCGGCGCGGCCGGCGTCGCACTCGGGCTCGCGACGGCGTGGGCATCGGGGGTCGAGTGGATCGGTCTACGCCTCGGCACGCTCTGGCTCGACGGGATGCAGCCGGCGCTCAGCGCCGTGCTCGCCGCTTCGCTGCTCGCCCTCGCGCTGGGCGCGGTGATCGTTCCACTCGTCGTTCCGCGCGACAGGCGCGGCGTGGGATGGGTCCTCGCGCTCGCCGCGCTCGGCACGCTCTGGTTCTTCCTCTCGCCCGGCCTCCTGCGCGGGATCGACGGGCGCGCGCACCCGCTCGGTTTCGCGCTCGCGCTGCTCGGCGTTCCGCTCATGCCGCTCGGCGCGGTCGTGCCGGTCCTGCACCGTGCGGTCGCGGGGGAGAGCGGACGGCGTCTCGGCGATCTCGTCCTGCACGAGGTCTGGGGCGCGGGGCTCGGCGTCGTGCTCGTGCACCACGTGGTGGTTCCGGCCTTCGGCCTCGGGGGTGCGCTCGCGACCCTGTGCCTGTTCGGCGTCGGCGCAGCTCTCACGCTCTGGCCGGCGCGCCGACTGGCGCTCTCCGCCGCCACCGTCGCGCTCGGCTGCGGGGCGTGGGCCGCGCGTGCGGACGAGCCCGCGCTCGCGGCGCCCGCGCTCGACAACCCCGCCTTCCAACGCCTCGCGTTCGTCGAGGACGCCGACTTCGCCGTCAGCGTCGTCGACGACGGCCTGCGCGGCGAGCGCACGCTCTTGACCGACACGTTCCGGGCCACCGCGGTGGGGGACGACTACCTGTACATGCGCGCGCTGGGCCACTTGCCGCTCCTCCTGCACCCGTGTCCGAAGCGCACGGGCGTGCTCGCGTTCGGGACGGGCACGACGGCGGGCGCGGTGTCGCTGCACCCCGAGGTCGAGCGGATCGACGTGATGGAGCTTTCGCGCGCCGTCTGCGACCAGGCCCACTTCTTCGAGGAGGTCAACCACCGCGTGCTCGAGGACGTGCGCACCGCGGTGCACTTCGGTGACGGCCGGCGCACGCTCGGCGAGTCTCTCGACGCGTTCGACGTCGTGACGATGGAGCCGCTGCTTCCCGATTCCCCGTTCGCCGTCTACCTGTACACCCCGGAGTTCTACGCGTGCGTTCGTGCGGCGCTCGCGCCGGGTGGGCTTCTCTGCCAGTGGGTGCCGCCGCATGCGCTCGAGCCCGAGACCTTCGACGTCGTCGTCGACGCCTTCGCCCGCTCGTTCGGCTGGAGTGGCGTGTTCGTCTTCGGGACGCAGGTGCTCCTGGTCGGGGCTGAGTTGGAGCCCGTGCTCGACGCGGCGCGGTTCGACGCGAGCGGCGCGCTGGGAGCCGCGCTCGCCGAGCTCGGGCTCGACACTCCCTCCGGCGTGTTCGCTCGCTACGTGACCAGCGGCGCGCGCTGGCCCGTTTCCGAACGAGCCTTGAGCGACGCCGACCCGTGGATCGTCTACCGACCAAGGCGTCGCGGCGCGCTGCTCTTGACCGACCTGCCGCTCAACTTGCGGCGCCTGCGCACGCTCGAGACCGAGCCGCCCGTGGCCTGGCGTCCGGTCGCGGGGACCCAGGGCTGGAAGAAGCTCGAGACCCTGCGCCTGGTGCGACGCGCGCGCGAAGCGTTCTGCGCTTGGGACGCGGCGCGGCGCGGGATTCAGCTCCCGGCAGATGCGACGCTGGCCGGCTTCGACGAGTACCTCGACGCCCTAGGGGCGAACGGGGGTGGGGAGGGCGTCGCGGACGGCGAGGTGCGCCGCTTCGCGCGCGAGGTCGGTTTCGTGCGGGCGCTCTCCGGCGGGTTCGGAGCCCTCGCCGGCGGTCACGACGGCATGGCGCTGGACGAGCTCACCCGTGCGGCGTCGCTGCGACCCGAGCGAGCCCAGGTCCATCTGCTCGTCGCCCTGGCTGCCTGGCGTACGTCGAATCCGCGCGTGGCGCGCGCGGCGGCCGGCCGCGCCTACCAACTTTGCCCGCGGCTCCTGGAGACTCCCCAGGGCGCGCGGGCTCTCGATCAGGGGCTGCCGCCCGAGCTCCTGCCCGAGGCGCTGTAGGTGCCCGTCGTGTGGGTCTCGATTCGGGGGCGCGAACGGCCAAAAACGGGGAAATAGTCCCGCAGGAGCACGTAGGGCCCGTGCATCCACTCATCTCGAGTCCCACGGTGCACCCTCGTACGGAGAACCTGATGAACCCCCGCGCGCTCACGACCACGGCCCTCTTGTTGGGCCTCGCCTCGACCGCTTGCATCATCCACGTCGACGCCAATGGCTTCGATTGGGAGGACTCGTACGACTACCAGGGCACGCGCATTCGCGGCAACGGCGTGCGCGCCAGCGAGGGACGGCAGGTCGAGTCCTTCGACTCGGTGCAGGTCTCGGGGCGGATGGACGTGCGCGTGACGGTCGGCGGCGAGCAGCAGGTCTCGGTGCTGGGCGACGAGAACCTGCTGCGCGAGGTCGAGACGTACGTCGAGGACGGCGTCCTCGTTCTGCGCATGGACCACGACCGGTACAAGTCGAAGAACGACCTCATCGTCGAGATCGACGTGCCGGATCTCGCGAGCCTCTCGCTCAACGGCAGCGGGGACGCGTGGGTCGACGGCATCGACCGTCCGCACTTCGCGCTGGCGCTCAACGGCTCGGGCGACATCGAGGTGAACGGACGCGCGGACACGCTCGACGTCGCGCTGCACGGCTCGGGCGACCTGGATCTCGATCGCCTGCAGGTCGGGCAGGCGACGGTCTCGATCGTCGGGAGCGGCGACGTGCGGCTCGCGGTCTCGGACACGCTCGACGGAGCGATCTCCGGGAGTGGCGACATCACCTATTACGGCCAACCGCAGACGAACGCGTCGATCAGTGGCAGCGGCTACGTGAAGCGCATGCGCGAATGAACCGTTCGCCGCGCCATCGCCGCGCCGCCCTCGCCTGGGTGGCGCTGTTCTCCGTGCTCGTCGCATGCACCGTCGAGTTGTCGGAGACGGTGCATGGATCGGGCACGTCGTCGACCGAGTACCGCGACGTCGACGGCTACCGGAGCGTCGCGGTGCGCGGCAGCATCGACGCCCGCGTCCGTGTCGGCGAGCCGGCACACGTGATGATCACCGGGGACGACAATCTGATCGAGTACGTCGAGACGAGCGTCGAGAACGGCCGCCTCATCGTTCAGGTGCGGCGCGGATTCCGCCTCGACCCGGCCCCGCGGATCGAGATCGGTGCGTCGCAGCTCGAGTCGCTTCAGCTCGTCGGCGCGGGCACCTTGCGGGTCGAGGGGGTCGACGACGAGACGATCGAGCTCGGCCTCGAAGGCTCGGGCGATCTCGAGTGCCGCGGACGCGTCGGCCAACTCGTCGCGACGGTAACGGGGTCGGGCACCATGGACCTCTTCGACCTCGTCGCGCAGGACGCGCAAGTCGAGATCTCTGGCTCCGGCGACATCGAGACGCGCGCGGAGCGCGCTTTGAGCGTGAGTGTCAGCGGGAGCGGCGACGTCCTGTACCGGGGCGAGCCCGAGATCTCGCAGAGCATCGCCGGTTCCGGCGAGGTGCGCTGCGCTGGAAAACGCTGATCCGCGCGTCGCGCCCAGCGCCTGGCCGATGAGTGCGGCGGACCTCGACCTCGACCTCGACCTCGACCTCGAGCGCGATGGATTCGCGCTCTTTCCGTCCGCAGTGCCCGCGGACGCGCTCGAGCCGTTCATCCCGGCCTTCGACGGCCTCGCGACGCGCGCCCTCGGGCCCGACGCGTTCGTGGTGCGAGCGACGTGCTTCGACAGGACCGAGCGCGCGAACTGGCCGGTCGCCTGGCACCAGGACGTGACGATCCCGGTGCGCGAGCGCCGAGCGGCAGTGGGCTTCGACGGATGGTCGACCAAGGAAGGCGTCGTGCATGTCCGCCCACCACTCGCGGTGCTCGAGTCGATGGTCGCCATTCGCGTGCACTTGGATGAGGCGCACGCGGACGGCGGGGCGCTGCGCGTGCTCGCGGGGACGCACTGCGCCGGCCGGCTGAGCCCTGACGGCGTGCGCGCCGCCCGCGCGAGCGGGACGCCGGTGGATTGCGTCGTTCCCGCGGGTGGCGCGATGGTGATGCGCCCGCTGCTCCTGCACAGCTCGAAGCGCGCGGTGCGCCCGCGGCACCGGCGCGTGGTTCACTTCGAGTTCGCGGCGAGTGCTCTGGGGGAGGGGGTCGAGTGGGACGAGCGGCTCGGTACTACCCCAGCCGGTAGCTACACCCACTCCTCGATGCGCCGCTCGATCATCCACCCCAGCGCATCCGCGCACCCCTGATACACCTCGACCGTCCCCCCGAAGGGATCGGGCACGTCGCCGCCTTCCGGATCGAGCAGCTCGATGTGCTCGCCCCGTCCCGGCGGCAAGGTCCCGAGGAGCGCGTCGAGGTGCGAGCGCGTCATGCAGTAGACGCGGTCGTACTCCTGGATGCGCTCGGGGATCGCGGGCGTGGACGTGTGTCCGGAGAGATCGATGCCCTGGTCGGCGAGCACGACGACCGCTTGCTCGGACGCGGGCGCGCCGGCGCCAGCGAAGACGCCGGCCGACGAGACCTGGAATCCGAACGTGGCGGGATCGGCGCCGAGCTGGTCCGTCAGGAGCGCGCGCGCGAGCGCCTCCGCCATCGGGCTGCGGCACGTGTTGCCGGTGCAGACGAACGCGATGCGCAGGCCAGCGGCGCGGCGCAGGTCGTCCAGCTCGATCAGGCCCGGGCGCAGGAGCTCGAACGTCCCGCGGCCCAGCCGCAGGACCGTCGAAGCCTCGGCCAGGCGCGCCGGTCCGCCGTCGAGCACGAGCTCGACCTCGTCGCCGAACGCCGCGCGCACCGCGGACGCCTCGACGAGGGGCGTCTCGCCGCTCTGGTTCGCGCTCGTCATGACGAGCGGGAAGTCGAGTGCTCCGATCACCGCCAGGGTTCCGGGGTGCGAGGGCATGCGGACGCCGGTCCAGCCGTCCTGCGCGATCGCCTCGAGGCCCTCGGGGACTCCCTCGCGCACGAGCGTCAGCGGTCCCGGCCAGTACTTGCTCGTGATCCGCCCCGCCGGCCGCCGGAGCGTGCCGAACTCGGGCGCGGCTGCGACGTGCCAGGTGAAGCTCAACGCCTCCGGCCGGCCCTTGATCGCGCGCAGGGTATCGAGCGCTTGACCTTGGTCGGCGCGCGCCGCCAGTCCGTACACTGTCTCGGTCGGCAGGCCGACGATTCCGCCGCGCATCAGCACCGCGCGGGCGCTCTCGACGAGCTCCCCCGAGGGGGTGCCGTCGGCGGGGATGGCGTGCAGCTCGGCGGGGCTCATACAATCTTGGGGACAGCGCCATTCTCCGGGGCGCGGCCCGAGTGGCGGCCAGTCTGCCCGATGCAATCGGCGAGGTCCACGGTCCCTATGGCGACTCGGACCGTCCATTCAGTAGCCTGCTCCCCGGAGCCTGACGCGATCAGGTGCGAAGATGGCCAAGGTCGAGCAACAATCGGACGAAGTGCGCGGGGAGCCTCCGCGGTCGGGGTCGTACGCGCGGCGGGCGCTGCTCGCCCGCCTCGCGGCCGGGCTCGCGCACGAGATCAAGAACCCGCTCTCGACGATGGCGATCAATCTGACCTTGCTCGAGGAGGAGTGGTCGGGCGGGCGCAGCCACGACGCGCCCGAGCCGACACCGCGTGAGCGGCGCAGCCTCAAGCGACTGTCGACGCTCCAGCGCGAGGTGACCCGCCTCGAGGGCATCCTCGAGGAGTTCCTGCGCTACGCGCGCGGCGGCGAGATCAACCGCTCGCCCAACGACCTCGTCAAGCTCGTCCAGGAGGTGCTCGAGCTGCTCGAGCCCGAGCACGAAGCCGCGTCGATCCGCCTGCACGTCGACCTGCCGAACTCGCTACCGCTCGTCATGCTCGACGAGAGCGCGTTCAAGCAAGCGGTGATCAACCTGCTCGTCAACGCGCGGCAGGCGATGCCCGGTGGCGGCGAGCTGATCGTCCAGGTCAAGCGCCGCGGCAATCTCGCCGAGCTCGTCGTCACCGACACCGGTGTCGGGATGGACGAGGACGAGATCCAGCGCTGCTTCGAGCTGTACTGGTCGACCAAGAAGGTCGGCACCGGGCTCGGACTGCCGTCGGTCGAGCGCATCGTGCACGAGCACGAGGGCCAGCTGTCGGTCGTGTCCGAGAAGGCGCGCGGGACGAGCTTCACGATCGTTCTGCCGCTGCTCGTCGAGCTCGCGCGGCGCGGAGAGGATCCGTCCGGCCCCCAGACTGACATCCCCCCCGACGAGGTCGAAGCATGACGCCGTCCAAGGACACCGTGCCGACCAAGATCCTCGTCATCGACGACGACGAGGGGCACGCCGAGGCGCTCGCCGACGGACTCGAGATGGACGGCTACGCCTGTCGCCTCGCGCACTCCGGCGGGGAGGCGATCGCGGCGATGGGGGAGGAGTCGTACGAGGCGGTCCTCACCGACCTCGTCATGCACGACAAGTCGGGGCTCGAGGTGCTCAAGGAGGCCAAGCAGCTGCAGCCCGAAGCGGTCGTGCTCCTGATCACGGGACACGCGACGGTCGAGACGGCCGTCGACGCGATGCGTCACGGCGCCGAGGACTACCTGTCCAAACCCGTCAATCTCGCCGAGCTGCGCGCGAAGCTCGGCAAGGCCGTCGAGAAGGCGCGCCTGCGTCACCGCAACGCCGAGCTTTCCGCCGAGAACGTGGAGCTGCGGCGTCAGCTCGACAAGCGCTTCGGCTTCGAGGGCATCCTTGGTCACTCGCCGCAGATGCAGCGCGTGTTCGAGATCCTGGCCCAGGTCGCGCCGAGCCCGGCGACCGTGCTCGTCCTCGGCGAGAGCGGGACGGGCAAGGAGCTCGTCGCGCGCGCGATCCACACCAACTCACCGCGCAGCGAGCGCAACTTCGTCGCGGTCAACTGCGCCGCGCTGTCGGAGGGGCTGATCGAGTCGGAGCTGTTCGGCCACATCAAGGGCGCCTTCACCGGCGCGGTGACCGACAAGGAGGGCCGTATCGCCTACGCCGACGGCGGCACGCTGTTCCTCGACGAAGTGGGGGACATGCCGCTGGTGACCCAGGCCAAGCTCCTGCGCGTCCTCGAGACGCGCGAGGTCGTGCAGGTCGGTGGCAACGAGCCGCGCAAGGTCGACATCCGCCTCGTGGCCGCGACCAACCGCGACCTGCGCACGATGGTGAGCGAAGCTGAGTTCCGCGAGGACCTGCTCTTCCGTCTGCAGGTCGTCAGCCTCGACCTGCCGCCCTTGCGCGAGCGCGCGGGCGACACCCCGCTGCTCATCGATCACTTCATCTCCGAGCTCGCCGCCGAGCACGGCCGCGACGTCACGGGCATCTCGCCCGAGGCGCGCGCGCTCCTCGTCCGTCACCCCTGGCCGGGCAACGTGCGCGAGCTGCGCAACGCGATCGAGAACATGGTGCTGCTCGCCCGCGGCCGCGAGCTCGTCGTCGACGACGTTCCCGAGTCGATCAAGAACGTCGACGCCGCGGGCGGCGCAAGCGGCGGCACGTACGACCTCGCCGGCCGCTCGCTCGCCGAGGTCGAACGCGCGCTGATCGCCGAGAACCTCAAGCTGATGGAGGGCAACCGCCAGAAGACGGCGCAGGTGCTCGGGATGGGGGAGCGGACGCTGTACCGCAAGATCAAGGAGTACGGGCTGTAGGAGAAGAGGCTGCTGGCCTCTACTCCTCGCCGCTGGCGCGGAGCGCGGCAAGGAGCTCCGCGACGTCGATCCTCAGGTCTTGCAGCGCTCGGGCTGCGACGCCCTGCGCACGAATCAGGCCGGCGAACAGGTGCTCGGGCCGGATGTGGCTGTGGCCGAGATCGTTGGCCTCTTCGACCGCGAGTACGAGTGAGCGCTTGACCTCCGGGGTGAACGGCAGCTGGCGCGGAGTGCCCGTCACGGGACCGGTGTCCACGAGTCTCTCCACCTCCTCGCGCACCCTGTCGGGTGACGCGCCGAGCAGCAGGTGCTCCGTGCCGAAGTGAGCGTGACCGAGTCGCGATGCCTCCTGGCTCGCGAGGCGAAGAAGCCGCGGCGGCTGATGGCTACTTCACCTGGAGCTGAATCCGCTCCTGCGTCGTCTGCCCCGCGCGGATCACGACGTTCGTCTCGAACGGCTCGTGACCGGACGCGTGGACTCGGACGCGGTAGGTCCCGGGCGTGAGCTCGGGCACGGCGCGGCTCGGGCCGAGCGCGAAGATCATGTTGCCGCCCGCGACGCGGCTCGCGTCGGCGCCCCACGCGACGAACGTGAGAGGCAGGCGCTCGCCCTTGTCGTAGACCTCGACGCTCGCGTCGACCCGCTTGCCGGCCGCGTCGAGGGCCTCGAGCACGAGGCTGCCGCCGCGCTCGAACCGCACGACGCGCGACGCTCGCTCGCCGGGCGTGAGCTCGATCTCGACCACGGCTTCACGCACGTGGTCCTGCGGCGCGAGCCAGTCCTCGCCCGGCGACACGTACACCGCGGCGCGACCGGGGGGCAGGTCGGGGACGACGAGCTCTCCGCCCTTGGCCTGGAGGACGAGCTCGAGCTTCGTTCCGTCCTCGAGATCCGTGCGCACGTTGAACGAGTCGCCGTCACGGGTCTCGATCCCGGTGAGCTTCAGCGCCAGGCGCGCGGTGTCTGCCGTGCGGCGCAGGACGAGGTCGACCTCCAGCGTCTCGCCGCCGCGCGGTGTCTGCACCACGAGCGTGGCCGGCTCGAGACCCGCGACCTCGAGCAGGAGCTCGGCCTCGATCTCGGCGGGTAGCCGCGGGCGCAGGTACGGGTTCCGGTTCAGCTCACCGGGCTGCAGGTTCTGGTGCCAGTCGATCTCGGAGTCGCCCGCGGGCTCGCGCAGCTTCCAACGCGCGACGCCGCTGCCGAGCTCACCGTCCGGCAGCTCGAGCCGGACGACGACGTGCGCGGACGCGCGGCGCAGCTCGAGCGTCGCGGGCGGCGTGCACACCGTCGCCGGAATGGAGTCGAACGGGACCTGGACGTTCGGTGCGTCGGCGCGCACGTCGTACGCGTGCGGTCCGAGCGCGTCGATGCGGAAGGCGCCACCCTCGCCCATCTCCTGCCACGCGCCGAAGAGCTCGAACCGGCCCATGTGCCAGGCGTACGTCATCGGCAGGTCGAACGAGAAGAGGTCCGTCTCGACGTGGTGCTGCATGCCGCGCAGGCCGACGGAGATGGAGACGGGGTCGTGCACGTCGCCCAGGACGCGGCCGACGATGGCGAGCCCCTTGTCGACGAGCACGTCGCCGACGTCCAGGCGCCTGCCGGTGGCGAGCTCGATCCTGTGCGTCGTCGGTCGGTGTCCGCCGATGATGGCCAGGAGCGCGAACTTGCCGGCGCCCGGCAGTCGCAGCCGGAAGCTGCCGTCCTCGTCCGGGTGGATCCAGGCGCTCGGCCCGCGCTCGGGGACCCCGTCCTTCAAGAGGAACGCCAGGACCAGCTTGGGCAGGCCCTCGGCCACGGGCTCGCTCGCGACGACGCGGCCGACGACGATTCCGGCGGCTTGGAGTGGAACCTCGACGCGCAGCGGCTCGGGGGGCGGGACGGTGGCGTCGAGCGGGTCCGGCAGAAACACCCGCACCTCGGCGGGCAAGGCGTCGGGCGGCTCGACGCTCACGACGATCTCGCGCGGCGGGCCAGCGCCCGTGTCGGCCGCGAGCTCGCGCAGATGCGGCCCGATGTCGACGCGTGCCGAGCCGTTCGCGTCCAGCGTGGTCTCGAGCGGCGTGCCGAAGTCGCCGACGTACGCGGCGCGCCAAGCGCGGACGCTCACCGCGGAACCCGCCCCGGGCGCGCCGACGGTCTGGATGTCGAGCCACCATGCGGGGCCCGGATCGGGAGCCGGCTCGGGCGGCCAGGTGATCGTGATCATTTGCGCCGCAGGCGCCGGCTCGGTGCCGCCGTCGACCTCCGTGCGCTCCTCCCGCTCCGTGCGCGCCGCGGCCAAGTCGGCTCTGGCCTCGACTTGGGCCTCGATGCGGGCCGGATCTGTCTCCGCGACCGAGATCGGCTCGGACGGGGCCGCGGGGTCCGCGCCGACCGCGAGCCAGAGGGCGAACGCCGCGGCTCCGGCCGCCGCCGTGATCTTCAACGACGTGCTCATGACGAATGTTGGTATCCAGGTGCTCGCGAGTGCCGCCAAGGGGGCGCTCTCACGCAGGGTCGTTCCGGGTGCGCCGACGAGCAGCGCCGCCCACGCCTTCCGCTCTCCGTGACGTTCGTCGAGTGTCGCGCGCAGGCGCTGGCGACCGCGGCGCAGGCGTGTCTTGACCGTGTCGACCGACACGCCGAGCTGGTCCGCGATCGCACGCGGCGCGAGGTCCTGCGCGTAACGCAGGAAGAGCGCGCGCCGCTGCTCCGCGGGCAGGTCGCGCATGACGTCCAGGAGCTCGGCGTGCGCGTCGAGCTGCCCGTCGACGGCCGCCAGATCTCCGTCGGTTGCCTCCGCCCTCGCGCCGGCTCGCTCGCGCCGGTCGCGGCGCGCGTCGGAGCGCCACCCGTGACTCGCGAGGCGTCGCGTCACCGTCGTCAGCCAAGCGCGCGTCGTGGCGCCCTCGCGCGGGGGGCTGACGAGCGCGCGGACGTTGGCCTCCTGCACGAGATCCTCGGCGCTCGCCTCGTCCGCGACGAGGCCGCGGGCGAGCCGGTGCAGAAACGCCTGCTCGTCGAGCAGTCTCTCCGTCCAGTTGGGCAGTCCCTCGGTCGAGTCCACGTCCATCTCGATCCAGTAGAGCCCACCGATCGTGCCCCGGGGTTCAGCACGCGTGCCGGCCTTCGGAATCTGCCAATGCGGCAGCACCCGACCTGGCCTCCGGCGCCGCCTGCCAAATTGGCGCGCGGGGCGCCGGGGTCCGCGCGCTTGGGCGGGTCTAAGTCCTTTTCAGGAAACGGATTCCAGACGGGGGAGGACCCTGGCACGGAGTTTGTTCCTGTGCCGTCGTCCAGCTGGCTTCCGGCGGCTGGCCAAGCAGAGGAACCAATGAGCAAGAGCAAGATCATCGGCATCGACCTGGGTACGACGAACTCCGTGGTCGCGGTGATGGAGGGCGGCGAGCCCCACGTCATCACGAACCTCGAGGGTGCGCGCACGACGCCCTCGGTCGTCGCCTTCCAGAACGACGGGACGCGCCTCGTCGGCGCGCCGGCCAAGCGTCAGGCCGTGACCAACCCGACCAAGACCATCGCCTCGATCAAGCGCTTCATGGGGCGCCGTCACCACGAGGTCGACGAAGAGGAGAAGACGGTTCCTTACAGCCTCGTCGGCGGACCGCAGGACCTCGTCAAGGTGGACGTCGGGGGCAAGCAGCTCTCGCCGCCCGAGATCAGCGCGATGGTGCTCGGCTACCTGAAGGAGGCCGCCGAGGCCTACCTCGGGGAGGGCGTCGACCGCGCGGTCATCACCGTGCCCGCCTACTTCAACGACTCCCAGCGCCAGGCGACCAAGGACGCCGGTGCGATCGCCGGCCTGACGGTCGAGCGCATCATCAACGAGCCGACGGCCGCGACGCTCGCGTTCGGGCTCGACAAGCAGAAGGAAGGCAAGATCGCCGTCTACGATTTCGGCGGCGGCACGTTCGACATCTCGGTCCTCGAGATCGGGGACGGCGTCTTCGAGGTGCTCGCCACGAACGGCGACACGCACCTCGGTGGCGACGACCTCGACGAGGTCCTGATCCGCTACGTCGCGGGCCAGTTCAAGACCGAGAGCGGCATCGACGTCACGGCCGACCCGATGGCGCTGCAGCGCCTGAAGGAGGCCTGCGAGAAGGCCAAGTGCGAGCTCTCGAGCGCGACCTCGACCGACATCAACCTGCCCTTCATCACCGCCGACGCCTCCGGGCCGAAGCACCTGCAGATGACGGTGACGCGCGCCAAGTTCGAGAGCCTGATCGCGGATCTCGTCGAGCGCTCGATCAAGCCCTGCGCGGCGGCGCTGAAGGATGCGAAGCTCTCGCCCGGCGACGTCGACGAGGTCCTGCTCGTCGGTGGCTCGACGCGCGTTCCGCTCGTGCAGGAGAAGGTGAAGGCCTTCTTCGGCAAGGAGCCGAACAAGAGCGTCAACCCGGACGAGGTCGTCTCGCTCGGCGCTGCGATCCAAGGCGGCATCCTGGCTGGCGACGTCAGTGAGGTCGTGCTGCTCGACGTCACGCCGCTGACGCTCGGCATCGAGACGCTCGGTGGAGTGATGACGCCCCTGATCGAGCGCAACACGACGATCCCGAGCTCGAAGAGCCAGGTGTTCTCGACCGCGAGCGACAACCAGCCCTCGGTCGACATCAAGGTCTTCCAGGGTGAGCGCGAGTTCGCCAAGGACAACCGCGTGCTCGGCAACTTCATCCTCGACGGGATCGCCGCGGCCCCGCGCGGCATGCCGCAGGTCGAGGTGACCTTCGACATCGACGCGAACGGCATTCTCAACGTCAAGGCGAAGGACAAGGGCACCGGCAAGGAGCACTCGATCCGGATCGAGGCATCCTCGGGTCTGAGCGACGACGAGGTCGATCGGATGACCAAGGAGGCCGAGGCCCACAAGGAAGGCGACCAGGCGCGCCGCGAGCTCGTCGACCTCAAGAACCAGGCGGACCACATCGTCCACGAGACCGAAAAGCAGCTCGCCGAGCACGGCGACAAGCTCTCGGACGAGGACAAGCAGGCGATCGAGACCTCCAAGGAGGCTCTGTCACAGGCTGCCCAGGGCGAGGACAAGGCCGCGATCGAAGCCGCCTTGGCGGACTTCCAGCAGAAGGCCCAGAAGCTCGGCGAGGTCCTCTACGCCGAACAGCAGGCGGCTCAGGGCGCCGGCGCCCCGGGCCCCGACGGTCCGCCGCCGGGCGCCGGTGAAGCGCCGCCGAGCGATTCCGGCGACGGCTCGAGCGACGAGCCGATCGACGCGGACTTCGAGGTCAAGTCGTAGGGCCTGCGGGCTTCAAGCATCAGCGGCCGCGCTTCCTCCGGGAAGCGCGGCCGCTCGCGTTTGCGTGCGCAGGCTGCCGCTACTCCTTCTTGTCCTTGTCCCCGTCGCTCTCGTCCTTCATGCGCTCGAACGTGGCTTCGAACATCAGCATCGGCGCGGAGCTGCCCATCATCGCCGTGAGCTTCGTCTGCTTCATCCCCCCGTTCTTGTCCAGCTCGAGGACGGCGCGGAACATGGCGGGCACGCCTTGCTGGCGGCTGGCGCTCGACACGACCAGGTCCTTGCCGACCCAGTCCCCGTGCTCGAGCCCGGCGCTGCCCCGGTTGTCGATCTGGAACTGATCGTAGCGGTTCGTCACTTGGTTCCAGATGATGTACACGTGGGACTCGAACACGAAACCGTCGGGCATGGGGTCGCCGACGATCTCGGCGTGTAGCACGGCGCCGCCGAGCGCCGGCTGGACCGTCTCGACCGCCGTGATTGGCAAGCCGTCTGTTTCGGGCGCCATGTACATCTTGCCGGCGAGCTTCCACTTGCCGACCAAGCCGCTGAGCTTGGCCATCTCGCCCTTCAGCACGTCCCTTGTGCTGGCTGCCTCGACCGGCTTGCGTTCCGCATCGGACTCGCCTTCCTCTTGCTCGTCGGGCTCCGCCCGCTTCAGTGCGCCCGTCAGGTAGGTGAAGAAGGGTTGATCGCGGACGCCGTGTGCCATCTCCACCGACATCTCGTCGCCGTCGAAGCGCATCAACGCCCGCTCGATCTTCGGCTCGCCATCGACTATGGCTGCGCGCGTCGAGAGAAGCGCACCCGGCCCGACCCAGTACGCTTCGTTGAAGCTCGTCGCTCCGTTCGCACCGACGCTGAACTCGACGAACTGCTTTCTGGTGGGGTCCCACGAATACAGGTTGTAGGCCTCGAACGGAGTCGGGCTCGACCCGAAGTGGATGGTCACCGACTCGAGGACGCCGTGTCCGTCCAGGATGCGCTCCGAGTGCGAGCGCATCGTCCAGGCGATCGGCTTCTCATCGCCAGGACTCCGCAGGTAGTCGCCGGAGCCTTCCCAGTGGCCGAGCATCGGCGCGAACTGTTCGAGCTCCTTGGCCGGTTCCTGGGCGAACGCCGGGAGAGCGAGGGCGGAGACTGCGGCGGTGGTGACGAGTGCTTGGATCATGGTCTTCATCGACTGGAGCGAGAGGTGCCAAGCATCGATGGTAGCGCCGGTCCCGTAGCCCGCCAAACGCCCGCCCCGTCAGCGGCTCGCGTGCACGGTGCGCGCGAGGCGGACGATCGTTGCCGCGGCCTCGTGCGGGTCCTCATAGCCGCGCGTCAGGACGACGAGCACGTAGGGCGCCTCACCCTCGGGCATCACGAGCGCCGCGTCGTGGCGGATACCGGTGATCCACCCCGTCTTGTGGGCGACGCGCGTGCCGGGCGGGAGCGCCGCCGGGATCAAGTCGTTGTACTCCTGGCCGGCGAGGATCTCGATCATCTCCTCGCTCGCTCCGGATGACACAGCCGCCCCCGTACCGAGCGCCGTCATGAGGACCATCAGGTCGTGCGCTGTCGTCGTGTTCGACAGCCCAGCGCGGTACGCCGGGATGTCCTCGACGCCACGCAGGACGCGCATCTTCGTCGTGCCGAGCTCCTCGATCGTGCGCTGGATGTTGTCCGCGCCGGCGAGCTCGACGAGCAGATTCGTGGCGAGGTTGCTCGAGCGCACGATCATCCGCCGCGCCAGCTCGCGCACCGGCACTTGTGAGCCGATGTGCTCGTACAGCTCCTGCTCGCCGTCGTCCGCACGCGTCAAGGAGTACGGCGAGCCGTCGACGATGCTGGCGAACGCGTTCTTCACGGTCACCGGAGCGTCGAGGTCGAGCGTGCCGGCCGCCTCCTGGCGAAACAGCTCGATCAGGACCGCGACCTTCATCGTGCTCGCCGCGTGGAACTCGACGTCGGGATCGATCGACCAGCTCGAGTCGTCACCGAGGTCGCGGTAGGCGACGGCGACCTCCAGGCCGCTCTCTTCGGGCGGAAGAAGCTCGCGCACGGCCGAAGCCATGGAAGTCGAAGTCGACGAGCATGAGGGGGCGACGAGTGCCGCGACGAGCAGGAGTCGAATCATGGCCCTGTTTCGACGAGGGAGCCCGGCTCAACGGAGCGCGGACCACGAGGAGGACGCGCCGATCCTGCACCCGAGCCCGGCGGCGATCAAGGTGCCGGGGGGCGCGGCGCCGGTGGCGTGGCGTGCCACGTGGCCCAACAGGCGCTCGCACGCCACGAAGGCCCGCTCGCGGGTCAGGTGGTCCGCGAGCCCCGAGTGCGCGAAGTAGCGTTCGACGAGCTTGCGCGGGCCGCCGAGCCGGATCAGCTGGCGGCCGCGCGCCAGCGCTGCGAGTTCGTCGCCCGCCGCTGCGTGCAGGCGGCCGATGCGGTGCACGAGGACGAGGCTCGTGCCGTTGCGCTGCTCGAGCGCGCGGTAGGCGCGCAGCTTCAGCGCGTCGTCGTCGATGGAGGAAGTCAGCTCGAGCACGAGGTCGAGCACCCCTTCCGCCCCGAGCCCGTTCGCGGCCACGTGCCCCTCGACGAAACGTGCTGCGACCCAACCGTATCCGCTCGAGACTATCTTTCGAACGAGGTCGGCTGGTTCGTCCGCGAGTCGTCCGAGCGCGGATCCCGCTTTGCGGTTCGGTGAGTGCATGAGCGGCTCGAGCAACGTCTCGAGGACGGCTTCCACGGTATCGCCGGCTGCGCAGCGCCGCTCGACGTAGGTGAGCACGGGCTCGAGCCGTCCGACTCCGAGCTCGGCCTGCACGTGCACGAGTTTCCAACGTTCGCTCGACGGCTGGCGCTCGAGGAGCATCTCCGCGAGGTCGTGCAGTTCGGAGTAGCGTCGCTCGCGCGCCAGGAGCTCGGCGAGGAGCGCGGGCGCCTCGCGGTCGTACGGATCGCTGCGCGCGCGTTCGAAGAGCGCAGCGAGCTCGCGGTCGCGCAGGTCTGGGTCCTCGAGCGCGGCGTCCATCTCGATGGCTATCTCGTGCCGCTGCGTCTCCGCGTTCGCGTGGCGCCAGGCCGTCAGGAGGCGTTCGTAGGCCTCTGGGGAGCGACGTCTCTTCAAGAGGAGCTGGGCGAGTTGGCGTGCGCTCGCCGTGTCGTCGGGATCGAGGCGCAGCGCCTGTTCCAGGGCGTTGATCGCGAAACCCGGGCGCCGCAACGCGCCGTAGCGCGTCGCGAGCTTGCGCAAGAGCTCGGGCGTGCGGTGCGCGAGCTGCCGCACCTGCGCCAGCTTCGCGAGCGCGGGCTCGGTCCTGCGCGCCCGACGCAACAGGTCCGCGGCGTGCAGCAGATGCGTCGCTCGCTCCGCCCGCTCGACCTGCGCCAGCTGTTCGAGCGTAGCGACCGCCTCGTCGAGCCGACCGGCACGGTCGAGCGCGTCGACGAGGTCGCGTCGGGCGCGCATGTCGTCAGGCACGCGCTCGGCGTACGCGCGGTACAGCTCGACGGCGCGCGCGGGGTCGACGCGCTCGGCGACGTGCGCGTTCGCCAGCAGCTGTACCGTGTCCGCGGCGGCATTCGCGTGAGCGGCGAGCCACTCGCTGCGCTCCGCGTCGGTCAGCGTGCCCGCGAGCTCGGCCAGCGCTTCGCTGCGCTGGACGCCCTCGACTTCGCGCGCGAGGGCGAGCAGGGTCGTGCGCGCGGCGCCCTCGTCCTCGAGCTCGACCAAGAGCGCGGCGAGCCGGCCGAGGGCTTCGACGCGCGCGTCCGTGGTGGCCGCGCGCTCGAGCAGGGCGCGCGCGCGCGCCGGCTCCCCGCACTCGATCCAGGCGTCCGCGACCGCGAAGGACGTGCTGCCGCTCGCGCGCTGCTCCGCGCGCTCGAGGGCCGCGCGCCGTCCGCCCTCGTCTCCGGTCTCCGCGGCGAGGTGTGCGCAGTCGAGCAGCGCCCCGACGTCGTCGGGCGCGCTGGCCGCTGCCTGTTCCAGGACGCGCGCCGCTTCGTCCGTGCGCTCGATCCCGCGCCAGCCTGCGGCCACGGCGCGCAGCTCGCGCGCGTCGCGCGCGAGCTCCTCGGCGCGGTGCACCGCGCGCTCAGCGGCGTCGGCGGCGCCCGAGCCCCACAGGGCTTCGGCGAGCTCGAGCGGGGCGAGGGGGTCGTGGGGTGCGGCGCGCGCGCGGTCCTGCAGCACCTCGACGACGACGCCCTTGCGGTGGGCGCTGCGGGCGACATCGAGCAGACTGCGGTCGAGGGCGTCGTCCGGCGGCAGCTCGGTGCGCGCGGCCAGCAGGACGTCGACGGCGGCCGACGGCTGGCCGTCGCGCGCGAGCACGGCGGCGAGGTCGAGCCGCGGCGCGACGAGCGCAGAGCCCTGCGCGTCCACGCGCAGCGTCACGAGCCACTCGTCGAGGGTCCCCGCTGTCGCGCGCAGCTCGAGCACGCGTTCGAAGAGCTCCGTCCGCAGCCAGTGTCCGTGGGAGAGCAGCGTCATCGCCTCGTCGTAGGCGTCGAGGGCGAGCGCGCCCTCGCGCTGTGCCTCCAGGAGCCGTCCGAGCGAAGTGAGCGCCAAGCTGCGCCGTGCCCCGTCACCGGCGGCGAGCTCGACGGCGCGCCGGTACTGGACTTCCGCGTCGCGCGCGAAGCCGAGCGCCGCCATGCGCTCGGCGACGTCCATGCGGTCGGCGACGGTGTCGGGCACGAGCGTGGCGAGCTCCACCAGCGCCGCCCGGGCCCCCGCGTCGTCCGCGGTCCACTGGCGCAGGCGCGCGAGGGCGAGGAGCACTTCGCCGCGCTCGTCGTCGTCCTCGCTCGCTCCCAGCGCCTGCCCGAACAGCACGAGCGCCCGCTCGAGGTCGCCGACGCGTTCGTTCAGACGCGCGCGCAGCAGCCACGTGTCGCGGCTCGGATCGGTCTCGTTCGCGAGCAGCTCCCGGGCGCGCTCGGTGTCGCCGCGGTGGTCCAGGAGGCGCGCGAGCAGGATGTGCGCGGAGCGCTCCTCGCCGGCGCGGCCGGCGTAGAACGCGACGAGGGCATCGAGGCCGCCGGCGTGCTCGCCGACGCGCACCAGGTCGTCGAAGACGCGCTCGTGGTAGGGGTGCAGCGCGAGATAGGTGCGCAGGCTCGCCGTCGCTTCGAGGACCGGCGCGTCCCCTTGTCCGAATGCGAGCGCCATGCTGAGGCCGGCGGCGAGGGCGCTGTGCGCGAGGCGCATCAGTCGCCTTGGAGCACGAGCTCGAGGTCGCCGTCGCCCGTGGTCCACGCGAGCTCGGTGCCCTGCGTCTCGTTGGCGCTCGCGAAGTTGTGCTTGCCGGGCGGGAGCTCGAGCGTCAAGCGGCCCTCGCGGTCCGTCTGCGCCTTCGCGCTGCCCGGCCGCAGGCGGTGGGACCACCAGGTGATCTCGCGCCCGGCCAGGGGCTGGCCTTCGGGATCGAGGACGCGCAGCGTGCGCTGCACGAGCGGCACGTCGATCACCTGGTCGGACTCACCTCCACGTTCCAGGCGGAACGCGGGCGACGTCCAGATCCAGCCCGCGTCGTACGCCGACACGATGACCCGGTAGGCACCCGCCTCGACCAAGTACTTGTACCGGCCCTTGGACTGCGGAGCCCAGTTCTGTCGGAAGCGTCTTGGAGTGCCCTTCTCTGGCTGCAAGACCGCCTGGCTGCGGCTCGGCAGCGGCTCGCCCGCGATCGTGACGGACACCGTTCCCGCGACCGGAAAACTCTCGCGCAGGTCGTACGTCGCGCGCGCGCGTTCGCCAGCTCGGATGACGAGGCTGCCGAGCTCGATCTGGCGCATCGTGAAGTCCGTGCTGTTCTCATGAAACGTGATCGCCGCGAGGAAGGTGCGGCTGCCGGTGGGCAATCCCTCGAGCAGGCAGGCGCCGTCCGGGCCGATCGGTGCCGGTCGCTCGTGACCGCGATCGACGTGGTCGACGCGCCGCAAACGCACGGCGATGTCGTCGCGCGCCGCGTCAGCGGGCAGGAGCACCGTGAGCTCGGCGTCGCCGAGGGGCGCGAGCGGGATCGTGACCGGGCTCGCGTCGGCTTCGAGCGCGACGACGCGGTCGACGAAGGCGTAGGGGCTCGCCACGACGCGGACGGCGTACTCGCTCGCGGTGCAGCGCGGGAAAGCGAACGTCCCGTCCGCTCCTGTGCGCGTCTCCTGGTCGCGGTAGAGGATGCGCACGGCGCGTTGCTTCCCCTGCACTTCCATCCACGTGCTGATGCGCGTTCCCGGAGCCAGGTCGTGGCCGGGCACGTCGCCGCGCGTGAGCTGCACGGCCACCCCGGGGGCGGGGCTTCCGTCGGCGCGCAGCACCGTGCCCGACAGGGGCAGCCCGCCCGTCACGGACACGGTCAGCTCGCGCGTTTCGCCCGCCGCGAGCGCGCCGACGACGACGTACTGCGCTGGCCAATCCGGCACGCGCACCTCGAGCTCGAAGTCGCCCGGCACGACGCCGTCGATGCGTCCGTCCACCGGCGCGGCAGCGCCATCTTCAGCCAGCACGACGGTCCTCGGCGATGACCCCTCGCGCCGGTAGCGGATGCGTACGCCGTAGTGGGTCGCCGCCCCGCCGCCGGGAGTCACGACGTGCAGCCGCAGGGCGGCGCTGCCCTTCAGGTGGGCCGTGACCTGCGTGCCGGTGCTGACCCCCTCCTGCCGCCAGGGCTCGAAGCGCGGGTCGTCGATCTCGACCGTGTACGTGCCGGGGATCAGCTCGATCACGTGCCAGTCGTTCGTCCGCCCGGGCACGGGCACGAGGGGATAGCGCCGGCCGCCCTCGGCGACCGCGTGCACGGTGCGCTCGGCAGGAAAGACGGAGTACGGGCGGGGGAACACGTTCAGGAGGATGCGCTTGCGCGGGTCCGGGCCGTCGACTTCGAGCTCGACCTCCGCAATCTCGCCCGCCTTCGTCTCGATCCGTTTCTCGGCCGTCTCGACGCCGTTGCGGTCCCTGGCGCTGAGCTCGACGCGCCCCGGCGGCAGGTCCGCGATGCGGAACGTGCCCTCCTCGGGGTCGATCGCCGCGTAGCTGACGATGGACTCGCGGTCGCCCGAGCCTTCCGCGGGGTGGTGCCACGCGCCGACGAACCAACCCTCGACGAGCAGCTCCCCGTCGGAGCCGACGACGTAGCCGGTGATCACGGCGGGCGCCTCGAGCACCCCCGTGCCGACGTCGAGGTCCTGGGCGGGGTCGATCTTGTGCCAGCGCCAGCGGATCTTGCCGTAGTCCGCGTGCTCGACCTGGAGCGTGTACTGGAAGGCGCGCGGCGAGACGAAGGAGAACGCGTAGCGGCCGTCCGTGTCCGAGACGGTCTCGGGGTCCTTCCAGTCCTCGGGGGTGCCGTAGCGCTGGATGCGATCGGAGTTGGCTCCCCAGCCATGGATCTTCACGGTCGCTCCCGCGACGGGAGCACCCTGCGTGTCGACGAGGCGCCCGTGCACGCGGCACGGCGCGTCGTCCGCCTGCTCGGGCGCCTGTTTCTGCGGCGCCTGTTTCTGCGGGGTCTGCGCTGCAGCCCAGGGCGTGAGCGCGAGTGCCAGGATCGCGAGCAGGCTCATGCGCCTTTCCTCATTCCGGACCGAGCTTCACGACGAGTGCTTCGTCACCGGCCTTCCACTCGAGCTGGGTCGCGCCCTCCGTTTTGGTCGCGGCGATGAGCTCGTTCGGGTTCTGCTTGTCCTTCGTGCGCGCGAACGAATATTTGCCCGGCGGCAAGGACAGGGTCGCTCGGCCGTCCGCGTCGGTCGTGGCCGCGGACATCCCCGGCTGCATCGTCTCCGCCCACCACGTCACCTTCGTCTGCGGGAGGGGAGTGCCGTCCCCGTCGACGAACTGGATCGCACGCTCGACGATCGGCACGTCGACCTCGAAGTCGGTCGTGCCTCCGCGCTTCAGCTCGAAGAGGCCGCCGTCCCACTTCCAGCCGCCGTTCCAGTTCGTGACGTGGATGCGGTACTCTCCCGGCGCAGCGGCGAAGAGGCCTTTGCCCTTCTCGTCTTGACCCCAGGTCGTGGCGTAGAGGGGGTTCTCCTCGTCGCTCGAGTGGATCGCGACGTACGCACCGCGCGTCTCCGCCACGCCCGCGAGCTTGAGGCGGAAGGCGCCCCGGACCGGGTACGTCTCGCGCAGGTCGAACGTCGCACGCGTGACGGTTCCCGCCTCGACCGTCAGCTCGCCGAGCTCGACGCGCTGGTAGCTGATCGACTCATCGTAGTGGTAGGCGATGTCGAGGTCGAAGGTCTGCGCCGTCGCGGGGACGCCCTCGATGCGGCAGACGTTGTTCTCGTCGAGACCGGGCGTATCAGCCTTGGATCGCTGGTGGGCCTTCCAGGCCTCGGGCTCGCGGACACTGAAGCTCAGGTTCTCGCGCTCGGCGTCGTCCGGCAGCAGCAGCGTGAGCTCGACGCTGCCGACGCCGGGGAGCGTGATCGTCGGCGTCGTCTCGACCCCCGGCTCGAGCTTCACCGTGAGGTCGACGCTGGTCTGCGGGCCGGCGATCGCGCGCAGCGTGTAGGTGGTGGCGCCGAGTCCCTCGAACACGAAGCTCCCGTCCGGCTGGGTCGTCAGCTCCTCGTCGCGGTAGCCGATGCGAATCGACTTCTGCTTTCCGTCGACGTTCATCGACGTGTGGATCGACCTCGACGGACCCGTGTCGTGGCCGGCGTACTCGCCGCGCGTCAGCTGCACGCGCAGGCGGCCAGCCGGCGTGCCGTCGGCGTGCACGACCTTGCCCGCCAGGGTCAGGCCGCGCGTCAGCTGCACGCTGACCTGGCGCGTCTCGCCCGCCTCGACCGCGCCGAGCTCGACGAGCTGGGGCGGCCAGCCCTTGGCCCGTACGTCGAGCTCGATGTCGCCGGGCACGATGCCGCTGAAGAGTCCGTCGGCCGGTGCGCTCGCGCCGTCCTCGGCGACGGTGAACGTGTTGGGGGAGAAGTTGGCGCCGCGGTAGGTGACGCGCAGCCCGTATTGTTCGAGGGGCTCCTCGCCCTCCGGCGGCTCGACCTTCAGCTGCAGCGCCGCGCTGCCCACGAGGTGCGCAGACGTGCGGGTGCCGGTGCTGATGCCCGACCTGCGCCAGCGGTCGAAGCGCGGGTCGTCGATCTCGACCGTGTAGGCTCCGGGCGTCAGCCCCGTCGCGTGCCAGTCGTTTGCGCGGCCCGGCGCGGGCTTCAAGGTGTGTCGCTTGCCGCTCGCGTCGACCGCGTGCACCGTGTCGGCCGCCGGCTCGAACGTGTAGAAGGGGCGCGAGAAGATGGTCAGCACGATGTGCTTGTCCATCTTCGGACCCGCGTACTTCAGCTCGACCTCGGTAGCCTCCCCCGACGTCGTCTCCGCCCATACGTCGCGGATGTGCATGCCCGTGCTGCTGTTCCGGGCCGACAGCCGCAGGCGCCCCGGCGGCAGGTCGTCGATGCGGAATGCGCCCGTGTCGGGGTCGACCGCGCAGTGGCTGCCCTGGGAGCTGCGCGCGTTCATACCGCTGTTCCAGTTGTGCCACGCGCTGACGCGCCAGCCCTCGACGAGCAGCTCACCGTCCGCGTCGACGATGTACCCGGTGACGATGCCGGGGACCTCGAGGACGGACTCCCCGAGGTCCATCTCCTTGCCCGGCTCGATCTCGCTCCAGCGCCAACCGATCGATCCGTAGTCCTCGTGGTCGACGTCGAGCACGAACTGGAACGCCCGCGCCGGAACGAAGGAGACCGAATACTTGCCGTCCGCGTCGCTCTCGACGGCCTCGGGGTCCTTCCAGTTCTTGGGCACCCCGTAGCGCTGTTTGCGCTCGCTGTTGGCGCCCCAGCCGTGGACGGCGACCTTCGCGCCTGCGACCGGCGCGCCCTTCGTGTCGACGAGGCGACCGTGCAGGCGACACGGCGCGTCGCTCCCCTCGTCGGGTGTCTGGGGAAGGGCGAGCGGTGCGAGGACGAGGGACAGGATCGCGAGACACGTCATGGGCGGGACTTCCGGGTCCATCTACTTTAGCAGCCCGTGGTGAAACTCACGATGCACTGGGAGCCGGCAGGATTCGTCCAGGCAAACGGGGTCCCGCACGAGATCCCAGACCTGCTCGGGAACCACGAAGTCGATGAGCGTGTTTCCGTTACGGGTGAAGGCCCGGATGCGGGAGTCGTACGCCGTGCCCGCGAGGATCCAGTTGCTCGTCCACAGGATGTCGGCGGTGTCGACGTGCGTGCCGTGCAGCTCGAAGCCGATGGGGAGCGCCGACGGCGAGCGTGCCATCGGCGAAGACCGAGACGTCCCAGAGGAAACCCTGATCGGAGTGCACGAGCTGGTGGACGAGCGTGCCCGCGTCGTCGAACACGAACACGTCGCCGAAGGGGATCCCTGGGGCTGGAAGATGCGCCCGTCGCGCGAGATGCCAACGCCTCCAGGGTGAGAGTCGATCAACGGCACGAGCAGCGGCGTGGGCGTGCCATTGGCGCGCCATTGGAAGACGGCGTTGGGAGGCGTCCCGTTGGCGAAGAGGTCCCCGGGGAGGATCTGGCCCAGCGCCGAGGGCGCGAGGACGAGGGCGGTTGCGATCGCGCGGAGCATGGGCTCCATGCTACGGACTTGGCCGGGACGTGGAGGGCGCGCGGCCCTTGCGACCGGCGACGCAGCGGCTCAGGGGGCGGCGGGCTCGAGCTCGTAGGTGAATGCGCCCAGCAGGTCCCCGATCTCACTCCCCGCGTGGCAGCGCACGCAATGGGGACTCCGCTCGCAGAGCGCCCGCGAGCCGCGTGCTCCTACGCGAGACGTCGTGTGATCCGGCACGGTGCGACGTCGAACTCCGGCCGATCGGGGAACGAGCTACGAGAGGTTCTCTTGGCAGGATAGCGAACGAGCACCCGGACCCCGTTCTGACGCTGGAAGTCGGCCGCTTCGCGACCGACTTCCATGGCGCACAGGAGTTGTCGGTGGCCGAGCTTTTGGACCACACGCCCCAGATGCGTTTTGAGGAGGGACAGTGCTTCTCCAAGGGCACGATGACAAGATGGTCTCGGTCGACATCTTCCGCAGAGTTCGGGAGTGGGACCCCAGCCTTGGAGATCGCTTCGCACGCCACCTGGAAGCCAAGGAGAAGGCTCACGCCCTCGTCGACAAGCTATTCGAGGAGCTCGGGGACCTGGAGTCCGTCACCCGCCGACTCCGGGAAGATTACAAGGACGACCGCGTCTTGCTCGACACAGCACTTCAGTACGCGTACTCCCCGCCACCGCAACCGCGGTGACATCGGTGCGCCGCCAACGTCAGCCCGTACGCAAACCCGGCGCTCGTCCGGCCGGCGATGAACACAAAGACGTCGTCCGTGTCTTCGCGGAGTTTCCTCGCGAGCGCCTCTGCCTTGGCGGCCTCCCGTTCCTTGGCACTCTTCCTCGAGATCGCTTTGCTCCGAGCGGTGCACTCTAGCTGCGCCACGTAGGCCGGATCGATGGCGACTCCGAGCAGCTCGAGCTCCTTTGCCGCGCAGAGGTGATCGACCCCGAACCATCTGGCGTAGCCGCGGACGACGTTCTTGCCTTCGTGGCGCAGGAGCCAATGACGCGCAGAGGCGAGCCGAGCAGTGCGTTTCATGCGCCTGCGCCTCGGTGGGAGTGCCTTCTTCTTCCTGCGCTTCTGCCCCATCGTCAACCTCGTTCGAGCTCGACGACATAGTCGAGTCAGACCCGGCCCAAGGCAAGGGCGAGCTCCATCACCAGGGAGAGTTGCTGACCCTCTCGGATGGCGTAGGGCGTCGGAATCGACGAGCTCCGTGCCTTGAACGAGCGCCAGGCCGACGTGGTCGAGCTGCGGTTTCTGATGGCGCTTTCAGTCGACGAGACGGCGCAGATCCTCGACGTCTCCGAGCGCACGGTTCGGCTGGGCTGGAGCATGGCGCGCACTTGGCTCGAGCGCCGGCTGGAGGCGTGACGAGGCGGCGGTGAAGCGCTCGCCGCAGGCGGCGAACTTCGCGACAGGGCCTGTTCACCACTTCCGGTGTCTCTCGGCACGTCGAGAGAGTTCGAGACTCCGTCCGCCTCGGGCACCGGTCCCAATCCCCCTACGACCGGGACTGGGCGTCGAAGGCGGTGACTACTGCCGTGCTTCCAGGCATCGAGCCCCCGGCGAATAAGGCCAGGTTGCCGCGTGCGGCGCCTCCGACTGGGGAGGTACACACTGTTCGCTCGACGGCAACGCACCGCCGCGCGGCGAGCGAGCGAGAGGGGGAGATCGTCGCGGCGCCGGCGCCGGCGCCGCGAGTGTCTCAGCTCACGGCGTGAACGTGATGCCGTAGCCGTCAGTCAGGTCGAAGCCAGCACCGCCAGCCGCGACGTCGCGGTGCAGGTACTGGAACAACAGCGTCTCGCCCGCGTGCACGGTGTGGCCACCCGGCAACTGGGTCAGGTCCACGGGCAGCTGCACCACGTTGTCGGGCGACGCGGGGAGGACGTCGAAACGGCCCAGGATGTTGCCGATGCAGCTCGTTCCGTTGCCGAACGGCGTGGCGACCTTGACTCGGCCAAAGAGGAACAGGCCCAACGTCGGAGTCGGCACGTTGGACGCGATCAGTACCAGGTCGTTGTTGCCGATGGAGTGCGAGCCCGCCCCGCCCATGCGCGCGGGGCTACCGGTCGAGTTGGCGCTGGCGTCACAGAAGGGACGGCCGGGGCCGAAGTCCTGCACGTGAGAAGTCACGTCGGCCATGAGGTGTCCGTAGTGCGGCGCCTGCACGTCTGCGAGCGGGTTGCCGTGGCCATCGGTCGTCCACTGCTTGGCGTCCACGAGGAAGCGGAACGCGCGGCGGTAGATCAGACGGGCTCGGACCTCGACCTCGCCCGTGCCGGACGGCGCGGCGAACCGGTACTGGGTCGTGTCGGATTCGAGGGCCGGGATACGGTTGTCGAACGTGATCCCCACCGCGTCGGTGAAGAACGTCGGCCCATTGCCGTTGATGTCATGGTTGACCTTCGCATAGAACTTGCCGGGTACGCCGGCGTAGTAGCCCTGCGCGGGTGAACCGATGCCGCCGAGGTCGTGTACGACCTGCGCGCCGAGAGAGGTCAGCGCTTGGCTGTCCGACGTGCGCACTGCTTCGACGACGAGGATCATGTTGCGTACGGTTACGCCCGTCGGAACGTGATGCCCGGTGAACTTGTTGAAGATGGTGACGTCGATATCGATCGCGTCGTGGACACGCACGGCGTCGACCGTCACCTCGACGGCGTTCTCGAGATACTGTGCCGTCGTCCCCTCGATGCGGTGACTGCGAATGGTCTCGGGATCACGCGCCGGTGCTCCGCCGGTGGTGGCGGCGTGCGTGGCGCCGTAGGCCGGCATATGGCACGTCACGCAGGTCGCGTAGTGCTCGCTCGTCGGATCCGCGTACTCGCTTTGCTTCCACTCCCAGTAAGTCGGCTCACTGACGACGCCGTTCGGCTCCTCGAAATCGCCGTTCCCGTCCGGGTCGTTCTTGTCCTGGTGGCAGGCACCGCAGGTCTCCGCGACGATCTCGGGGTTGTACGAGGGCCGCATTATCGTCGGCAGGATGAAGCTCGTGTCTCCGAGCGCGCCGTACTCCACCTGGTGTGTGGTGAGCGGATCGTCCGGGCGATTGAAGGCCACGCCACCCCCAGGGTAGATGCCCGGGAAGTTCATGAAGTCCGGATCAGCGTCGGCGATCTTGTGGCAGACCTCGCACGAGATGCCATGCATGCTGCCCGGCGAGAGGGCACCGATGGGGTCGAGCGCCTTGTGCGGCTGCTCGATCCAGGGCTCGGGCTGGTGGCACGACGCGCACTCGGAGTTCGGGTTCCCGGGGGCGTGAACGGAGTCACGCGTGTAGACGAAACCGCCCATGCCTCCGGGCGAACCGGTGCCATCGTAGATGTCGTACAGCCAGGTGTTGACGCCTGCCTTGTTCATCGCCGAGCCGTTCCACTGAGTGAATTGATCGGGGTGGCACGCGGCGCAGGTTTGCGCATCGATGAACGAGTAGTTGGGGTTGTTGCCGATCACGACCGCCTCGAGCAGCAAGGTGATGCCCGCGGTCGGACCGCTGACTGTGGTCGAGACGTTGAAGAAGCCCTTCTTCGCCGCGACGATCACCATCGCTGTCCCTTGCGCGCCGGGCAGGTCGAACGTTCCGTCGGGCAGGGTGACCGTTCGTTCGGTCGTCGCCTGGAGGGTGACGATCGCGCCCTCAATGGGCTGCGCGGTCGTCTGATCCAGCACGGTCCCGGAGACGCCCTGTGCCTGAGCGGGCCCAGACGCGACCGCGAGCAGGGCTAGGAGCCAGAATGAGAGTACCGCGATTGAAGAGATACGCATGATGTGTGCACTCCGGTCGGCGACGACCTGGAACTGTGAGCAGGGTGGACCAACGGATCGTTAGACGATTCCCTATGCCAGTAGACCCTGCTCGCTGGCCAAACGGCCGTCCGCAGAAGTGCGCACGCATCATCGGGATGGGGCGTAGCTCTCCATTTGGTACGGCGTTTCGTGCGATCCGCGCACCAATGCGACAGAGCGGAGAGGATGGTGGCGCCGGCCGGGCATCGAGGGCTCTCCATCACGTTCTCCACGCGATCCCCCAGCCGGCAAACCACCGCATCGCCGAAGCGATGACCTTTCTCCTCTTCCGAACCCCGGACCCGCGACCCCGGGAGGGAGGGGGGGACCGCGGGAGTCGATCACCCCCCGAGAGGACCCGGGGGTCCCCGCGAGTCCTGGTTCGAACTCCGAGAGGTAAACGTCCCGAGGGTCCCCGAGAGTTTCAGCGGCGGCCGAAAAACGTGGGCGAATCCCGAATCAGCCGCCGCCGACCGCGGGGATGTCCGCGTCGCGGACCAGCTGGTTCACCTCGTCGAGCCGCTCGCCGAGCAGGGCGTCCAGCTTCGCCATTTCGGCGTCGATCGCCGCCGTCAGCTCGAGCCGTACGGCCTCGGCCTGCGCCGTCGGGGCGAAGTCGCCGCGGGCGACGACTCCCCGCAGGCCGGCCAGCTTGTCCGTGAGCCGGATGGGGAAGTTGAGCGGATCTTGGGGGCTCTCGTTCTGGGTCTGGTAGAGGGCGCGCTCGACCGCGCCGAGCTCCTCGATCAACGCCTGCACCGGCCCGTCGACGGCCTCGGCGGCGTCGCCGTCCAGTCGCCCGGCAAGTGCCTCGAGCTGGTCGCGCGCCGACCGCAGCCGCTCGATCCCACGGTGCGCTGCCGTCAGCTTGTCGCGCACGGCGAGGACGAAGGCGAACTGGGCCGCGTAGTCCTCGGCGGTCGCGCTCGCGCGCGGGTCCGCCAGAACGCGCAGGGGAACCTCGACCTGCGTCTCGCCGACGTTCAGCCGCACGGTGTACTCGCCCGGGACCGCGCGCGGGCCGCCGAGTGAGCGGTTCCACAGCACCATGCCGTCGAACGACTCCGCGCCGGGGTAGCTGAGGTTCCAGGCGATGCGGTGCAGCCCGGGTTCCGTGGGCAGCGCGAGCTCCTGGGCGTCCGCGTCGGGCTCGGGCGCGAACGCGCGCACCAGCTCTCCGGCGGAGTCGATGATCTCGAGCCGCAGCGAGTTTGCCTCGACGCTCTCGCCGACGCGATAGGCGATTCGCGCACCCGCGGCCGGATTGCTGCCGGCGCGCCCGGTCGCGTTTCCCGAGCGCATCCCCAGGCGCAGCGCCGGACGCGGCTCGTAGAGAACCGTCTCTCCCGCCTGGCCCGCGTCCCACTGGTGCAGCACCGACAGGTCGTCGAGGATCCAGTACCCGCGCCCTTGGGTCGCGACGACGAGGTCGTTCTCCTTCACCGCCAGGTCGGTGACGGGCACGACGGGGAGGTCGAGCTGCAGGGTGCTCCAGCTCGCACCGTCGTCGAAGGAGACGTGCACGCCGCGCTCCGTGCCGGCGTACAGGAGGCCGGCGCGTTCGGGGTCGGCGCGGATCGCGCGCGTGAAGTGGCCCGGCGGGATGCCGGCGCTGATCTCGCGCCACGTCGCGCCGTAGTCGAGCGTCGCGAACAGGTACGGCTCGAAGTCGTCGAGCTTGTAGCGCGTGCCCGCGAGGTAGAGCCCTCCCGGCTCGGTCGGGTGCGCCTCGATCCCGTTGACCTGCGTCCACGGCGGCAGGGTCGTCGGGGAGACGTCCGTCCAGCTCACGCCGCCGTCGCGCGTGACGTGCACGCGGCCGTCGTCGGAGCCGGCCCACAGGACGCCCTCCTCGTGGGGCGACTCGAGGGCGGCGAAGATCGTCGCGTAGTACTCGACGCTCGTGTTGTCCTTCGTGATCGGTCCGCCGGACGAGCCGAGCTTCGATGCGTCGTTGCGCGTCAAGTCGGGGCTGATCGCCGTCCAGTTCGCTCCCTCGTCGGTCGAACGGAACAGGACGTTCGCCGCCGCGTACAGGGCGTGCGGCGGATGCGGCGAGAAGAAGAGCGGGAAGTTCCACTGGAAGCGGTAGCGCAGCTCGCGCGCGCCCCAGCCCATCGGGTTGTCGGGCCAGGCGTGGACGTTGCGCGTCTCACCGGTCACGTGGTCGCGCATGGTCAGGAAGCCGCCGTACGAGCCGCCGAACACGCGTGCGGGGCGTCCCGGCACCGCGACGATGTGACCGCTCTCGCCACCCGCCGTCGACTCCCACTGGCGCTCGTCGATCGCAAACCCGTCGACGTTGCGCGAGCGCACGCGCACGGCCGAGTTGTCCTGCTGGCCGCCGAGCAGGCGGTAGGGGAAGTCGTCGTCGGTCGACACGCGGTACATCTGCGCCGTCGGCTGGTTGTCCTGGGGCGACCAGGTCGCGCCGCCGTCGGAGCTGACGTTCGCGCCGCCGTCGTTGGACTGGATCATCCGCTCCGGGTCGTCGGGTGCGATCCACAGGTCGTGGTTGTCGCCGTGCGGGACCGAGACCCTCGAGAAGGTCGTGCCGCCGTCCTTGGAGCGGTGGAACTGAACGTTGAGGACGTAGACCTGCTCCTCGTCGACGGGGTCGGCGTAGATGCGCGTGTAGTACCACGCGCGTTGGCGCAGGCTGCGCTCGGAGTTGGTGCGCGACCAGGTACTCCCACCGTTGCGCGAGCGGAACACTCCGCCGTCCTCCGCCTCGACGATTGCGTAGAGGTTCTCGGGGTTCGAGGGGGACACGGTGATGCCGGAGATCCCGGTGAGTCCCGCCGGCAGCCCCGGGTTGCGCGTGATCTCGGTCCACGTGTCGCCGCCGTCGGTCGTCTTCCAGATGCCCGAGCCCTCGCCGCCCGACTCGAGGCTCCACGGCGTGCGCTTGACGCGCCAGAAGCACGCGTACAGGACGCGCGGGTTGGTCGGATCGAGCGCGAGGTCGACCGCGCCGACTTCGTCGCTGACGAACAGGACGTTGTCCCACGTCGCGCCGCCGTCGTCGGAGCGGAAGACGCCGCGTTCGGCGTTCGGCCCGAACAGGTGGCCGAGGGCCGCTACCCAGACGCGGTCGGGGTTCTTTGGGTGGATGCGGATGCGCGGGATGCGGCGCGAGTCACCGAGGCCGACGTGCTTCCACGTCTTACCCGCGTCGTCCGAGCGCCAGATCCCGTCGCCGTGCGACACGTTGCCGCGCACGGTCTTCTCGCCACCGCCGACGTAGACGACGTTCGGATCCCACTCGGACACGGCGACCGCTCCGATCGAGCCGCCGAAGAAGCCGTCGGAGACGTTGTCCCAGCTGCGTCCGCCGTCGCCCGTCTTCCAGACGCCGCCGCCGGCGGCGCCGAAGTAGTAGGTGTTCGGCTTCGAGGGGATGCCGGCGACCGCGGCGCTACGGCCGCCGCGGTAGGGGCCGACCTCGCGGTAGCTCAGACCGTCGAAGCTCGAGTCCTGGGCGAATGCGGCGACGAACGAGAGCAGGACAGGGGCGCAGGCGATGGTCTTCAAGGTGGGGCTCCAAGGGGGTCCCACCGAGTGTAGGAAGCGCAGCGACCAAAGACGCGCGCGTCTCGAATCGAAGCACCGAGCGGCCACGGCGTTAGCCGTGGCGCCATGAACAGCTTCGGCACCCGCAGGATTCTCGGCCAGCCGCCTAGTGGTGTGATTCACTCTTGTGCGGCATTTTGGTCGGCCCGTACCCGCCCGCTGCTGCGTTGCGCGTCCTCCGAGACTTGCAGCGAAGTCGCGTCGTCGCTGCGCCTTGCAGCGAACGCGTACGCACCGACCAAAATGCCGCACAAGAGTGAATCACACCACTAGGCCCTACGAGCCGTCGAAGATCAAGTTGACTTCGCGGTCCGCGGCGATCGTCGTGCGTACCGGGTCCGCGCGCGAGCCCGCGAGCACGATCGTGTAGGCGCCCGGCAGGAGCGGCTGACGGTAGCGGCCCTGCGCGTCGGTCGTCGCCCGACCCAGGTCGTCGAAGTCCGGCTCGCGTACGAAGTGCAGCTCGACGCCGGCGACCGGTTCGTCCTCGTGATCGCCGACGGTTCCGTGCACGTGGACGAACGGCGGATCGCGCTGGAGCTCGAGGTCGAACAGGCCTCCGGGATTGGATCCGCGGGCGCCGACCGTGACGCGGTGCGGACCGGGTCCGTCCGCGATGTAGAACAGCGAGTGCGCCGGCCGTGTGCCGCGTGTCGACACGACGAACCGCGGAAACGCTGGCTGGCGCTGTGCGCGGCCCGCGCGGGCGGTCTCCGGCCGCCTGCGCCGTTCGGCACGCGCCTGGTTGCGGCCCGCCTCGTGCGAGTCGTGCACGCGCACGAACACGCGCTCGCCGTCGGCGAGGTCCAGGTCGTACGTCACGCGGTCCTCGCCGGGCGCGAGCCAGCCGTGCACGAGCTCGCGCTCCTTGGTCGCGAGCAAGTCGCCGCGGCTGCGCGCTCGGTAGCCGCTGTGGCGCACCAGCGTGAAGCGAAACGAGCGTTGCTCGGCGGTGAGCTCGACTGCGTACGTGCCGTCGTCCGGAGCGACGAACGGCAGGAATGCGCGGTACACCGTGCCGCCCGATGGCGTCTTGGCCGCGAGCTCGCGCCCCTGCCCGTCGAGCACGGCGATGCGCGCGCCCGACTGCCAGCCGCGCTCGTAGCCCCACGTGCCGAGATCGAAGAGGGAGAGCTCGCCCGCTCGTGCCTCGAACGGGTAGCGCACCTTCTGCCCCTCGGCCACGAAGCGGCCGGTGACGGCGCCGTCGCGCACGAGCGGGACCCCGGCCGGCGCGGGGTCGTTCGCGTCGCGGTCCGCGGTCGGGACCTCGGGTTGGAGCGTCGGCGCGGGGTGCTCGACGACGTCGATCGTGGGGGCGTCCTGCAGGAGCGCCGCCGCCTCGGGCGCGTGCGAGCCCGCACACGCCCCGAGCGAGAAGGCGCCGAGCAAGAGCAGCCGGGCGAGGCGCTTCACGAGAGGACTCCGAGCGGCTCGAAGCCGCCACCCAGCACCCGCTCGTCCTTCACGCCGAGCCACGAGCTCGCCACCGTCTGGTAGAGCTCGAGGAAGTGCGTCGTGTGCGGCTGGTTGCCATCGGGGTCCAAGCGGTCGAGCTGCGGCGGATCACCGTGCACGCCGCCGCGCACGCGGCCGCCCATCAGGAGCGCGACCGACGCTGCGCCGTGGTCGGTGCCGGCCGTCTTGCCGACTCCGTTCTCCGCGACCCGACGTCCGAACTCGCTCACGGTGACCACGAGCGTGCGGTCGAGGCGTCCGCGCGCTTCCATCTCGTTCAGGAACGCGTCGACTGCACCGTCGAGCTCGGCGAGCAGCTCGCGGTGCGTGCCCGCCTGCCGCGCGTGCGTGTCGAACCCGTCGAGCACGACGTAGGCGACGCGCGTGGGCAGTCCGGCGGCGAGAGCACCGGCGACGACGCGCAGATCGGTCGCGAGCTGCGTATCGGGCCAAGTCGCTTCGGGCTCGAAGGCGCGTACGCGCGCCAGGTCGGCCAGCGAGAGCCGCGCCGTCTCCGCGGCGCGCGTCGCGCGCCTCAGGGCAGAGGGATCCATGTCCTTCATTTCGCCCGCGGGCTGATTGAGCGCTTCGAGCGCGCGCAGGCGGGCGCGCCGTTCGCCGGCCTTCGAGCCGTTCGGCGCCGTGCGGCGCGCGTAGCGCTGCAGTGAGGGCACCGCGCAGGCCGTGCGCTCACCGCGCAGCGCGTAGGGCAGACCGAAGGCGCCGACGGAGAGGCGCGCGACGGGGTTTGCCGGGGCGCGCGGATCGCGGTCGCTCGCGCGACCGAGCCAGCCGGTCTCCGGCAGTTTCGCCGGGTCGGTGCTGCCTGCACCCCAGATGTCCTGGGACCGAAAATGCGAGAGGTCCGGCTCGCGGTGCCCGACGCCCTGCACGATAGCGACTCCGCCGCGTCCGAAGCGCCGCGCGGTCTTCTGGAGCGCGGGGTGCATCCCGTTCAGGTCGTCGAGGCGCAGCACGTCCTTCTTCGCGAGCGCGAGGCTCGGACGCGCGCGGTAGTAGTGATCGTCCTCGAACGGAACGACCGTGTTCAGGCCGTCGTTGCCGCCGCGCAGCTCGACGACCACGAGCAGGGACTCGCCTTCGTCGCCGCGGCCGGCGGCTCCGAGGCCGCGGCCGAGCGTCAAGGCGCCGGCGGCGGAGCCCAAGAGCAGTGTGCGTCGATCGAGCTTTGTCATTTTCCTCAGGCTCAGGCGATCAGAGCTTCGGGGCTCGCGAGGACGAGGTGGACGGCCGCGCGCACGCGGCGGCGATGCCGTTTGGCGGGGGAGGCGGAGCGCGGGGCGGCGACCTCGCCGAGCGCGCGCGTGACGATGCGGCGCTTGGCTTCCGGCAGCGGGAAGTCGAGCAGGGCGTCGGCGATTGCGTCGACGACTGCGCGATCGTCGGCATTCGCGTCGGGCAGGAAAGCGTCGAAGTTCGCCGCGGCGCGCCCCAGCACCTGGCGCCGCGTGTGCGGCAGCTCCGACAGCTCGAAGGCGAGGTCGTGGCGCCGCAGGGTCGAGCCCGAATCGATCCAGGCTTCGCCGTGGTTCCAACCCGCGACGCTCGGTGGGAAGAACAGGTGCATCCCGAGCTCGCGCACGTGGCGCGGGATGCTCGCCAGATGCGGGTTCTGCAGTCCGAGCCGGCGCGCCGCGCCGACGACGAGCTCGACCGGGTTCTTGACGCGCTGCAGGCGCCGCTCGGGGGTGTAGAACCAGGCGGAGCTGAACAGCTTGCGCAGCGTCTCGCGCACGTTGAAGTCGGACGCACGCAGGGCGTCGCCCAACGCGTTCGCGGCGCTCGGCTCAACCTCGTGCGAGACGAACCACGCGAGCAGCTTCCCCGCGAGGAACGGCGCGCAGGAGCCGTGGGAGAGGATGCGGGCGAGCGCCTCCTCGCCCTCCGCCACGCCCTCGGGCCCCGAGCGGCCGGCGAGCGGCGCGCCGAACAGCACCTTGTCACTCGCGTCGTGTCGGTCGGGGCGGAACGCGAAGACCGCCTCGTGCTTGGCGGGTGTCGTCCAGCCGGTGAAGATGCGCGCGAGCTCGACGATGTCGCGCTGCGTGTACTGATCGAGGCCGAGCGTGAAGAGCTCGACGAGCTCGCGCGCCCAGTTCTCGTTCGGGTTCTCGCGCGTGCTGAGGCGGTTGTCGAGGAACACGAGCATCGCCGGGTCGCGCGCGACGCCCGCGAGCAGCTCTCCGAACGGCGCCGCCGCGAGGCGCCGGAACAGCTCGTTCTGGGCCTGGAGCAAAGCGCCGCGGAGCACGACGTTCTCCTGGCACGCGAAGTGGTCGTGCCACAGGAGCGTCAGCTTCTCCTGCAACGGGAAGTTGCCGCGCACCATGCGGTACACCCAGGCGCGGCGCAGGCGCTGGACCTGCTGGAAGTCGGGCGTGCCCTTTGGCCCGAGGCCCTCGGTCAGCTCGCCGCCGACCGCCTCCATCTCCGCCTCGAGCGCGGTGTCCACATCCGGGAAATCGACGAAGCGCGCGACGGCGCCATCCGGGCCCAGCGCGACGAGCTCGTCCAGCTCTTGCAGCGTCGCGCCGAACCCGGCGCGGCGGGCGAGGTGTCCGGCCTTGCCCCGATCCCAGGGATCGGCGGCGGACGGTTCGAAGGCGTGGAGCAGCTCGTCCGTGGTCATCGCGGGGACCGTAACACCGGTTCGGTTCGGAGGTCCCGCGTCAAACCGCCGTCCTCGCCGGAGATTCGGATGTCGAGCTCGCGAACCTCGCCAGCGGTCAGCAGAACCTCCGTCTCGAGGAGGGGGCGCGGCTCGGCGCCGCCATTGCTCCCCAGGACGTGGAGGGCGCGCACCGTGACACGTAGCGGGACGCCGGTGGGCAAGTCGTCGAGGCGATAGCGGCGTCCCTGTTCGAGCTGGCACGACCAGCGCATCGAGGAGCCGGACGACCCGCGCTCGACGTGGAGCATGTGGTACGTGATCGGTGCCTGGTCGACGTCGACGAGGCCGTGCAGCGTACCTCCCGCCGCGAGCCGTGCGTCGAAGGGGATCGCCCCGCGGCCGGGCCCGTGGAGCACTTCGATTCGCTCCGTCGCCCGTCCCTTGGCG
This sequence comes from bacterium, assembly GCA_024226735.1. Taxonomy (GTDB): domain Bacteria; phylum Planctomycetota; class UBA1135; order UBA1135; genus JAAELL01. Next base: position 7,099 of record JAAELL010000310.1, on the reverse strand, counting down.
CTGATTTGCAGCCACGCGCGTTCGTCGGACACGTGCGCGAGGCGGAAGCGGCCGTCGTCGTCCGTCACCGCTCGTGGTGCCTCGAGCGCTCGGCTCGTGACGCCCACCTTGCCCGTGGTGATCCGCACTTCGGCGCCGGCAAGCGGCGTTCCGTCCTCGGCCGCTCGCACTCGACCGGTCAGGAAGGCGTCCCCCTGCGCGCTCACGCCGATCATCTTCTTGCGGTGCGCACCGGCGGGGATCGCGGCGATGCGGCGCGACTCCGGAGCGAACAAGTTGCTGGGGCTCGAGACCTCGACCACGAGATCGCGCTCGCACGGAACGTAGACGACCAGGCGCGAGGTGCTCGCGTGCGACACGTTCCAAGGCTTGGCGGCGTCGGCGGTGCGGATCGAGACCGCGGCCCCTAGGACCGTGTTGCTCTGCTCGTCGACGACGTAGAGCATCAGGGCCGCCTGGGGACTGGCCGCGCCGTCGGTCGTAAGAGAGGGCTCGGGCTTCGAGGCTGCAGCTGCCGGCTCCGCCCCTACCTCCACCGCGGCGTCGGGTGCCCGCGGCTCCACGAGCGGAGCGGGCGCAGCGTTCTCTTGCGTCCAGAGCTTCGGGCGCGAGCGCGCGATGAGGCCGGGTTCGACCAGCGAGCCGCGCGTCAGCCACGTTCCGGCCGCCCAGGCGAGCGCCAGGACGGCGAGCAGTGCGATCATCCCCCGCATGTGACCTTTGTAACCCGCGAGCGGCGGGAGGCTTCGCCCGAATCGCATCCCGTGTCGAACCCGCCCGCCTTATCCTCGGTCACGTCCGATCCTACGGTCGTTGTCCCAACGTCAGGTCTCCGCATGCCGAATCGCCCTGCCCTCACCGCGCTGCTGCTCCTCGTCTTCGCTTCGGCGCTGCTCGCCGACGACAAGAAGGTCAAGGTCTTCATCCTGGCCGGCCAGTCCAACATGGAGGGCAAGGGCTTCCCCGAGCCGCTCGCCTACCAGGTGTCGCGGCCCGAGTACCGCGACCGCTACACGCACTTTCTCGAGGACGGCGACCACGAAGCGTTCGCCCGGAAGCACCGGGCCTCGCTCGAGGCGAACCCCAAGGAGCCCCAGTACGCGTGGAGCGTGCGCTCCGACGTGTGGGTCGACTACCTCGGGCAGCGCGGCGACCTGACCGTCGGCTTCGCGAGGCCGAACAAGTGCTTCGGGCCCGAGTACAACTTCGGCCACGTCGTCGGGGACCACTACGACGAACAGGTGCTGTTGATCAAGACTGCGTGGGGCGGCAAGTCGCTCGGGCGCGACTTCCTCGCGCCGTCGGCGCCGCACCCGAGTGCCGAGGAGTACGCGCGCATGGCCGCGGAGCGGACGGCGCAGAACAAGAAGCGCGCGGAAGCGAAGGGCGGCGAGGCGAAGGTCGTGACCGCGGCCGAGATCGAAGCCAGCTACGGGCACTTCTACCGCGAGATGCTGCGCGAGGTGCGCGAATCGCTCGCGAACCTGAAGGAGCGCTTTCCGAAGTACCGCGGGCAGGGCTACGAGCTCACGGGCTTCGTCTGGTTCCAGGGCTGGAACGATCAGTTCAACGACGACTGGAGCGGGGGCTACGAGACCCACCTGGCGCACCTGATCCGCGACGTGCGCAAGGACCTCGAGGCGCCCGGGATGAACTTCGTGATCGGCCAGGTCGGCTTCGACGGACAGAAGGAGCCGAAGAAGAGCAAGGACGGCAAGCCGAGCCCGCGCGACCTGATCAAGAAGGCGCAGCTGGCGATGGCGGGCTACGAGGAGTTCGAGGGCACCGTGCGCGTCGTCGAGACCGACCAGTACTGGGACATGGAAGCGGACGCGATCTACCACGGTCCTGGCGGCTGGAAGGCGGACGTCGAGAAGTGGAAGCAGTTCGGCAACGACCGGCCGTATCACTACCTGGGGAGCCCATGGTTCTTCGCGCAGATAGGCACGGCTTTCGGCAAGAGTATGCTGGAGATGCTCTGATCCTCACCGAGTCGGAGGTCCACCTTGACGTTCATCCCTGCATGCGGAGCCTGGCTCCTGGGCTCCCTAGCGCTCGCGCAGGACCCCGGGCCGGTGCGAGGCGTCCACGCCGCCCAGCACGAGGAGCTGCGCGATCGCCTCGAGGTGCGGACGGAGGACGTCGCGGAGGCGGCGGAGCTCTCCGCTGCCGGGGCGCTCTTCCCGACGTCCGCGCCGATCGCCGTCGCGCGGCCGCAGGTCCTGCACGACTTCATCGTGTTCGGCTACCTGCAGAGCGAGACCCAGGTGCCGCACCTGCGCTGGCACGCGCTGACGCATGTGGGCTCGCGCTTCGTCGGGTTCGATGCGCAGGGACACCTCGTCGGCACGTCCGCCTTCACGGGTCGCTCCTCGTACCTGCGTGCCGGCGGAGCGGCCGAGGCGGCGGGGGTGAAGGTCATCCTCGTCGTCAACAACTTCGACGACTCGCCGGGCGGGACGATCGAGGCGGTCATGACATCGCCGGTCAAGCGCGGCGTCCTGGCGAACGAGATCGCCCTGTTGCTCGCGGGTGACAGCTACGCGCACGGCGTCAGCCTCGACCTGGAGTTCTCCTGGGGGGCGAGCGTGCGCGACGGCGTGACGGCTTTCATGACGACGTTGCGCGCGGCGCTCGACACCGTCGATCCGACGTTCGAGTCGAGCATCTACACCAACGCGATCTTCAGCTCGAGCCAGTGGGACTTCGACGCGACGACGGGGATCACGCCCGTGATCGACTACATGCTGTACAGCATGTACGACTGGGCGAGTGGCTTGACGGCGCACGCGATCAGCGACTTCGACAACTGTCTGGGCGCGACGCGCATGCGCGCGTACCTGAACGACGGGTTGCCGCCGCGCAAGCTCGTGCCCGTCGTGTCCGCGTACTCGCGGCGCTGGAACGGAGTCGGCGTGTACAACGGGGTCGGAGTGAGCTCGTCCTCGTCCGGGTTCACCGACGCCCTGTACGACGTGACGCTCAATCCGAGCTTCGGCGGGCCCTTCACCGATCAGTACGTCGGCGGCGACGAAGCTGGCTGGTACGCCTGGAGCGACGGCGCATCCCACGTCCGCACGTGGGAGGCGCCCGAGGCGCTCGAAGTCGAGATCCGCCACGCGCTGAGCTTCCGCGACCCGAGTGGCACCTGGAACGGTCGGCGCCTCGGCGGCGTCGGCTTCTGGTCGCTGATGTGGATGGCCGAGTTCACGTCGATCGACCCGCGGACGGGCGCGAGCGTGGCGCGGACGCGGACGTACCCGCACGTGTACCAGCTGTGCCACGAGATCCTCTCGCCGTTCGGCACGCGACGCTTCGTGCTCGAGGGGTTCGAGGGGCTCGACTTCCGCTGGCGCGACCCGAACGAAGCGCCGGACACGACCGGCGACTTCGATGGCGACTGTGCCCGGAGCCTCGTGCGTGCCCCCGCGACTCCCGGTGCGATCGTGACGAGCACGAACGCGATGCGCGTCACGTTCGACTTCGAGGGGGCGCGCGGCAATCGCGCGGTCTTCGCGCACGAGGTGCTCGCGAGCCCCCTCGCGCCGGCGGTGACGGACCGCAACGCGGTCCTCGGCTTCTTTCCCCAGGCGAGTCGCCTGTCGACCTGGATCCACACGTCCACGGGCTACGCGGGGTACGGCGTGCGCATGATCGCCGTCGACGCCGAGGACGAGCTCGAGGCATCGCCGCTCGTGCCCCTCGGCCGCGCCGGATGGCGTGAGCTCGTCTGGGACCTGTCGGACGCTGGTTCCGTCAACGCTTTCCCCACGGCCGAGCCGGGCCTGCGGAGTGGCGACGGGCTGATCGACTCGGCGGGCGGCGGCGCGAGCGACGTCGGCTTCTTCGGGTTCGTCATCGAGGGCGACGGCGTCGCCGTGGGCAGCATCGTGTTCGACGAGATCGCCTTCGGGGCGAGCGATCCGCACGGCGCGTACCGCATCAACGAGCTCCGCTACCGCGACTCGGATCGCGAGTTCGTCGAGATCCACGGGCCGGCGGGGCCGCTGCCCGTCGGACTGCGTTTGCGAATCTACGACTCGAGCGACGGCAGCGTGCTGCGCACGATTCCGCTCGTCGGCGCCGTGTCCGACGACGGCGGTGGCGCGGGCTTCTTCGTCGCCGGTGACCCGGGCGTCCCTGGCGTCGACTCGGCGTTTCTGTTCGACGCGGCCCTGGACGATCTACCCAACGTCGATCCGAGCGCGCTGCAGCTCTACGACCCCGGCACCGGGCACGTTTATGACTCCGTCGTCTACGAGGCGTTCGGCGGCCTCGGTGAGCTCGTGCGGCCCAGCACCCTCGGCGTCACGTCTGCCGGCAGCCCCTGGATCGGCGAGGTCGCCGATGGGACGGATGCGAGCGGCGTGCCGTACTCGGTCGGGCGCTATCCCGATGGCCGCGATACGCGCGTCAACGCGGCGGACTTTTCCTTCCAGCCCGCCTCGCCGGGCTCGGCGAACGGCGGGACGGTCGTTTTGCCCGCGAGCTTCGATTTCGAGACACCGCCCGGTCTCGTCTTCCAGACGTACGACACGGTGCGGGTCGCCGATCCGGTCGCGAACGGCTTGCCGCCGTCGCCGAGCGGCGGGCTGGCGTGGCGCGTGGTCGACACAGCCGGCGGCGGCGTGATCGGCGTCGTGGGGGATGCGGCGCTCGGCGCGGAGCAGGGGCTCGAGGCGACGGGCGAGCTCTTCGTCCCCGCGGCCGCGGCGCCGGCCCAGGCGGTTGCGGTCGGAGTGTGTGGCGCGCAGGGCAGCAACTTCTTCACGAGCACGGCCGCCGATCGAAGCGCGTACGAGTCGGGCTACTGGCTCATCTACGAGAACCGTGCGGGGGTCGGGCTGGCCGATGGTCGGCCGAACCACCCCGGAGTGTGGGAGCTGGTCCACGCTTCCCACGACAACGCGGACGGCGACCCCGTGCAACTCCTGGCGTCGGCATCGAACGCGACGCTCGGCGTCACACCCGGGCAGTGGACGGAATTCTCGTTCACGGTCTTGTCGGATGCGCGCGGCGACGAGCTCGTCGTGCGCGTAGGCGGTCAGGACGTGTACCGCGGCCGGCTGCCCGAGAACGGTCCGCGCAGCGGCGCGTTCCAGGTGGGGTTCCGCGAGAATCACGCCGGTCAGCCGGGCGCTGCGGAGGGAGCCTGGCTGGACGGGCTCGTGCTGGAGCGCGGCTGAACGCAACGCGCCCCCGCCTCCGGGAGGCGAGGGCGCGCTTTCGTAGCCGTCAGCTCACTCGAACAGGACTTCCAACCCGTCGGTGAAGTTCGACGTCTGACCGTCGCGGTACCACGCCTGGAAGTTCCACGTGTCGCCGGGCTGCATCGCGACCGTGAACGGTGCGACGGAGATCGGGATCGCGACCAGGTTGATGCGCACCGAGAAGCCGCCGGTGTTGCCAGTGTTCTGGACGAAGTTGTTGTACCGGCCGAGGTTCGGTCCCGTGCCGAGGCAGAAGTTGCCCGAGCTGTTGCCGGGCATCTCGATGAAGCCCTGCGTCGGGCTGGCCAGGAAGAAGCCGAACTGGTTCAGCGGCATGTCGGCGGCGATGAGGCGGAGGTCGTTCACCGCCACGCTCGCGCTTCCCGATGCGCTCATCATGGCTGTCAGGCTGGTCGAGTTCGGGTTCGCCATGCAGTAATTCGTCCCGATCATCGCCGGGTCGACGATGACGTAGCCGACCTTCGTCTCGGTGTTCGAGCCGCCTGGTCCCGTCACCGTGAGTGACACGGTCTGCGGACCCAGGAAGCGGAAGTCGTGGAACGGGTTCTGGGCGGTCGACGTCTCGCCGTGTCCGAAGTCCCAGAGCCAATCGGTGATGATGCCCGTCGACAGGTCGGTGAAGAAGGTCGTCACGGGGGTCGTGCCGTTCAGCGGCGCACCCGAGAACTCGGCGACCGGAGCGGTCGTGCTGACGGTGATGTAGTCGAGCTTCGTCTCGGTGTCGGTGCCACCCGGTCCAGTGACCGTGAGGCTCACCGTGTAGTCGCCGTCCGCCACGTACGTGTGACTCGGGCTCTGCATCGTCGAAGTGCCGCCGTCACCGAAGTTCCACGACCGGCTCGCGACCTCGCCACTCGAGAGGTCCGAGAAGGTGACGGCCAGCGGAGCGAGCCCCGAGGTCGGGTTGGCCGAGAACTCCGCGACGGGCGTTGCCGCGTTGGCCGTGATGTAGTCGATCTTCGTCTCGGTCGCGCTGCCGCCCGGGCCGGTCGCGGTGAGCGAGACCGTGTAGACCCCGCTCGCCGTGTACGTGTGGCCGGGGAACTGCAGGGCCGAAGTGTTGCCGTCGCCGAAGTCCCAGGCCCAGCTCGTGATGGTCCCTTCGCTCTCGTCGACGAAGTCCACAGTGAGCGGCGCCAGTCCGGTCTGCGGATCGCCGGAGAACTCGACGACCGGGACCGTAGCGCTGACGGTGACGTAGTCCGTCTTGGTCTCGGTGTCCATTCCACCGGGGCCCGTCACGGTGAGTGCCACGGTGTACGTGCCGTCCGCGACGTAGGTGTGGCTGGGGGTTTCCAGCGTCGACGTGCCGCCGTCGCCGAAGTCCCAGGCCCAGCTCGTGATCTCACCGGTCGAGAGGTCGGAGAAAGCGACCAGGAGCGGCGCCATGCCGCCCGTCGGCGAGCCCGAGAACTCCGCGACCGGCGCCGCGGCGTTCACGGTGATGTAGCCGGGCTTCGTCTCGGTGTCGGCTCCACCAGGGCCGGTCACGCTGAGCGAGACGCTGTGGACACCGCTCGCCGTGTAGGTGTGGCTGGGATTCTGTTCGGTCGACAGATTGCCGTCGCCGAAGTCCCAGCTCCAGCTGGTGATCTCACCCGTCGAGAGATCGGTGAAGCTCACGGCCAGGGGCGCCGTGCCGGAGGTGGGGTTGCCCATGAACTCCGGAACCGGCGTCGCTGCGTTCACGGAGACGTAGGCGGTCTTGGTCTCGGTGTCGGAGCCGCCGGGACCAGTGGCGGTGAGGGCGACGGTGTAGTTGCCGCTCAGCGCGTAGTTGTGACCAGGGTTCTGGACCGTCGAGGTGTTGCCGTCACCGAAGTCCCAGGACCAGCTGGTGACCTCGCCGGTCGAGAGGTCGGAGAAGG